>JAWOGQ010000021.1:0-26763 GCA_046496745.1 Candidatus Woesearchaeota archaeon | reverse complement strand
CCTTATTCTGGAAAGTATGACCAAATACTGTGCATAGGTGCGTCCACTGGAGGGCCTAAGGCAATTGAGTCAGTTTTGCAGGGCTTGCCTGGAGATTTTCCTTTGCCGGTTCTTATTGTCCAACATCTTCCTGAAGAATTCACTCTACCATTCTCAAAAAGACTTGATAGGTTATGTTCTCTGAAAGTGAAAGAAGCTGAAGATCATGAAACTATAAAACCTGGAGTTGTGTATGTTGCACCAGGTGATTATCATATGGAGATCAAGAAAGAGAAAGTTCCTGTCATAAAGCTTACCAAGGATCCTGTTGTATTGGGTGTGCGACCAAGTGTTGATGTGATGATGAAGTCAGTTGCTGAGATCTATGGTGAAAAGACTATAGGGGTTCTTCTTACAGGAATGGGGAAGGATGGAGCAGAAGGTATGAAGGCTATAAAGGATAAGAATGGTGAAACTATAGCACAGGATGAAACCACAAGCATCGTGCCGGGCATGCCCAGAGCTGCTGTTAAATTAGGGGCAGCAAAAGAGGTTGTTCCTTTGTCAAGCATAGCAAAAGAGGTTTTGAAAAGAGTAAAATGAATGAGGAGTACCTTGACATCTTTTTGGAAGAAACACAAGAAAGTATAGATACCTTAAACCGGATGGATGAACTTATCGCATCAAAGGATTATGATGTGCTGCGCAGGACTGCACATACAATAAAGGGTAACGCTGCATTGCTTGGATTCAACCAATTGAGCGAACTGAGCAAGTGTATTGAATTCACATTCAAGAAGATAATCAATAATAAGATAATGCCAGATGATGTGTCTGAGCTATTGAAGAAATCTGTCAAAAAGGTTGAAGAAGAGACTGCTTATATCAGGGAAAACAAAAAAGAGAGTGGCACCTTGGGTGACCTGATAAGCCAGTTTGAGGTATAGGATGAGTAAGAGTAGCTATAAAGAGGCATTTTTATCGGAAGCTCGTGAGCAGCTTGATAACCTAAATGAGGGAATCCTTAATCTTGAAAAAGAACCTGAAAATCATGAGGTAGTGAACCAGATCTTTCGTTCTTGCCATACTCTGAAAGGTAACTCTGCGATGATGGGCTACCAAAAGTTTTCTGAACTCAGCCATAAGATGGAAAATGTTCTTGGTAAGGTCCGTGACAGTGAGGTTAGTGTCAATCAGGATATAATCGATAAGCTTTTTGAGGGGCAGGACCTGCTTGAGGAGGGGCTTGAAGCAATCAATAACAAGGACCTTGATGATATCAATATTGATCACCTGATGGAGGAATTGAATAAGATAACAGATTCCGGGGAGAAGGTAACGCATGATACTTTTAATATCAAACCCAGAGTAGAGCTTTCTGAAGAACAGCAAGGAAGGGTCAATAGTGAGCAGGAATCCGGAAGGAATGTTTTCCGTGTTGTTGTTCTTTTCAATCCGAATAACCAGCTAAGGGGACCGAAAACACAGATTCTTATGAAAAAGGCCCAGGATTATATCGAGAGCATAATCTATTCTAATCCTGAATTTGATAAGATCCAAGGGGGATCAATCGATCTTGGTTTTGATATTGTAATATCTACCATGTCAAGCAAGGAAGAGCTTGTTGAAGCATTCGATTCAGTATCTGACCTCAAGTGTCATGTCCTTAATCTTGATGAGGAGTTTGATGTTCCTGAATCTTTCCTTCCACAGAAGAGTGAACCTAAGAAAAAGGATATAGTAAAGACTTATTCAAAGCCTATACAAAGCATCAAGGTTGATGTCAAGAAGCTTGATAATCTTGTGAACATGGTTGGAGAACTTCTTATCAGCAATATGAGGCTGAAGCAGATCAGCAAGGAATTCGAATCAACTGTGATGAATGATGTCATCAATAACATAGATGGGCTCACATCGGAGATCCAGGCAGAAGTCATGGAGCAGCGGATGGTTCCAGTAGGGCAGATATTCAGCAGGTTTCCCAGGCTCGTGAGGGATGTATCAGCTAAGGAGAATAAGAAGATTGATCTGATTGTCAAGGGTGAAGAAATAGAACTTGACAGGAATGTTCTGGATGAGATCGGTGAGCCTTTAGTACACATATTAAGAAATTCTGTCGATCATGGGATAGAGGATCCTGATACCCGGATGAACAGCAATAAGGGTGAGAACGGAACTATTAATCTTACTGCCCGTCGTGAAAAGAATATGGCCGTGATAGAGATAAAAGACGATGGAGCAGGGATTGACACTGAAAAGTTGAGGAATAAAGCACTACAGAATGAACTCATTACTGAAAAAGAGGCAACTGAACTTACCAGGCAACAGACTTTGATGCTCATGTTCAAACCAGGCCTGAGTACAAGTGATAAGGTTACTGAGATCAGTGGAAGGGGAGTAGGGATGGATGTGGTCCTTACCAAGATAAAGAAGCTGGGTGGTAATGTAAAGGTTGAATCTGAGCTGGGTAAAGGGACAGTGGTTGAATTGCATCTGCCTCTAACTCTTGCTATAATATCTTCCCTTCTGATAAGGACAGGAGAAGAGAAATATGCCATCCCTTTGAGTAGTGTTGTCGAGACAATAGATCTACCCAAGACAGATATAAAGACTATCCATGGCAGAAAAGTTGTTGCACTCCGCGGGGAAGAGGTTCCATTGGTTCATCTGTCTGAGGTGTTCCAGTTACCCTTGTCGGAATCTGATGTTTATCCGGTAGTCATAACTGAAGAACAGGAAAGGAAAATAGGTTTTATAGTAGATGAGATAATAGATCAGCAACAAATACTTATCAAAAACTTAAGCAAGCTTGTAAAAGGCGTAAAAGGCATTGCAGGCGCAACCATACTTGGTGACGGGAAGGTTTGTCTTATTCTTGATCCAAGTTCTATTGTAAGCAGGTGATCTTATGGCTGATTTTGAAAAGAATGAACTTGATATTTTTACAGAGATGGGCAGTATAGGTTCGGGGAATGCGGCGACTGCTCTTTCACAGATGATCAACAAAAAGGTCAGTATCAAGCCCCTGAAAACACAGATTGTTCCTATCGAGCAGGTAGCTGATGAGATTGGCGGCGCAGATACAATGGTCATGGCAGTATATCTTCGTGTCATGGGTGACCTTACTGGTGATGCGGTGTATCTGCATCCGACGACCCAGGCGATGCGTATAATCAACATGATCAACGGGCGTGACATCGAGGAGAGGCTTGAGCCACAGGATGATGATGTCTCGGCTTATAAGGAGATGTCAAACATCTTTACTGGATCCTATCTCAATGCTATATCTTCAATGCTTGATATAATGATGGTCCCTTCAGTGCCGCATTATGCAAATGACATGCTTGGTTCTCTTATTGATTTCATCTTGTCTGAGGTTGGAAAGACGATAGATAGCATATTGCTTATAAAGACTGAGATGGAAATCAGTGACCAGGCTATAGGTGGAGGATACCTGATGATATTCAATCCTGATTCTTTGCAGAAGATGAGGGAAATGATACGTGAGAGATATGGATTCTGAGCGATTGATTGTTGGAATGGGAGAGTATGTCATCAAAGGAGAAGGACATAAGTTGATGTGTGTGGGAATAGGATCATGCATTGCAACAGTCATCTATGATTCAGAAAAGAAGATATACTCAATGGGGCATATAATGCTGCCTTTGCATGCGGAGCTTCCCAGGAAGACTGCAAATCCCAACAAATATGCGGATATATGCATACCTAACATGGTAAAGGACATGGTGGAACAAGGGGCGCATAAGACAAGGCTTAAGGCAAAGATTGCAGGAGGGGCTCACATGTTCCCTTCTTTGCAGGAATCTGAGAAATCGATCAATGTGAAGAATGCAAATGCTGTAAGGCAGGTATTGAAGGAGTCAGGGATTGAACTCTTATCTGAGGATGTCGGTGGTTCTTATGGGAGGACAATCATCCTGGATACGTCAACTGAAGAATGCAAGATTATCCTGAAAGCAATAGGAAAAGAATATATCTTATAGTTTCTGATATATCCTGTTATCAAGAACGACAGGACTGAACAATTCTCTGGCTTTTCCTGACAAGGTCTCACTTTTTCCCATGATAAAGTATCCTTCAGGATTGAGTGTGTTGTAGAAAACCATGTATAGCTTGTTTTTTGCTTCCATCGTAAAGTATATGACTACATTCCTGCACAGGATAAGGTCGCAGCTTTCGATGGGTTTTTCCTGGAACAGGTCGTGATGTATGAAAGTTACACTTTCACGGACTTCTTCATTTACTTTGTATGCAGTTCCTTCCTGCGTGAAGTACTTGTCGATAATCTCCTGGGATGTGTCTGAGAACTGGGTTCTCTGATACCTGCCATAGATTGCTTTTTGTATTGCGTCAGTGTCAAAATCTGTTGCATAGATCTTCACATTATTAGGCATGGTATCTTTTTTGAGGAATTCAAGGATTGATATCGCAAGGCTGTATGGTTCTTCACCTGAGGAGCATCCAGCACTCCAGATTGTGACCTTATCCTTTTTCATGATGTTTGGAAGGACATTGGTCTTTATGTCATCATAAAGTAAAGGATTACGGAAGAATTTGGTCACATTGACTGTAAGATTCTGAAGGAGCTTTGTCTCTTCCTGCTTATTCTCCTTGAGGAACTGGAAGTAATCCTTAAATCGGTTCATCCGGTGATAGAACATGCGTGATTGTATCCTTCGCTTGATATATGAGTCATTATACTTGCTGAAATCAAATTTCAGGTAAATCTTTATCCATTTCTTGATCTCGTTGAAGTATTCTACCTGTTCTGCTTCGTTCATGTCAATACTAAAGGAGTTACCTTCATCCATCATCATCTCAACTGCTCTCCCGGTATATAAATGTTTCTGGAAAGATCTGATGTGTTCTAAAACTTAATTATGTTACAGGTACAATCTGTTTTAGTATAGGCAAGATTTGGTGAGATAGTATAGGAAAGGATTTAAAAACATTCTTTGCTTCTGGACTGGCATGTATAGGTTTGTCATAAAAGGTATAGTCCAGGGTGTTGGTTTCAGGCCGTTCATCTACAGGAAGGCTTGTGAAAGGGGTGTTTTGGGTCATGTGAAAAACACTGGTGAAGGAGTAGAGATCGTTTCTGATGAGCCTGATTTTGTAGATAATATAACTGACTGGCCTTCTCTTGTGCGTATTGATTCTGTCAAAAGAAGTGAGGTAGAAGGAGATTATGATGATTTCAGGATACTGGAAAGTTCAGGCGAAGGCGGGTTTGTGCCTGCTGATATCAGCCTTTGCAGCCGATGCCTGAAAGAGCTGCGTGACCCGGAAAACAGGAGGCATGGTTATCATTTCCTGACCTGCACGGATTGCGGGCCAAGGTTTTCCATGGTGGAATCCACACCGTATGATCGTCCTTATACAAGCATGGCTGATTTTGAGATGTGCAGCAAGTGCAGGAAGGAGTATGAAAATCCTGCAGACCGCAGGTATCATGCGCAAACAATCGCATGTCCTGATTGCGGTCCTAAGCTTGAACTGCAGTATAATTCAATTGCCCTGGCAGAGGGAGTGTCCGCAATAGAGCAGGCTGCAGCGCTCCTTAGAAAAGGAGAGATTGTGGGGATAAAAGGTGTTGGAGGTTTTCATCTGTGCTGTCTGCCTGATGATGATACAGTCATGAAACTCAGGTACATGCTTGACAGGCATGACAAGCCTTTTGCTTTGATGGTAAGGGATGAGACGATGCTTTCAGGGATTGCCTGCTACTCGAAAAAGGAACTTGAGCTCATGAGCTCCAGGGCACGTCCGATTGTTCTTTTGGAGAAAAAGAAGGATTTTCCTCTGGTTTCAGAACTTGACACTTTTGGGGTGATGCTTCCGTATACAGCTTTGCATCACCTGCTTTTTGATCATCTCGATAGCCCTGTTGTCATGACAAGCGCTAACATGCCTGGTGAACCTGTATCTGTGACAGAGGAGTATGGAGAATATTTTCTGACTCATGATAGAAGGATAGTCAATCGCTGTGATGACAGTGTTGTAAAGGTACTTGACAAGCCTTGTTTCCTGAGAAGGTCCAGGGGATATGTCCCTTACCCTGTCAATCTGCCTTTCTCATCCAGGGCAGTGATCGCATTGGGAGGTGAGACCAATACAACCCTTTGTTGTGCAGAAGGGAAGCGAGCTTATCTTTCCCAGCATATAGGAGATGTATCCAATCTTAAGACATATGAATTCATGAGAAAAACGGTTGATAGTTTCCTGAAGCTTACTAAGATAAAGCCAGAGGTTGTGTTGAGTGATCTTCATCCGGAATACATGAGCACGAGACTTGCGACTGAGCTTTCAGGGCGATTGGGTTGTGAGCACGTGCAGGTGCAGCATCATGAGGCACATGTGGCAGGGGTTGCAGCAGAGCATGGGATTTCTGAATATACAGGGATTGCCTGTGATGGCATGGGATATGGACGGGACGGAAAGATCTGGGGAGGTGAGGTCTTTTCTGTAGGTGATTCTTTTGAAAGGATCGGGCATCTTGAGTACCAGGCTCTTCTAGGTGGTGACAGCGCAACAAGGCACCCAAAAAAGGTACTTTTCGCAATACTTGCAAAGATACTCACGAAAGACAGATTGTTTGCTGAGGGGCTTTTCTCGCAGGATGAGAATGATCTGTATTATAGGCAGTTTACGGAAGGCTTCAATTGCGCAGAGACTTCAAGCACTGGAAGGGTGATTGATGCAGCAAGCGCATTTCTTGGTTTGTGTGATTATGCAAGCTATGAAGGAAGGCCTGCATTGTTATTGGAATCTGTTGCAACAGAGCCTTATGACATATCACCTCAGATAGAGGATGGAACCCTGCTTACCACGCCGCTTTTCTCTTACCTTCTGAAGAACAGGGATAAGGATAAGGGAAGGCTTGCTGCGACAGTCTTCTATTACCTTGCTTCAGGGTTCTATGAGCTTGCCAGGGGCGGGCCTGTAGTATTCTCAGGTGGTGTTGCATACAACGGTTTAATGACCAGGTATCTTGCAAGGCAGGGGGTGCTTACACATAATGAGGTTCCTGCAGGAGATGGTGGACTTTCCTTTGGCCAGGTTGCAAGGGATAACTTTTTATACTACTAGAGGGATAACTTTTACTTATGCTAGTCTTCAAACGCAAGTATCACGAAGGGATCAAGAAAGGAGAGATAACAGAATCTATAAAATATTGGTATCACTGGAAGGCAAAGCGTTTCAAGGTAGGTGAGACCTATTATTGCTATGATCTGGGATACCTGCGCCTTGATAGTATAGAAAAGGTTACTCTCAATGATCTGACTCAGGATGATGCTTACAGGTGCGGGGAGCCTAGCCTTGAGAAACTCAAGGAGGTTTGCCTGGAAGTATATGGAAAAATATTTCCTAATAAGGACCTTGAGAATGATACCTGGTATCGCTTGAGATTCACATATGTTTCAGGCGAATAATTGCGCTTCAATCTTCTTGAATACTGAATCCAAGGTGAAGAAGAGATTCTCACCAGTAAGTTCTGCAGTTATTGGTTTTCCTTTTGTGAAAAGGTCAACTTTCACCTCATACCTGCGGTCACCGTGAATCTCCTTGAAACTGACTTTAAGATTCTCGAGTTCAATGCTCTCTGAAAACCGTTTCACATAATTGCCAACAAGTTTCTTGATGACTATCAGCTTGCTTGGTTCAAGAGAAGAAAACCCGTGTAGTTGTATATTGCCTCCGAGATGCATATCTTCTTCCATGGTCGTCACTCCTAATAAAATATTATGCTTTGCTAATTTATATATTTTTCGAGTCTGGCTTCCAAAGACGCTTTATCTGGTTGGATTGCCGGATGTATTTCTGGAGTGTCTTTGGGATTGTCTCAGAGATGGCTGTGGGATTGGACATCTTGCTTAATGTAACTTCTATGCCTTTTGTGATGCGGGCATACATGGAACGATGGTAATAGATTGCATTGCTCCTGATACGTTCGTATGCTTCTGTACCTTTAGGTGCCATTACAATATAGCCTCTTTTTCCTTTGATGAGGTCAGAGTAGGTATCCATGCCAATGAGTATATCGCGGTAATCGCTGAAATATACGCCTCCTGTTACCTGGCTTGGGTCGATCATGAGAAGTTCATCACCGCGAACACCTGTGACAAGGGAATAATGAGCGAATTTTGCATCAGGAAAAAGATATTTTTTCTTGTAGTCAACAATCACTAATGCGCCCTGGTTGAGCCAGACAATGAGTTCACGCTTGAGGTCATAGATGCGGTCGAAACCAATCCATCTTGCCAGCACTTTCTTCTTGGTGATTCTTTCGATTGCTTCAGTAAGGGCTTTTGGATGGGTTCCGGCAATCTTTTCCTTCTCACTTTTTCGTGTTCTGGTACGCATCATAGCTCCCAGTTCCTGCTGGTCAACTGAGTAATTGAAGAGGCTGAGGGCCATCTGGACGGTTGCAGGTCCGCAGTGGCTTTTTTTCTGTGGTACAAATGCATCTTTCAATGCCTGCAGGCTTTCCAGCTCCTTCATGGGTTTTTTGAAATCAATCTCTTTGCTTGCCATGATACGGTTGGGTATTATCCTGTATCCTTTGCTTTCGTTATAGAGTTCTGTATAGAAGTTCTGGATGGATTTTATCTGGTATGTCCTGCCATCAAGGCGGATTGTGTTTCCTTTCCTGAAATGGATCATGTTAAGAAGATAGATCCTTGCAGAGAAGTCACGGATGGGGTTTATGAATGCAATTGTAATGAATAATGTTATCATGATTATCAGAGGATAGAGGAGGAAATCCAGGATCTGCTTTATTGCCGGGAAATCAACAAAAGAGAATATTATATCAGCAAGGACGAGGTAAAGGACCAGGCGTATTAGGAATATAATAATGGGAATTATGAATGCGCGGCTTTCCCTTGTGAAAATCTCTTCTGTTCTTGTGTAATGAAGGAGTTTCTTTACGGACCAGACAACAATGTTTATTGCAAGAGACCCTAAGACAAACATCAGGATTATGTAAAGCAGGGTGGGTATAAATTCAAGAAAGCTGAGTATTGTCTCTGATGCCTGTTCAGAACCGATGTAGATGATCGCTATAATGATTGTTATCAGTATGATCACTTTTTCTATTATGGTCTGGACAGTTTCCTTCTCCCCGAGAGGGTAGACGTTCTTTCTGTTTCTTAATACCTTTATGGCGAAACGGGAGAATACTTTAGAGAAAAAATATCCTAATAGAAGGATTGTTACAACAAAAAAAAGGGGGATAATATCCATTACTCTTTAGTGATTAATTCTTATTTTTAATACTTTCGTAAAATTTCGGTTTGGATCGCCATTGCCAGCCTTCCGCAAATGAATCCTATGATAAATATCATGATATAGATTATGGTGTCAAGGCTCATTGATGAAAAGAGTTTTGAGGTCATTTAAAAAAAAGTCGGATATGTAGGCTATAGGAAAATTTAAAAACACGTATTTCCCGGATTTATGGATGGCCACGGTAGACCCGCAAAGATTCATCCATTGGTTGAAGGAACAGAATCTTTATCAAAAGGCGGATGAGAACCATAAATATTTTAGGCCTATATTTGCTGACCTGATGAAGATCCGGAGAAAGGATGAGCTTCTGATTGCAGGGGATCTTGGCATTGATGGCAAGAAATGCGCACCCTTGATGACAGGATGTTATGTCTTGTGCGCGAAAAGGATGGGGCTGTCTTACAAGCTTGTCCTGCAGAACCCGAAGAATACTAAGGATTCAGCTGACCAGGGCCTTGTAGGGGCTCTTGACAGGTTGCATGAGGATAGTTATCTTGTCATTGCACTTTCTGGAAAGATGGGTTCACTTAAGAAGCTTGGAAAAAGTTTCAGGAAACTTGCAAAACAGAAGAGGTTCAGGTTTGTGTCAACACCAAGGCTTTCTGAACTTCCTAATACTCGTTTTTCCGGGCTTGTCGATGCTATCAATATAGATTATCGTTCCTTGCAGATTGAGGCGCGAAGGCTGGAGAGAACCCTTAGCATGGGAAAAGAGGTGCGTATCTATACAGATGCCGGGACAAGTCTTCGTATGAAGATCAATGGAATGCAGGCGATTGCTAACGATGGAAGAAATTATGACACTTTCGGCGGGAATATACCCTTGGGAGAGGTCTATATGCCTCCCAGAAATGATCAGGTTGAGGGAAAGGTTGTAATAGATGGTTCGCTTAGAACTAAATACGGAACTCATCTTCTGCAGAATCCTGTAACTCTTTTTGTGGAGAAAGGGGTTGTGACAAGAATAACCGGAAACACTGAGGGTGTTAGGCGACTGAGAGAAACACTGGAATGGGCTGAGAAGAAATCGAAATACCATTGGGGTGTGCGAAGAATAGGAGAACTGGGTATAGGAATCAATCCAAATGCAGAAATCATAGGACCTACAATCGTGAATGAGAAAGCAAAACATACAGCACATATTGCTATAGGAAGCAATGCATGGTTTGGTGGCTCAATATATTCTATAATCCATCTGGATCAGGTCTTTCGTAACCCGCGAATTCTTGTTGATGGTAAACGTATCCGGTAAAGCATGTAGGCTGCGAGGGGTATGAAGATCAAACTTAATAGTTGTGCACTGTCAAGCCCTAAGAAGTATTTTGTTTCCGGGCGCAGGAACTGCACGAAAAACCGGAGGATCGAATAGGCGAGGAGAAAGGTCCAGAGGATTGTTCCGGGTTTTTTCTTCTTTAGATGAACTCCAAATAGAAGGCCGAATAAGAAAAGATTTTTTATCGCTTCGTAGAGGACTGTAGGGTGCCTGCAACCTTCATGGCCTGGGAACACGACGCACCAGGGAAGATCTGTCGGAGGGCCAACCAGTTCTGCATTGATGAAGTTTGCGATCCTGCCGAAAAAAAGAACTATCGGGAAGGGCAGGATTATTATGTCAGCTGCTTCAAGGAAGCTGATCCTGTGTTTCCTGCAGAAGAAGTATCCTGCCAGGATGGCGCCGACAATCCCTCCATGAAAAGACATGCCGCCATGCCACAGGGCAATAATCTCCAGAGGGTTCTGGAAGTAGAATAGCGGATTATAGAAGAGGATGTGGAATATGCGGGCTCCGATGATTGCGGAGAGCATGCACCAGAAATAGAGATCATTGAGTTTTTGCTTGTCAAGATTCCTGATGGGGTCTTTTGTTATCAGTTTTTGGGAAATGTAGAGCATGAAAAGGAATCCCAGGGCGTAGACAAGGCCGTAGTACCTGATCTCTAGGCCGAAGAGTTCAATTATGACTGGATCAATCGAATGGATGAACATGACAATGCCTTATTTCCTTCTTTATTTAAATTTGTGTGTCTTCAGGTCTTTGTTGGGAAAAGCTTTATAAATAAGGTGATGCAAATGTCTAATTATGCCGGAACTGAATTTTTGTCCTTTCTGTGATGCACCGCAGCACAAGCTTGCACTCGTGCGGGAGGATCTCTGCTTTTGCAGGGTGTGCAATACCTTCTTCAGGGTTGAACAAAAGCAATTCAACTGTTTCAAATGCAATTCGCACCGTTTTGAGGATTCAGAATTTCCATCTCCTGATGGGCAACTGGTCCTGCAATGCAGGAAATGCAAGAAGATGTTTTCTGTGGATGAGTTCTTCCGGAAGAATGAGGAAGAATAGTTTTAAAAACATCTGTGGATTTTTATTACCAATGTTTGGTTTCTTGAGAAGGAAGGAATATACGGCAATGCTTGATGGTAAAAAGATTTCTGTCCTGCATCTCAAACATATGGACAAGCTCGAAAAATCAATAGACCGGAATACGGCAAAGCTTCATAAAATCTTTGTTAATGATGTGATGCGTTATGTCGTGGAATTCACCAAATCTAATGGAAGCAAGATATATTTTGATCTTCCGGAGAAATATGCAAAATTACTATGAAGGTTTTTATCAAGACTTTTGGATGCAGCCTGAATCACGCTGATTCAGAGACTATGGCATATCTGCTGGAGAAAGCAGGCTTTTCTCTTGTCAATAGCTCAGAGCAGGCACAAGTAGTGATTGTGAACACATGCTGTGTAAAGGCTCCGACAGAGGATAAAGTAGTCCATTATGTGAAGAAACTCGATAAGTATGTTGTTGTCACAGGATGCATTCCCCAGGTGTTGCCTGAAAGGCTTGCAGGCTATACCATGGTTGGGACAACCCAGCAGAAGCATATTGTTGAGGCTGTTGAAGAGACTGTAAATGGAAATACTCTAGTGATGCTTACACCCGAAGAGGTGCCTTTTGAGTCAGGGGTAGCGCATAATCCAATAATTGAGATCGTTCCTATCGCAAGGGGTTGTCTTGGGAATTGCAGTTATTGTATCGTGAAAAAGACAAGAGGCGAATTGAAATCGTATGCGCCGGAGGATATCATCAAGCGTATCCGGAAAACCAGGGCAAAACAGGTCTGGCTTACTGCACAGGATACTGGATGTTATGGTTTGGATATAGGAAGCAGTCTTCCTGAGCTTTTGGATAAGGTGACAAGGATACCTGGAAATTTTCTTGTGAGGTTGGGGATGCTTAACCCGCATTATGCCTGGCAATACCTGGAGGGGCTTTCAAGGGCATTTGAGTCAGGAAAGCTTTACCAGTTCATACATATTCCTGTGCAATCAGGGAATGATGATGTGCTGGCCCTGATGAAGCGAAATTATACAAGGGAACTTTTTATCAAGCTTGTAGCAAGCCTCAGGGAACGGTTCCCTGCAATGACTATCGCAACTGATGTCATCTGCGGGTTTCCCGGTGAAACACCGGAAGCGTTCAATGATACTATCGATCTTATAAAGCAGACCAAACCTGAGGTCGTAAATATCTCAAGATATTGGCCGCGGAAAGGAATAGAAGCACTGGAGCTTGATAACCAGGTGGAGCCTGAGACTGGAAAGGATCGCTCAAGCCGCATGAATTCGACGGTCGAGTGGACAAGTTATGAGGCACACAAGAGGTGGAGCAAATGGAAAGGTACTATCCTTATCGATGAGCATGGAAAGGATGGTAGTTCTATAGGGCATAATTATGCTTACAGGCCAGTGATTGTAGAAGGAAGATATCCTTTGGGAACAAGGCTGAATGTGCAGGTTGTCCAGTTTACGCAGCATGATCTGCGGGCAAGGGTGATCTCAGAAGTAAGAGGGGGAGTGCAGCCCTATAGATTGGATTCATAATTCTTGCCGAACAGTTTATCCTTTTCTGTGGGTGGCACTTTCAGTTCAGCCTGTTTCATCATGGATTGCAGAAGTGCTGAGTTCTGCTTCCGAAGATCTTTTATCTCTTCGTCTTTTCGCTGGATCTGTTCCTTGTACCATTCCAGCAGACGGTCATAATCCTCACGTGAAACCCAGTCTGACATTAACATATATGTGGAATCTATTTATATAAAGGTTTCGTAAGCCTTTAGAAAAGGGCATGTGTACTTCTGAGTATGAAGATAGGTCCAGTCTATAAGGGTAAATTGGTCAGACGGTATAAGCGGTTTCTTGCGGATATAACCCTTGATGACGGGACTCAGATAACCGCGCATTGTCCTAATTCTGGAAGCATGAAGACATTGTCTGATGCGGGAAATGTCTGTTATGTAACATATGATCCTGCTCCAAACAGGAAGCTTGACTATACCTTGCAGTTCATTGATGCAGAAGGTCTTGCATGCGTGAATACAATGCTTCCTAATGAGCTTGTCAATGAGGCCTTGGTTGATGGAAAACTTCCCTTTGAATTCATATCAATCAGTCGTGAAAGAGTGTTCCATGATAGCAGGCTTGATTTTTTTCTTGACCCTTGGTTCGTCGAAGTGAAGAATGTCACGATGCTGCATGGTACTGTCGCGTCATTTCCTGATGCTGTGACTGCCAGGGGAAAGAAGCATCTTATCTCCTTGCAGCAGGCGGTAAAGGAAGGCTATAAGGCAGGGATTTTTTATGTAGTGAATCACACGGGTGCCTTATCCTTTTCTATAGCTGACTGGATTGATCCGGAATATGACAAAGAGTTCAAGAAAGCAATTGCCGCGGGTGTGCAGGTGTTCGTGTACAAATCTGAGATCAAGATTGGTGAATATGCAGAGATATCTATTTCATCTCCTCTGCCCTTTCCTTCCTGATGAGGATATCTGCAATGTCTGATGGCAGGTTTGCAACATCCTCTTCCTCAAAAGGACCATAGACTTCCAGTTCTTTACCTACAAATTTAGGGACTGGCTTGAGGAAGCGGACTTGCCTGTTCTGGCGCTCAACTTCCTGGGTAGACTGTACCTTCGTCTCCTGGATTGCCGGCTCCTCTCCTTTGAGGACTTTTCGAAGGATACCTTCCCTGTAGCGGTTCAGTTCCTGGGTGAGGTCTTCAAAAAGGCGTTTCTCTTCTGGAAGAAGGTTTGCTGTATCTATCAGGGTTGATTCATGGCGGGCCTTGTTGATTGCCATGTTGATTATCTTCTTTTCTCTTCGGTCATATAATTCATTGAGCATCTGGACAAAATTGTCCACATGGTTCTTGAGTTTTCCTTTTTCTGTGGCATTGAAAAGGTCAACGCTTGAGTTATCCTCCAGTTCAGAGCGTTTCTGTTTTATGTATGAGACCAGTTCCTGGAAGAATTGTTGAGGCAATTCCTGGATATCCTGCCTGCTTTTTTCTTTTCTCAGGAATTCATACAATGTCTCATAGGATAGTTCCATGGTTTATACAATTCAGCCTGTGTTTTTAAATATTTCTTAGACTTAAAGTTTAAAACAGAAGAATCTTATTAGTTTGATACGGCAGCCGGGAATCGAACCCGGGTTAGAGCCTTGGGAGGGCCCTGTCATACCGCTAGACCACTGCCGTGTCTGGAAAGGTAAATAGAAGAAATATAAAAAAGTTTAGAGCTTAAATGTCGATTCTCCGCTGTAGACTGCATATGCTTCATCAGCAGACTTGTTGCCAAGGACAATCGCAGAGATCGCATCGCACATCCGGATTGCCTCATCATGGGGTCTCTGGTGAATGTTTCGTCCTGTGGCAGAGCCTCTTGCGCCTGCATCAACCTGCTCCCTTAGTGTCCTGAGGAATTCTTGGGCATCACTTGATGAGCCTCCTGCGCAGACCACGCCACACTTGCCTGCTGCTGTAGTCGCTTCCCTGAATATCTCTCCTGAATCTTTACCTGTCTCCTGGGGATAGTTAACCTTGACAAAATCAGCGCCTAAGGATACAGCTGTTCCGCAGGCTCCTGCTATGATATGCGGGTCTTTCTCGTGGGTTACTGACTTGCCGCGAGGGTATATCCAAAGCACTGCAAGAAGACCATTCTTGTGGGCCTGGGTTATCAGCTTTGCAGCTTCACTGAGCATCCTGCTCTCATACCTTGAGCCCAGGTAGATCGTGTAACCGACTCCTGCGATGCGCAGGCCGTTATGCTTCATGCGCATGACATCCTCCATGCTGTATAGCAATGAAGAATATGGATCATCTTCTTTGTAGAGGTTTGTCTTCGAATTCATCTTGATAAGATAGGTGATGCCCCTGTAATGAGGTCCGTAACGGGCGATAAGACCAAGCTGTGCTCCGAAACAACCTACTGTTCCTTCTGAGGCAACCCTGAAGAGATGTTCAGGATCGTTGTCTTCTGGAGCGATTCCTTCTCCAAAAAAATCCTTGTTTAGATGCTCGATCTTTTGGTCACCTGCAAAAAGCATGAGATTGCCTGTACTGCGGGTCAATGTAAGAAAGTTGTTAAGGTATTCGTGCCTCTTTTCCTGTGGGACGTCTGCTGGGATATCCATTTTTCACCTCTTGTATAAAGTTGCCGGGCTCACATGCGGGATGATTGTCTGCACGTGGGATAAGGTCTTTGGGTGGAATTCGTTTCCAAAGACAATGAGTGTTCCGTTAAGCTCATTATGAAATTTCTCTTCAAGTTCTACGGAGTGCTTGTCAGGATTGATGAAGATGATGTCATAAGCTGAGAGGTCATGTTCCATGAAATCTCCTTGGATAAGCTGGGCTGAATGGGGCATGCTGGCTGCAATCTCGTGGAGTTCCTTGTCGTATTCAATCCCTGTCGCTTTGGTGAAGATGGATGCTATTGCCGCAACCCTTCCATCACCTGACCCCAGGTCGATGAATGACTTGTACTCATGGAGATTGATCTTTCTGAAAAGGGCATAGATGTCATCTGTGGAGGTTATTGCCCAGTAACCTATTCCTGTGTCTTTCAACGGAAGTCTGCCTTCTTTAAGGCGTTTGTGCAGCAGGTTCTCATACTCCTGTTTTATCTTAAGGTATTTGTGTAACATTATTCAAGCGGAATCTCACTCCATAGTTTCCATTCATTCGATGGTGTGTAAGGCGGGACGTGGAACATAGGGGGCTGTATCTGTGCACCATATACGTTCATGCTCTGATCCCAGGTGCGAGGGGAAGAGGGTCCTGCAAATTGAGGGTACATGCCTGCGCCCATGTTCTCCCATGCTTTCATCCATTGCCTGCCCTGACCGAAACGTTGGTCTTCACCGTATCCTTCTGAGACGATTGTTCCTGTAAAACCCTGGTCCTTGAGTTTTTTGATGGTCTCTCTCAATGGCAGTTCACCTTCGCCGGCAGGGACGTGGTTATGACTTCCGCCTATACTGTCCACCAGGTGGATATGGCCCAGAATATTCTCTTTTGCCAGCTTGTCAACCTGTTCGAGGTACCATTGATTGAATTTTTCATTGGTCTGTTCACGGGTATCCCCTGGTTCTGGCATGAATTGCTTTCGCCAAAAGGATAGGTGTTCTGTGTCAAGCAGTGCTTTAATATGACGCTCAGCGTATTCTTCAGCGTCCTTTTTCTTGATCTTTGGATCATAGTAAGGGTTCTGGATCTTGTCACCATTAACTTCTATGTAGGGCTTTGTGAGCTGGTTGACCATTTCCTGGCGGCCGTTTTTGATTAGTTTAATCAGTTCATCAGGATGTCCCCCATAAAGATTCTGGTCTACATTCTCGTATGCTATGAAGAGGTCACGGTTGACGTGGGGGTTGTTACGTGTTTCCTGCATTGCCTGGATCCCTGCACGGGCAAGGGTTTGTGCAGATTCCTTTAAGGCATAATCTTCTACTGGTTTTATATGATTCATCTGATCCCTTATCTCTTCAGCCTTTGTCTGCAATTGAGCAGCATGCTCGTTCATTGAGCGCAGTTCCTGGGTCACCATCTTAAACTGATGTTCGAGGGCTTGGCTTGGATTCTGGGTTCCTGGAGGAACAAGCTCACCATATGGTTTTGGCACTTCAATTTTCCAGCGTTCCTCTTCAGGGATGTTCTCTTCAATCTTCTTGTAATATTCCATGGCCTGCTTTATCTTTTCACGGCGTTCCATAAGGTCATTATATCCTCTGGAGTAGTAGAGTGCCTGTCCTTTGAGACGCGCTATCTCATTTTCTGCGGCCTGTTGATGGGCATATACTGCTTTATCGAGACCTCTTTCCTGGGCTTCTTTTTCAAGGGTCTTCCAGCCGATGGTCTCGGTTTCGAACTCGCCATTATCATTAATTATTGGGACACGGTCTACAATATTTTCAGGAGGAAGGGGTCTGCCATCATAATCCAAGGGGTCTCCGGGCTTTATCTCTTTTCTTTCACCAGTGGGTTCTACAAAAACTCCTGGCTCAGTTGCCCTTTTCCATTTCGGGCGCTTGATTTCCATGTCTTTTCTGGCAGTCTCGTGGACCCTGCCGCTTTTCTCATCCACAACGTGGAATGCAGCGTTTTTTGGCTCCTCAAAGTTTGAAAGGAACTTGTATCTCTTGTAGCCTTCTTTTGTATCTTCAATCTTATTCCAATCTGCTTCTGATATGGGTCTCATGAATTCACCGGCATGGACAACAATCGCTCCGCCCTGTGCGGTGTCACCAGCAAAATGTACAGCACTATTGATCTCGTCAAGTGCATGTTTTCTCATCTGTTCAGAAAAACCCTGTTGCTGGGGATTATAGCCGGATAACCCGTTGATCTCAACAGGTGTGTGGGTGCTTGTGAACTGGACTTCATTTGCCTGTGCAAGTTCCCTGAAAGCGGTCCTTGCCTCATTTCCGTAACCGTCAGCACCTCCCATGCTTCCCGGGGCGTTTTGTGTAAGACCTAACTCAATCTTCCCTACACCTCCCCTGATTGCTGCCTGTACCATGCCTTTGAGATTGCCCTGGGCACCAGTTGTTGTGGTACCTATATCTCCTGTGCTTATGATCGGTTCTTCCATCTTTTGCATGGGTGGGGGCATTTCATGGAGATCCTCGTAGTAATCCCGGTCCATTGCATTGTACATGGTGTTGAATTCCATTTTAATCAGTCTTGTATTTGCCGACCATATCCTCGATCAGCTTTGCAGCTGTGTCAAGCTGCCTTACTACTTCATCTGATGTTGTATAAACGCCTTCTCTTATGTCCCGGCGTTTCTCCTGCATTGCACCCTGGAGGGTGTAGAGGGAAAATGCCTGGTACTGATTCACTTCCGGGCTTTCCTGTATCTCTTTTTGGAGCTCATAGGCTCGCTGGTAAAGCTCGGTTGTCGGGACCTGTGCCAGATGATTGATGTATTCAGTGTTCTCCGGGTTCTGGACCTCTTGTTCAAGGGGCCGGACAAATCTCTTTTGACGATAGATCTCTTTTGCTTCTTCTGAGGCAAGATCCTCGATATTTTCTGCACGGATCTCTTCAATGGGGATATCCCTTTCTTTTATCCTTTCTTCGGTAGCGTCTATCTGGGATTCCCTGATAAGTTGTTCTGTCTCTTCCTCTTCCTTATCCAGTTGCTCTTTCTCTCTTTTCAGTTTTTCCTTTAGTTCATTGAGCTGCTTTATCCTTTCTTCAGGGGGAAGATCTTTTAGGTCTACCATGTTATCATAGAGTGTGATTTCTTGTAAAGTTTATAAATGTTCCATACACGCCAACCATAGTTATTCTTTGCTGTCTGTCTTTCTTTTGAGAGGTCGGGTTCTTTTGGTTTTGTATCAAGGAGGTCTTTTAGTGGATTCGCGAAACTGAACAAGGCTTCAAATGGCTCAAACAGGCTTTGTTTTGGGGGTTTTTCAGTCTTTTCTTCTTTTTTCCATTCCCCTCCTTCTATGAGATATTTTTCAAGGTCCTCACCCAGGGCATCAAGAGCGCTCTGAAGTGACTCCTCCACGCTTGCTATCATGTCAAGGTCTTCTTGCTCGCGCATCTTCTTGTATTCTGCAATCTCTTCGTTGGTCCAGGCATAGCCACGGCATTGGAGCTTGATCTCTCCAACGTGAAGCGGAGCACGCTGGTAGCCTTCACCTGTGAAGTTCATCTCAGGCTTTGTACGGTGGGTGAAATGGACGCTGACACAAGAGTATACTTCCTTGTTGCCTTTAGGAAGGAATTTTCCAAGCATCTCAATCTCAAGAAGGGAGGTCTCGAAGAAAGATACAAGATCTGCTGATTCCTGCTTTTCCTCTGAGGTACGCATCTTGTAGATTGTCTTCAGGTATGGGCGGATCCAGGCAATGTATGCTTTGATGACATTGTAATGCTGGCGGAGATACTTGATCTGGTAATGGCGCCGGTTTATGAGTTCTTTGTAGGTATGTTTCTTCCAGCGAAGGTAATCTATGAGCTTACGCTTGAGAACCCATCTCAGGTTCTTTGAATACTGGAGCTGGTCGATGAATTCTGAGACTTCTTTGTCATTTTTGGGTTGGATTGTGAAGAAAAGGTCAGGGAGGGAGGTATATTGCAGTTGCTGGGCAAGTCCGAATACAGAGTCCGGGTTCTTTCCCCCTCCTTCAGCCATGTTGACGAAAAGGCCCTTTAAAGAGATCTCGTTGGCATCTTCTGTCGAGGGGTTGCGCTCTTTTTCCCATTCTTCCTTGTCGTACTTGAAGCCCTTGATCTTCTTGGAGCGGTAGTATATCTCTTCTCTCTGGTCTATGATCCTCAATTCACGGACAATCGCGAAAAGATCCTTGATCAGTTTTCCTATGCTACCAAGATACTGGAAGACCCTCTCCTGGTTCATCCCTATACGCTGGGCTCCAACGTTGAAGAAAGTGGAGTGCTCTCCTGCGCCATAGGAATCTGTGATCTTTTCTATCTCAGCCATGCCCATGTCATACTGGAGGGTATTCATTATCCAGAAATAGCTCTCTTCAATCGAGGCCTTGAATGATTCGTATACAAGATAATAGCGCTGGTCAGTCTTTGGAAATTCAAATGTGACAAGCTGGTCTTTTGCGAACTCGAACTTGTCCTTTGCGTCGTCAGGCTTGGGTTCACTGAGGCCAAGGACCTTCTTTCCATAATCAACGAAGAATTGATCCTTTTTTGATAATTCCTCTTGTTCCTCTGACATATCCCTATTATTGGATCTTAGCCTTTTTAATTTTTTCTGATTGTGATGATAAAACCGCGCTGCTCAAGGAGAATCGCCTGGGTGTTTTCGAGAATGAGGCGTGTGGCTTCTTTCTTGTCTGTTGTGTCAAGGAAACTCCTGAGGTACTTGATCCTGATTGTCTTTTTTGCCTTCAGCTGTTTTTGTATCTCCTGTATAGTCTCTTCACTAAGGCCGTTCTTACCTATCTGGACAGTCACTTTGATTTCAGGCATAGAATAAGTTAATCAGGTCTCATTTAAAAGATTGCTTATCTCTTCAAGGAGTTCTGTTGCAAGAAACGGGCGGTTGAATGATTCACCTGCCTTGCCGTTGATGGAGGCTGCTTTCCTGGCAGACTGGAGTGCTGAAAGTCCCTGGGATCGTAAGCCTGCGCAGAGTCCGGCCAGGATATCTCCGGTTCCAGCTTTAGTCATGTAGGAATTGCCTGTATGATTCTGGTAGGTCCTTTTGCTGGTGATTATCTTGTCTACAGGGCCTTTCAGGAGGATTGTGTTTGTGCCGATATCTCCTTTCAGTCTTTTGTATTCTCCCATGTGAGGTGTAATAAGGGTGTCATTGAGCCTGTCAAGTGAAATGCATCCTATGGCGTCGCCGTCAATCACCAGAGGAACCTTTATTTTTGGGATTATGCGTCTTGCGAAAGGGATGCCTTTCTTTCCAAGACCGTTTCCGATGAGGACAGTATCATAGCCTTCAAGGTTTATCTCTTCTTTTGTGAGATAATCACCTTTGCATTTGATGGTCACAAGGTCAGGGCAGATCGTGTTGACTGTCCATGCCACTTTTCCAGGAGCAGCGATTGTCACATAATCGCAACCTGCGCGGAGGGCTGCCATCCCTGCGAGAGCTACTGCTCCAGGGTATTCTATCGATCCCCCTATGATGAGAAGGCGGCCGTTGTCACCCTTGCGGGATCCCCTTTTGATCCTTGTAGAATTCATTGTAGAGTCTCTGGTATGTCTTGTCGGATACTTTTGTGCTCCTTATGAGGAGATGATCGTGTTCTTTCCTGAATTTTGGTTGTGCTGCCAGCCTGCAAAGGTTGATCAGGTGGCTTGCAAGGGGGAGAGGATCATCCCAGTGCATGTTGGTGTAATGGACCTTGCCTGAGCATTTCTGCTTGAAAAGGGCAAGCTTGTCTGGATGCCTTATGAAATGAAGAAGGTCTGTTGCAAGCTGTCGCTGGAATACCTGGGTCTTGTATTCAAACTGTTCCTCAGTTGTCCCTTTAGTGATTATCTCGTAGAGCTTATTCGGGAAATCAAGCCCTGCGCTCATGGCAAGGGATATGGAGCTTGAAGGGCGGGGATTTATCTCCATCAGGTAGAGTTCTTTGGTCTCTGGATGCTCCTTGAATTCAACATTGACTATCCCTTTCCATTCCAATGGTTCAAGGAGGCGGGTTGCAAGACTCTTGATCCGCTCGTCTTCGATTGTCTCTGTGAAGGTGTCAGGGCCGCCGTAGACAGGATAGGTGCGGTGGATCTTGCTCATGTAAAGGGATTTCAGATTTGAATCCTTGTCATAAAGAAGATCAGCACAATAATTATGTCCTCCGAATGGTATGAATTCCTGGATAAGACATGACTTGTATTCTTTCAGTAAGAACCTGAGGTTTTTCCAGTATTCTTTCTTGTTCTTTGAGATGCAGACGCCACGCATGCCCAGGGCTTTTGTGGGCTTTAGTATCAGGGGAAACCTGAAGGGTGGTTCTCTTTCTTCTGTAACATAAAGTGACTTTGGATGGGGTATGCCTTGCTTTTCAGCAAGCTTCATGGTTTTGCTCTTGTCTCTTGCGATCCTGTAATTCTCATACTCTGGTTGGGCAACCTTGTGGGAAAATTCAGTGTGTCTTGCGAAAAACTCGTTAGCTTCGTCACTTACAGGTATGATTGCATCGAACCTTTCGATATGTTCTCTTATGAATGATGCAAAACCGGGGTCTTTTATAGATGGATATACGAGGGATTCTTTTGAATACCTTGATAAGAAACTTAGTGCAGCACTGTGCTCTTCACCTGCAACCACAGTTAACCCTTGTTTTCCCAGCGTCCGCACGAAGGGAAGAGAAAAATGAAGATTAGCATCAGTGACAAATACTCTTGCCATGATCTACTTATCTGGTCTTTGATTTATAAATCTTTTGACTTGCCCGAGTTTTTCTAAGAATTCCGGCATCGGCCTGATTTTCTTTTTAGGTGACACGTTGCACACAATACTTCCCCCTTAGGGGTGCTGGGCTTCGTAATAATTATGCTAGTCATTCGAAACACTCGACTTGCCCTTGTTGCGGCCGCGGGACTCTACCTTTTTCAGGCGGGCGAGGGCGGTTTTTGGTCCTGTATAAGAGGCAAGGACTGCCTGGAAGCATTGCTCTGCAAAATGGTGGTGCTTTGAGAAGAGTGCCTGCTTGAGGAGATGGAGGTCAACTGCCATGTCTTCCTCTTTTGCTGAGAAAAAGCTGAGGCCGAAGTCAATAAGGTAAAGCTTGTCGGAAACAATCATGTTTGATGTGGTGAGATCACCATGTATTATCTGGTTGTTGTGAAGCGTTCCTACCAGCTCGCCCAGGATGGATGCATCAAAATTCTTGTCCAGGACATCGCGAAGCTTGTTGCCGTCTATCAGCTCCATCTGGAGTGTGTATTTGTCCTGGTGGATAAGCCTTGGTGCTGGAAAATCAAGCTCTTCAAGCTTTTTTAGGACTTTTGCTTCCCTTTTTGTCCTGAATTTCCTGAGGCTCTCGTCGAGCTGTTGGATCCTGTAATCCTTCCTGATTCGTTCTTTTGTGACAGTTTCACTTATGGTTATTATCGCTTCTGCACCTTGCATGCAAACAGAGAATGAGGGGCGGGCTTATAAATTTTGCTTAGCGTGAGCGCTGATTATCTGGCTTTCGGGTTCTTTTTTCTTGGCTATCATGTCAATCTCTGAAAGGGCCTTGCTGCAGAATTCCATTGCACTCTGGTAATAGGTTGCTACAGGATCCTTGTCATTATCGATAAGCACGTCAATTATCCTGTCATTAGGGTCGTGGGTGATATTGTAGAAGTTTGCATGGCCAAAGACCTTTGTCTGGCTCTCGTTCATCTTCTCGAGCTGCTTGTATATGGCTCCTACTGCCTGCCTTAAGGTCTTTAGGTTCTGGCTTATCTGGTCTGGAGGGATCTCTGAGAAAAGGTTGTACATCTCTTTTGGGATACGTATCTTCTCGCGAAGCTTTGCTGAACCGCCGTGCTTGTTTGAATAGACCCTGCCGATCACGAAGTTGAGTGCCTTTGCCTTGTCCTCAATCGCCTGGATGTAGGTCTCGATGTTCTTTTCGGTATTGTGATAGAGTACACTCTGTTCAAGCTCGCTTTCCCGGTTGTATTTTTTGGTTGACCCTGTTGAACCTTCCTTGATAAGCTTTTTCTCTATCGGTCTGATAAGGACAGTATCAAGGAACTGGAAAAGGTCAAGGATTATGAGGTAGAATATCGATATCACGAAATTGAGAAATATTATGTTTCCTGCTTCAACCTGGTCAAGGCCTGCCTGGCCTGACATTGCTATGGCATACCATATAATACATGTGAATATTGGGACAGTCCATACTGCAATCTTATGCCTTAGTTCACCTGTGGCAAAGAAAAGCACTGATGCAATTATTGTCAATAAGGTTGGTGTGAATGAGATAAAGATGATAAATAGTGGTGAATTGGTCTCGATATTGATCCAACCTATAAGGAAGAATACCAAAGCTGCGTAGAATGTCATGAAAAGCTTCTCATTGAAACTCATCTCTTTTTGTTTATTCTGCTCTTCTCGATCCTTTTCATGGGGGATGTGTGCCTTATTGATCATCTCAACGATTGCTTCTTCAGTATAGTTGAGACGGGCAAGCTCTTCTTTTACATACTGCATGTCATAACCTGCTGTCAGAAGGGATGATGCGTAGTATACCCCCTGGGAATCGGCAGGTTTTTTTGGAGCCTTCTCAGGGGTTTCTTCGTAGGATTCAGTCTCCTTTGCTTTCTGTGAGAACTCAATTGGTCCGCCGGTTCGCATGTTAAGGGTTTTGTGGCATCAGGTATTTATAAGTTTTGTTGTATAGCCGTTGACATGTATGGTGCGTGTACCTTTTGGACTGAGAAAATTGATGGTATAGACAGGAAGATATATGAGCTCGTGCTCGGTGACGTCTGCCTTGAACCATGCCTGGAAAAGGGTCTCACATTGCTTGATTGTCACTTTGGGCTTTCGTTCTTTTGCGCCAAGTGGGCGGTTGTTGGTCTCAACCTGGGAGTTGAGGTCCCGAACATTGAATGCTAAGTTGTTCAGGTCAACTATTGCAAACCACATGTTATGGGTCCCTTCTTTTATCGCTGAGACGAGTTTCTTTTTTCTCAGGGTGTTTAAGGCGCGGGTTATGGCCTGCTTCTTGAATTTGAGTTTCAGTACGATGCTGTCTACTGAAACATTGGTTGCCCGGTCTGCAAGATGCCTGAGGATGATTATCTCATTTGATGTCAGGTCTATGAGTCGCTTGAATTCGGTGTTGCATTCCCACCTGTTGGTGCGGCAGATTGTACCGTTTTGAGCGTTCATAAGCACCTTGAATATGTTTATGCCCTTGCTCATGAAAGCAGATTTTCGCTGGACAACTGTGAGGGCATAGAATGGGATCAGTTCAAGGGTGTAGGAACCAAGCTTTTCTTTTGGACCTATGAGATATGTCCTTTTCCTGTGCAGTTCGATTAGTTCTGTGAGTTTACGATCGTCTATAAGCAAAGGGAAATGTTTTACTGATTCTTTGTCTTCATAATTTCCATCAATTTCCTGGTTTTCATCGGTTTCCTGGATTTCAGATTTCTCCTGGTTTTCTGGGATTTCCTGTATAGGTGTTTCTGGGGTCTCTGTTTTAGGTTGCTGTGTAGTTGTTTCTGGATTCTCTGGTGCTTGCTTTTTGGATGAAAAATAGTCGCGGTCTTCTTTTGTGATCAGATCCTTTAATTGTGTGTCGGGTATTGTGGCGTGCTTTGTGTATAGCCATCTTACTTTTATGTGGGTTATCTGATCCACAACATCGGGTGAGAATAGAAGAAAGTTTCCGGCTTTCAGTTTTGGGAGACGGCTTGATATGTCTTCATTTGAAATGGATTTAAGGGCGTTCTCTATCTTCTTTTGATCCTGCTTGGTGGTGAGTCTTCCGATTGCCCATGTGCCGAACTGGGCGAAAGCCTTATAGTCTATGTCACCTGGGTTCTGGGTAGCAATAATGATTCCTATACCATACTTTCTTGCCTGTTTTAGTAAGAGTAAAAGGATGGGCTTAGGCATCGGCTTTTCTGAGCCTGCCGGCATGTATGGTGCGACCTCGTCGATGTAGAATAGGCCCTGCAATTTGTCTGAAGGGTTTGAAAGCATCCATTGGTATAACTGGGTTGCGAGGATGGTGAGAAAGAACTCCTTCTCTTCCTGGTTTGTCAGGGTGTTCAGGTATATTATGCTTATCTGGGTCTTATCACGTTTCCTTCCGAATAGTTCCTCGATGTCTACAGGGGTTCCGAACTGGAACAGAAGCTCTTTTTGGCCGACTGTGAGGAATCTTACTTTTCTTACGAGTTCTTCAATGTCCTTTTTGTCCTTGATGAATTCCTTTACTAGTTCAATGGTCTCTTTTTGTTCGAGGATCTCTGCAAGGCGCTTGAATGTACCGATGTCGTCCTGGCGGTCATAGTGGTCCTTTAGTATTGTGTAAAGCATGCTTGCAGCTGCTTTTCCCTTGTCATTCATCAGGCTGTAGCCAAGGAGTTTTGCAAGTGAGGTTGCAATCTCATTCAAGATGGGAACTATCTCTTCGGGGTCAGATGTCTCTGAGAACCTCAAGGGATTTATGCAGATGGGGATGCCTTTGGAAGATATGGGGGTAAAGATTGTTACCCTCACGTTCTCTTTGTATCTTCTTATCTCTTCCTTGTCATCTTCTGCTGGTTGGATGAGGGATGCAAGGTCACCTTGCGGGTCCACCAGGATTGAGGGGACTCCAGCAAGAGCTGCTTCCTCGATTATGACTTTTGAGAATACGGTCTTGCCTGAACCAGAGGAGCCGAATGCAAACAGATGCTTTTTCAGGTTATCAATAGGATAATCAAAGGGCTTTTCTTTACTGTATCCAATCATTGCCATGGAGAAGATGAAGGGAAAGTTGTTTTTAAAGTTTTGTGTTGATGTCGATTCGCAGGTACAATGGAAAATGCCTGCCGCTTGCAAGCTCTAATTGCTTGAAATCATGCTTTACCTGCATCTCATCACAATGCTTGATCCTGTTATAGAAGTTTATGTCCTTTTTCACGTTTGCTGGTGCTATCAGGAATTCTGCATGGTCTCCTTCAAATCCTG
>JAWOGQ010000017.1:0-29294 GCA_046496745.1 Candidatus Woesearchaeota archaeon | reverse complement strand
GTTCGATGGGCTTCTTTTTCGGTTCATCCCGTTCACTCGAAAGAAACATGGTGATGGGTCTTATCACGTTTGCAACCTATCCCCTCTCAATATTCGGGGGGGGTTGCCAAGGTGATTCTCTTGACAATCATACCTGCAGGCTTTGTCACAGGCATCCCTGTTGAATTGCTGGCTTCCTTTGACCTGTTTTGGTTCATGATGCTCCTTATTGCAGTACTAGTCTTCTTATTAGTATCAATAAGCGTATTCAACTACGGTCTGAGAAGATACGAGTCTGGCAACCTGATAGTTGAGCGCCTCTAACCCCTTGATCTAATCTGTTCTCTTTATGGTAGATATTATCGATATAATTGGGTGATTAGAATAATCAAAATAATTAAAATAACCAATACTAAATAAATTTAACTAAACTAATCAAAAATCTTAATCATTATAATTAAAAAACTTAACTAAACTAATCAAAAATAAAAAAATATTAACTAATTTAATAATTCTCTCAAGGAATTATGATTTTTAAGATAAATCACATTTCAATTAATTATATTAAGCAAATAGGGCAACATTTATAAAGTTCTGAATTCAGGTTAATCCCAGATCATGATTCCTGATACAGTGGATGAACGAATCCTTGAATTATTGCAGGCCAACGGCAGGCTCTCCTACAAAGAGATAGCATCCGAGCTTGGTGTCTCAAGCGTTACAATACTGAATCGTATCAAGCGTCTTGAAAAAGAGAATATCATCCGCGGATACACCGCTCTTATTGATACTGAAAAGCTTGGTCTTCTTGAAGCGGTCATCTACCTCAAGACCACTGAAACTATCTCTCATCCTTCTGTCAGGAGGAAACTTGAAACCACCGGCGAATACAATCTTATCCTTTTTGTTCAATGTAAAGATAAGAAAGAACTCAATGAGCTTGCAAAGACACTTAGGACAAAAGCAGATGACCTGAAGGTGGATATGATACTAAATGGCTAGCCTGGAAGAACTTGTGGAACAGAGAAGGGATCCATTCACCCTGTTTTCAGTGGTGATAATATTTGCTGGGCTCTTCATATTCGCCTTGTCATTGCAATCTGTCAGTTCTCCAACAGGATTTGCAGTTCAGAACTCCACCAATAATACTGCGCCCCAGGTCATCAACATAACCGGAGCAACCCTTTCTTTTGGCTCTTCCGTAACAATTGACCTGGATAATTACGTCTATGATTCCCAGTCCCCTGATTCAGAGCTTATGTGGGATGCAGATGCTCAAAACCTGGATGTGGAGATGAAAGGGAAAAATGCCACAATTACCGCTCCCCAATGGGTGGGAACTGAGACAATAGTCTTTACTGTAACAGACCCACAAGGCCTTTCCAACCAGACTTACATGGATGTTACTGTAGAATCACCTTATCCCATAAATTTTTCTGTCAGGAAGCATGTATACGGTTATGAGGGAGAGGAATTGGTCCTCTCATACAATCTCTCAGGTAATGCAACCCTGGGTTTTGACAGCCCTTTCCAGACCCCCGGAACCTGGACACCTCCTGATGATTATACAAAGACTATAAGCAATTTCGTGACAACAATCACCGCTTCAAATCAATATGAAGAGATCAGAAAGGATGTGAATGTCACCATTATAGACAAGAAAGCACCAGAAATAACAGACCTTGAGGCTTATGAGACCAACCCTACCAACGTGACCCTACGATTCAGGACAGATGAGCCTTGCTACGGGCGTCTTAAGCAAAACATCTATGAGATAAGGTCTGGCTATAGTCAGGAAGATGTCCCTGATATTGATTTCCAGGATCCTTATGAGCATTATCAGTTTGTCACAGAATCAGATCTCACTGATATCCTTAACATGGGAAAGACACACCTGATAACGATAACAGGATTATCGCCCCAAAGCGATTATACTATCCCTGTCTATTGCTTTGATGTTGTCATGAACTCACCAGAGGTTAATTTTGCTATCCAGACAGCAAAGGAGAAGAAAGATAATGATCCAATCTACGATAAGTTCAATGGTTCTACAACAAACCTTACATATTGGGATGCTTCCAATGAATGTGATGCAATCCTTGAGATGACAGGAATAGGCATGATAAACCTTACTGACATCTGCATCAATTTCACCGGGTTGAATCTTGATGAAGGTATCACTCTTGAAGAGAACTATCTTGATGTCACAATCGAAAGGCTTCAAGATCTTGAGCCATGGCCTGAGATAACATTCTATGGGGTTGATCTGGATGATCCAGGACTTCTCAGGGAAGATGAACCATGTATAGGGGAATGCATGAACCAGATCCTGATAGAGGAGGAAGACGAGGATTTCAGTTTCAGGGCAAAGTACCTGACAGAATATGAATTGGTGGAAAAGACCTCTTTTAACATAACAGCAAACGACAGCGCTTATGCACAAGAGCCTGTGCTTTTTATTGCAGATTATCGCTATTATGATAAGCTCTTTTCAGATTACAACGGCTCATGCCATTTCACCCTTGGCAACAAGACCTCCAGGATGGAGAGTGATGATACATTCTACCATTCACACACATTCAATGATACAGGGAATTTTTCCTACAACATAACCTGTAATACCACTTTGGATTTTGAGCCCTATGAATACTCAGGAGAGATAGAGGTGGAATACAACTTCTTCTGTGGGGATGGCACCTGTGATTCCATTGAGAACTGCAGCACTTGCCCTGAAGACTGCGGCCAATGCACCTGCGAACCTGACTGGAACTGCACTGAATGGTCAGAATGTGAAGCAAGCACACAGTATAGAGAATGCACAGACCTTAACGGATGCAATAAGGCAAGACCAAATGAGGAAAGGTCATGCGACTCCTGTGATAATGGTATCCAGGATTCAGACGAAGAAGATATTGATTGTGGTGGTCCTTGTGACCCTTGCGAGACAGAACCCACCTGTGATGATGGTATCCTTAACCAGGGTGAAGAAGAGGTTGATTGTGGCGGTCCTTGTGACCCTTGCGAGACAGAACCTACTTGTGATGATGGTATCCTTAACCAGGGAGAAGAAGAGGTTGATTGTGGCGGCCCTTGTGACCCCTGCGAGACAGAACCTCAAATAGAAGAGCCAAGCAGCTTAGCTTCGTTTCTGTTCCTTGGAATAATAATCGTGGTCTTGCTTGTTGGAGGCGGTGCTGTATATTATATGCGTGATGAGCCTTACATTGAACCGTATCTGGAGAAGATAGGGCTTGCAAGCCCTCCCAGGGCAAATCCTCAGTTGGTAGGTTATATCCAGCAGAACCTCATGCAAGGATATGATTCATCCCGGATTAAGTCCCAGATGCTGGAAAGCGGTTGGAAAGAGAAGGTTGTTGAGAAATCCTTTGAAGAAGCTCAAAGAAAGGTTGATGAATTTTACATAAACCAGCTGGTAGCAATCATATCCCAGTTTGATCTCCGCAAGCCAGAGGTTGTGATGAAGATACTCTCCATGCGCCATTACCCTAAACCTCTCTTAAAGGAAGCTGTATCACGTGTCCTGAAGAAATATCCCTTGCTATACCGTCAAAAGCTCAGGCCTTACCTAGAATAATTCCCTTATCTTCTTGATAATCAAGTCCCCTTGCCCTGATTCAAAATGTATGGTGCCCGCTCTTTCATGACCTCCTCCAGCTAACTCAAGTTTATCTACTATCATTTGTATGTCTGGCCCTGCATTTGATCGGATTATTATATGGTCATCAAGCACTCCCATGACAAAAGCCTTTTCATAACGTGTCAGAAGATGCCCCACTATCTTGCCTGCATTAGGGAATCTCCTATCAAGACCTTGAAGGTCTAGCTTTACAGCCGTGATATCTCCTACCTTTTCCTCTTCTATTTCAGCAGATGCAAGAAATACATTTATCCTGCCTTCAGCTTCAAGAGCCATTGTTCTTGCAAGTCCTTTGTTTCTTATTATCTGCAGGTAGCTTTTCCCACCCATGAAAGCCATGAAGTCAAGGGCAAGGGCATACTGCTTGAGTTCTTCATCAGTTTTTCCGCATTTCTCAGCATAACTTCTCAAAGGAGACTTGTCTCCCATACCTGAGATTGCAGGCAAGGTATGATCATCTGTCGGGTTTATCACTTGTGCAACCTCAAAAGCCAGCATCCCTGCAGTGTACTCATCATCATTCAACTGTTGTGAAAGTTCCCTTGCAACAGGCTTGTGATGATCTATTATGCAGTAATCTATGCCTGCCTCTTCAAGGACTTGAAGGGCAAATAGACTGTCCGGAGTTGATCCGTGATCAATGAGTACAACCAGCCCGTTCTGCATCATCCCCGTCTCTCTTAATACTGAGTCATCGTAAGCTGGTCTCCTGGACTGCAGCCTCATCTTGACAGGAAGAACCCTCTCCAAGGCAAGCGCCCCGCAGATTCCATCAGCATCAGCATGATGCCTGAGAAATATCTGTTTTCCATCAAGCATCGCTTTTATGAGAGTCTTGCATACCTCATGCATCCCAGGTATATCCATTGCACGTGCCTTGATGGCTGAATCAAGGTCTGTTGCCTTCTTTCCTTCCAGGAATACTATATCTCCCTTGGAAAGATCAGCATCACATGATGCCTTTCTTGTTCTGTATCCATCGAACAAAATATATGATGATTCTTTTTTTTCTGTTATCTTTACGAACATAACACCTTAGATTCATGAATTTTATTTAAGCTTAATGAAAATGTTTATAAATATGGAAAATAAGATTATACAAATGGCAAAGAAAGCCAAAGAAGAAAAGCATGATTTCTGGTCAGGGATTGTCCTGAATCTTTTCAAGGATTCGATGCAGGATTTTGTTGCCCAGGTTCGCCAGGCAATATTTGACACCGAAGATAGGATACTGAATACCTTATATGCAGGTACTGTCTTTATTGTTGCAACAATATTCATCCTTATCGCATTCGTATTGTTGCTTTCAGATTATACAATCCTGACCCTTGGTTGGTCATTCATGTTTATTGGATTACTGGCACTGGTAGCAGTGCTGTTATTCAAGCAAAAATCGAGGTGATTTTATGGTAGCAAAAAAAACAACAAAAAAAGCTAGCACAAAAGCTAGCGCAAAGAAAACTGCCAAGAAAGCCAGCACAAAGAAAACTGGTAAAACTGAAGCAGAAAAGAAAAGGATTCAGGCAGCTCAGGCAAAAGCAAAAAAAGAGATAGCTAAAGCCCAGGAAAAGGCAAAAAAAGAGATGCAGAAACTGAGAGAAAAGACAAACGAAGAGCTCAAGAAAGCAAGGGCACATGTCAAGAAGAATCCTGAGCGTGCAGCACTTGTTGCAGCTGGCGTTGGCGCAGCATTCGGTGCAAGCCTGACAAGTATCCTTCGCAGGAAGAAAAAATAATTATAAGTAAAGTATAACAGGCACAAGGAGGCATCCCATAAGGTGATGCTTTCCTATTTCTTCTTTTGTTGCAAGAATCCCCAGTGCAGTCCCGTGTACAAGGACCATCAATCCCAGCAAACCATCAAACCACCAGGATAATGTCAATATGGTTGTGATCACACCTATAACAACAGTAGGATAGTCTATCTTCTGTATTAGATAAGAAAAGACCTTTGATAAGTATGAAGCAAGTATAGCTGCCGCCCCTCCAACAACAAGTATCACGGCAAGAAACAATGCTAGGTACTCAAAAGAGATCTGTCCTATCAACTCTCTAACTCCTATTATTGCTCCGTTCCTGGCCTTGTCAAGTACATAAGCAGAAGAAAGTGATAGGACCATGTTTGCTGTGTTTATCCCTCCAACCAATGTCAAGAAACCCTTATCCCCAATGTCACCGACTATGTTCTGCGCCATGATTGCCGCCTGGCTTGAACCAAGCCCTGGAAGAAATGCAGCGCAAAAACCCACTCCTGTTGCAGCAGTCACAGCCTTTTTTCCTTTCTCAAAACGAAAATCCTCCTCTGACTGCAAAGGTATCTCTGCCTTCTCTGCCAGGCTTACTGCAAGTATACTCACACCGAAAAGCCCGCTTAGCATGTGGAATAAAGGATTTGCAAGTGGCAATTCAAAGACCAGGATTCCTGTAGCCCCTGCAGCCAGTATAAGGAGGATTACCTTTATTTTATGCTTCTCCCGCATGACCATGAAGATAAGTACAGCCAGCAGTATGTATTCTATATGTTCTTCTATGACAGGATAGATGAAACTCATACCCTGGACAAATACAGGAAAAAGTAATATTGATAATATCAGTGTGAAGAGGCTTCCATATATTGTGCAAAGCACTGCATGGTGTCCCAGTCCTTTAAGGAGAAGCCTGTGGCCTGGCAATGCACCCAGTGCCTGGTCTGCATCAGGTGCCCCTAGGTATATCGAAGGGATCGAATCTATGAACGTGTGTGTAAGTGCACAGCTTATGATTATCACCGCAGCGCTTACCGGAGATAACCCTAGTGTTGGAACCATTCCAACCAGGACAACCGCAACAAGATTCACATGAATCCCCGGTGTAAGGCCGGTTACAACACCTAACAGGACACCTGCCAGGATACTTGCGATTATTCCAAACATATAGCCAGAATTGAATCACTTCTTAATATGTCCTTTCAAATTATTCTTGAAAATTTTATAGAATCATATCTTAAGGCCTTTGTAGAGGTAGTAGAATGATCCGGTCAGAAGCCATGTCCCAATCAAAAGTCCCATCAGATATATCGGGAATCCTGTCACAAATGTCCCGCTGCAGGGTGCAGGAATAACCAGGTAATCTCCTGGATGGCATGCCGGGTCATCTATCGGCCCTGCACAGCACCCAAGTGAAGCAAAGATCAGATACAATGAGATCATTGACATTATATGGGATGCAACGAGCAGTTTCCATGGCAGTTTCTTTGTTGTTTTCATTATGTTCCATACCGGAAACATGGTAAGTACCAATCCTATAACAAGGACCATTGAAACAATAGAATACATCTTAAGTGGTGATATGGTCCCTGCAAAACCAAGGATAGTAAAGAAACTGAGTACCATCACAACAAGAACGTTTCTCCTGGAGAAAACCTTTGATTCCAACCCGAATACCTCAGCAAGGATTGTGATACCGATGATTATGAAAAAGGTTTCTATGAAAAGCAAGAAGCTCTGTATGCTGTAAGCAATATTAACAACCATAGGCTCTGTCACAACTCTCGGAAATATCCCTGCAATTGAGACAATCCCGTTTGTGACACCAAACAGTCCGTAGAAAAGCCATCCCTTGTTGGATCCTTTTGTTATCTTTATTATCCTTATGCAGAAATACAGGAGAAAAAAAGAACTTACTACCATACCCATGTAAAGTATTGCAAGGAACAATTCATTACTCATAATCCTTTTTTTCTAAAACTAATATATAAATCTATCTAATTGCCAGAATCAGCCAGAGCAGCAAAACTTTTTAAACCTATAATATTTTATACCCTCCATTGGGGTGGAACAAATGAAGAAGAAAGAAAAAAGCAAGTTATGTGCGATCTTATCATATTTTTTGGTAGGCATAATCTGGTACTTTGTGGATGAAGAGCTAAAGAAAGACAAGTCTGCAAAATTCCATGCTAAACAGGCACTATTCCTCCTGTTAGTAAGCTTTGTTATCTCTCTTGCAATAGGCATATTCTCAGGAATACCTTTTATCGGATGGATCATCCTGTTTGCAGGCTCTTTATTGCAACTGGGTATATTTGTCCTATGGGTGATAGGCCTGATCAAGGCAATCCAGGGAGAGAATAAGCCAATACCTGTCATAGGGGAGTATGCTGAAAAGATCCTGACCTTTTGATAAAGGTGGTCTTTTAGACCTGATGGATTGGAGAACTGTCTTTGGATTTTGGGTATTGTTCTATCTAAGCATTGCCCTGTTCTATCTTTTTACTGGCATTGATCCTTTCCATATCTTTATAGCTCTTGGTTTATTGATATTTTTTCTGGTTGTCCGCAGGAAAAAATGGTATATACCAAAGAGTGTGGTTTTCTTTTTTGGCATAAGCATTTTATTCAACAGCATTGGGACTTTTCCATTCGGCGGAACCCTTTATGGGTTAGAGTATTACGATGTCTTCGCACATTTCACAGGTTTCTTTTTTCTCACTCTTGGAGTCACATATTTTTATCCAAGGTATGCGATTTTAGTGCTTGCATTGATGGGCATAGGAGCAGGTATAGAGATCAGTGAATTTCTTGGTTTCAGGCTTTTCGGTTATGGCAGCGGTTGGCTTATGTTTGGTGAAGGTGACAATAGCCAGGCATTCGGCCCATGGCAGGATTCCATGGAAGATATGATTGCAAACCTTGGAGGTATTGTCTTGGCTATTGCAGTGAGGTGGTTATATGAAAAAAGATCTGCTGGAAAAAGTCAGGCGGAACCTGTATCCCGGAAGTGAGCATATAATAGAAGCTATGGATGTCATAGACCGCAAATATTTTATCTCTGATCCCTACATTGACACAGCAATTCCTATCGGGCATGAGCAGACCATCTCCCAACCATCAACCGTAGGTCGCATGCTAATGCTTGCAGAGCTTAAGAAAGGAGACAAAGTCCTGGAGATTGGTACGGGCAGTGGATGGAACGCAGCACTAATAGCATATATCGTTTACCCCGGGAAAGTTCTGAGCCTTGATATTATATCAGCTCTTTTGGACAAAGCAAGAGATAATATCCAGCCTTTGCAGTCGCTGGTACCTAATCTTGAGCTAAAATTACAGAATATATTCAAAAAACCAATTTCTGAAAGATATGACAAGATAATCATTACTGCAGGCATAAACCCTCCAGATAAAAGCTACATCATAGAACTCGCTCAATCAAATCTTCGGGACAAAGGGATCCTCATTTGCCCTCACATCCAAGGGCCAATTATAATACTCAGGAACAACGAAGGAAAGATTGAGGAGGAACAGACACCTGAACATTATGTATTCGTAAATCTCATGCAATGAGTAAATAAACAGGAATCAGGATAAGCAAAACTCATCATTTGATATTCAAATCATACTATTCCCAACTTTTATATAGGAGATTGACCTACTAATCCTGAGGGTGAGTAAATGCTTGACTTGAAATTTATACGAGAGAATCCGGAACTAGTGAAAGAGAACATGCGGAAGAAATATCAGGAAGAAAAGGTTGACCTGGTTGACCAGCTCCTGAAGGCTGATGAGAAAAGAAGAAAACTCATGCAAAAAGCCCAAAAGCTCCGCCATGAGCGAAACGAGATCACTGATGAGATCAACAAGGCAAAGAAAGGCGGAACCAATGTTTCTGATCTTATAGAAAAAGCAAAGGGTATCCCTTCTGAGATCAAAAGTATCGAAGAGGAACAAAAAGAGCTTGATGATGAGATTAAAGGTTACCTATTTCGCATACCAAACATAATCCATGAATCTGTTCCTCTGGGAAAGGATGACTCAGAGAATGTTGAGATAAAGACCTTCGGAGAAGCGAAGGATTTTGATTTTGAGGTCAAGAACCACGCCGAGCTGGCGGAATCATTGGGTATAGCTGACTTTGATACAGCAACTGACATATCAGGCAGAGGCTTCTATATCCTGAAAGGCGACCTTGCCCTCCTCAATATGGCTTTGATCAATTACGCCAGGGATTACATGGTAAAGCAGGGCTTCCAGTACGTAGAACCTCCTCTTATGATAAGGCGGGAAGTTCTGGACGGAGTCTACTCCCATGAAGAGATAGAGGAACAGGCATTCAAGATCGAAGACGAGGACCTTTATCTTATCGCAACCTCCGAACATCCTCTTATAGGAATGTATATCAACAAGACTCTTGATAAGAAGGATCTTCCTGTTAAGATAACCGGATACAGCGCCTGCTTCCGAAAAGAGATCGGCAGCCATGGTATAGATGAGAAAGGCCTTTTCAGGACACACCAGTTCCATAAGCAGGAAATGATTGTCATATGCGAGCCAGAGGACTCATACAAGTTCTACGATGAGATGCTTGAACATTCCATAAACATATTCAAAGGTCTTGGTCTTCCATTCAGGATACTCGAATGCTGTTCAGGTGATCTTGCTGACCTAAAGGCAAAAAGCTGTGACCTTGAAGCCTGGTCACCCAGGCAGAACAAGTATTTCGAGATAACCTCGCTTACAAATATGGAGGCCGCTCAGGCAAGACGCTTAAACATCAAGGCAACCGATGGTAAGGAGAAATACATGGTGCATACCCTGAATAATACTGTCATTGCAACCTCCCGGGCAATGGTTGCAATACTTGAAAACTACCAGAACAAGGACGGCACAGTAACCATCCCTGAAGCTCTGGTACCTTATATGGGCGGTAAGACAGTGATCGGATAATGGCATCGATCCATGGTATAGTCTATGTCATGGTGGGAGCAGCAGTTTCCATTGTCTCCTATTACCTTGACAAGGAGAAACTTATCTTTTTTATTATAGTAGGTGCAATCCTGTTTCTTTTTGGTATACTCAAGCTTTTATTCATGCTGATGATAAAGAAGAATAAACCTCAGCAGCCCCAACACAATCCTTATCACGGTCAATACGCTCAGCAGGCACCACCAAACGGTGCCCATCGGTTCTGCCCACGATGCCGCAGGACAATCCATGCCACATTCAACTTCTGCCCATATTGTGGACTCAGGATTTGATCTCTCTTGTTCCTTATTCTAAATCACCTACTTTGTATTACTTTCAACCTACATAATATTAAATTTATCTTTAATAATCTAATAAAATAGTGATTTTATAATATAAAAGAAGGTATAAACCTTACCAAATAAAAACATTTATAAACTAAATACTTACATAATAGTATATTCGTGGCGCCGGAATCTAAGTTTGTGCAGGATCTTTTGAAAGATAAGTCTCTTCTTCCTAAAATAAAGGATCATCTCCTGGCCCTTCCAAAAGAGACCCTTGTTGATATGCTCATATCAATGGCTCCTGATGACGGGCCTCAAATACCTCTCTCCATCTTCCACTCTTCGTTAAGTCCATTACAGGCAACAGTCCTTTACCTACGGGAGCATCTCAACTACAAGAACAAGGACATAGCCTCCCTTCTCAATCGCAGTTCCCAGGTCATATGGTCAACCTACAACAACGCGAGAAAGCAGGATGTCACCCTTACAATCGATCACTCGCAAAAGATACCTTTCAGGCCATGTATCCGGGATAACCTTACCATCCTTGAAGGTATTGTCTGCTATCTAAGGGATGAGCGTAACCTGAGATACTCAGAAATAGCATCCCTGCTGAACCGTAACGAAAGGACAATCTGGACAGTCTACAGGAGGGCGAGACAAAAATGATCGGCACAGATTCACGCATAAGATTGTGCCAGTCCTATCGCCGTCAGATGGAAAGAAGGCTTAAGGAAACTTCAGATTACAACGAATGGAAAGCCTGTCACGACTGGATAGATTACTATCACCAAAAAGAAGAGATGCTCAGGAATGAGCCAAGACCCTTCCCTTTCATACTGTTTGCAGCCATTGCAATCCTTTTTGCAGCATCCCTTTTCCTGTTTGAACCCACCTATACAGGCATGGCAGGTTTTGAGACAACCATACCAGAAGAGGTATCAGGCCTTAACATGTCTTACGTGATTAATGAAAGCGGCTGGATCAAAAGTTCTGATACTACTATAACCTGCAATGAAACATGCAACGGCACGATTTTTATCCCTGTAGAAGAACTTCCTCTAAATGTATCAGCTGAATCCATAGAGACAGAATGGATAGACCTTGAACCTGAGAATGAATCTGTTACAATAAACAAAAGTTCAACTTTAACCAACAAGTCAGATCTAACCCAGGAGGATAATGAATCAAAAGAATCCTCTGATATCACCAACACAACAGCAGACCTGACCGTAAACGAAACACAAGATACAACAGATAATGAAACAAACACAACCCAAACAAACTTGACACAAGAAAACAAGACCCAGACAAACTTGACACAAGACATAACAGAGGCTAACGGAAGCATAAACCAGACCAAAGACCTTACTGGAAACCAAACAGCAAACCAAACAAACACGACAGGCACAAATCTCACAAATAAAACAGACCTGACAGCAAACGAAACAAGCACGACAGGAAATGCAACCCTGACAAATGATACAGAAAGTACAAAGCAGAACCTAACAGGAAACCTCACAGAAGGAAACATAACGCAAAACATGACTGATCAAAACAATACAAAAAACATTGCCGAACAAAACAATACAAAAGCATCTTCACAAAATAGTACCCCTGCAAAGACAGTTGATAAAGGCAATATCACCTCTGACAATCTGACAGAGTACAATGGAACAGATAAAACAACAGGCAGAGACACCAGTTCAAGACCTCTTGTATGGCGGGGTCCGAAAGTGTTTGCTATAACCAACACACTAGAACTGAATCTTTCAGAATACATGGGGAAGAATGTTACCTATATTGCAAGTTCGGATTACCAAACAACAGTCTCAAAAGGAATACTGAAAGTCACTGCTGGTGAGAAGAAAGAATCAGTAGTTACAATCTATGCAAGAAAAGGAGAGAACATAACAAGAGAAGAGATCCTCATAAGGAAGACAAAAGCAATACAAAAGAAGGCAGAAGCAGGAAAGCCAGTCAGATGGGAAAAGCCAGTCCATGAAAAGCTTGATATACCCTCACAAGCAGTCAACATAACCCTTATTCACGATGGCAAACAAATCAGATTAGACAAGGCAGACATAAACAGGTCAGAGTATCCTGGAGACCTTAACGTCACATATTCTACTCCCGCCCCTGTCAAGAAAGAGAAGAAAAAAGGAATCAAAAAAGAGATCATCATCAACTCATCCTTCCACTACATCAATGTGAGTGCATCCACAGAGATAGATGAAACAGTTCTAAAACCAAGACTCTACCATTATATTAACGGTTCCAGGGTTGATGTTACAGACAAAAGCTCATACAATGTAACATATCATGATACTGATGACAACGGATTATATGACTTGATAAGATGGGTGGTTCCACACCTCTCAGCACAAAGGTTCGAGACAGGGCTAGCATCAGTAAACACAAACAAGAGCAGGTACCATCCAGGTGAAACTGCAAACATAACAATCGTTGTTCTTGATAATGAGGGTTATCTCTCATCAGCTGATGTATCCTGTACAATAGAGAGCCCATCAGATAATGTGACCTTCCAGGATATAGAAGAGATAAGCAAAGGAATCTATTCATTCGAATACAAAATCCCAGAAGAAGGGGAGTATGGCATTGAAGTGAGGGCAATCTCAGATAAGGTAAATGACACGATGCACTCCTCTTTCCTTGTAGAGGAGGATTATCCCTTTGAGATAATAAGGGATGCTCCCATGACAACAGATCCCTGGCAGGGTCCGTTCAGGGCAAGCATCACAATAAATCCATACTACAACGGGACCTATACACTAAAGGAGACAATCCCTCCTAATCTCTCGATTCAAAGCACGACAGGAACAATAGAGAATAATACAATCACATTGACTGCTTCAGGAGAAACGCAACTTAATTACACTCTCCAGCCTCCATTGAAGACCCCTGATTTGTATGCTCTCAATTCAAGGATAGAATACGCGGATAACACATTTTATGAAGCAAGGCCCTGGTTCATTGCAATCGATCCAATAGTTGTTGATACCAACCTTTCATATTATGATGATCTTTCGACCAACCAGAGCATTGCCTATTCAGACAAGATACTTTTCAATGCAACACGCAAAGGGGGAATAGAACTTCAGAAAGGGTGTCTTGATTATATGGAGAGCGGATGCTGGAGACATGCAAGAGAACTAACTCTTACAGGCCAGTCTACAGGCCCATACCCTTTCTCATTCACCCTTGATACCAGGGCGCTCATCAATGAGAAGAAGATGAACAGTGATTGTTCAGACCTTCGCATAACCTGGCAGAACGATTCAGAGCAGCAGGTCTATTTCTGGATAGAAGAGGGCTACTGCAACAGGTCACAGACAACCATTTGGGTAAGTGCCCCAAGGATAGATGATACAGAAACATTCAGGGTTTACTATGCAAACCAGGATGCCAGCCAAAGCAGTTATCATGATGGTGAACAGGTATTCCCATTCTTTGATGATTTCAATGATGGCAGCCTTGATAACACAAAATGGCAGACCGTTACAGACGGCCACTACAACTTCCCTGAAGGTGAAGGATATGTAGAATACTGGACAGATGGTGGCGGTTGGTTCAACAACCAGAACAATCCAAGCTTTGCAAGCATAGACACATTTGCAAACGGTACATTATACTGGCGTATGCTCACTCCTGATAGTGATGGTGACTTTGACGGTGCTATAGGTGTAAGGGAACCTGATACCGATGATGTGGCCGAAGGGACCTTTTTCATGCTGGACAGCAGGGATGCCGAAAACGTTGGTATAGTGGACATGCCTGGTTTTGATTATATCTCATTGTTTGACAACTTCCTTCCCCAGGATCTATGGGTTCGCTCAAAAGGTGTGTTCTCAGGCACTTATTACAGTTTCTACAATGACTATCATGGGTATGAGATCACCGGATATTCAGATGCTTATTCAGATGGATACATAGAAGCATGGTGTGATTCTGACAATGACGGAGCCAACCGTGCAGGCCTTGACTGGATCATGTACCTTAACAGGACACAGGACACGCACGGTATAGAAGTAAGCCCTGAGATCTCAGATTATGAGAATACAGGAAACCTTACAACAATAAACATAGATTCAAATGCATCCTTCACAACATTTTTTGCGGATCATCATATCCCTGAGGGCACAAATATAACATATAGATTGTTCAATGAAAATACACTCTGCGATATCCCTGTGGCAGAAGAAATAACTGAATACGACATCAGCGGCTGCACCTTTGGTAATGATAACTTGTCGATCGAAGCAGTACTCACAACCACAAACACCTCATTCAGCCCCAGGGTCGATGAATGGGCAATCTCCTGGTTCAATGGAGACTTGCTTATTGATGAGCCGGATTATCCTTATCATGACCGTTTCATTGATTTCTATCTTAACGGTTCATATTCAGGCTCTGATGAGATTGCTGCACAGTACAAGAAGATTGGTGGTTCAGGCGAGATGGACGATTCATATGATGAGTTCAGGAGCTATGTTGAATCGAATGATATAGGCATAACTGATGATCTAAGCCTTCTACCTGATACCTCAACTGGCACATGGTATGACCAGGATTGGCCTCACCGTCTGTCATTCAACGTCACAGGAAAGTCTCAGGTAAAGATAGAATTGGACACAACAGATCTGGATTTTTCAGCCACAGATTTCTCTGATATCAGGGTGACTTATCTCAACAACTCAGCCCAAAAAGAGGAGATCTTACCTCACTGGGTACAGGAATCTGACAGCAATCATGCCATCATCTGGACACGCATAAAAGAAGGGACAGATTCTATCTTTGTCTACTACGGCAATCCTGGTGCTCAGGATTCCAGTGATGGTGATGAAGTTTTTGACTTTTTCGAGGACTTTGAGAACACAACACTTGACAATTCAAAATGGATTGACAATGAAGGGACCTATTCAATCACCGGTGGTGAGTTTGTAGGTCAGCCAGGCACTGAGCTTGAATATATCTATACCTCTGAATATACAGTGGATGAACCAAAGATAATAGAGTTTGCGATGCGAGGCAACTCTGATAACTGGAGAGCAGGTATCGGGATAGGTTCATGGAATTTCATTGAGCATTATGAGACCGGTGCATGGTTCTGGACGACAGAATATGATTTTGTGATCGACCGGAACAGGTGGGGAAATGATCTTTCAGATTCAGGTCAAGCCAGGAACAACGACGCTCTTCACAATTACATGGTAAAAGTTGACAGCGGATCAACATCATTTAATGACACGACCCAGGGCAGGGGACATAGTGTCACGCAAACTCCAACAGGTCCATTATACCTGGTGAATGACGGGAATGCTGAAACAATTATAGACTGGATATTTACCCGTGAGAATACCCCTGTATCAATACAGAAGTGGAAACATGAGAATGTGAGTTTCTCCCTCTATGGAAACTATACCTCAGATAGTCTTGACACAAATGCATCAATTGTATATTACGATACCCTCGAATATGAATCACATGAGCCAGCAGACACCAATCTTACTGTATATACCCGTACATCCCATGATGACAGTTCATGGACCGGCTGGGAAAAGCAGGAGGATTCAAACCAGATAACCTCTGATGGACGAAGATACCTCCAGTACCTGGTGGAGATGGAGACATTGAATACAACAATCACTCCTGTACTTGATAGTATCTCGATCAATTACAAGACTTCCCTTGCAATGTTTTTCACCAACATGAGTGAAAGTGACACCGTTTTTGCTGCGTCAAACCCCTATTCCTGCAGTGGGGGTTGTTCACCTGAATGGCAGGTCACACCCAAAAAGCAGGGTAAGTTTGTATTGCGCCTTGCAGGAGAAAGCGTTAGCAACGAGAAGATAATCTATGTTTTTGCGGACACTTTACTTGATACAATCTCTGACCCTGTTGCTGCACCTGGAGATGAGATTCGGGTCTCAGGCACCCTTACTGATGACCTGGGAAAGGATGTGTCTGGGAAAATCCTCATTTTTATTGACGATTCAAAAATAGGTTCTGCTATTGCAGATGAAGGATCATACTCAGCAAACATTAAGGTGCCTGAATTTCCAATTGGAAACCATACCCTGAAAACCGTATTCAGGAAAGACTATGAAAGATACTTTAACCCTTCAGAGGATGAAAACAATCTCTTAATATCCTCAAGACCAAACATAACTAACATTTCAATCAATGATGCAGGGATAGGGAACCCTATAGACCTGGTAGTTTCAGCAAATGACACCCGTGGGATAGATTATCTTGAAACCAAGGTCACAAGACCTGATGGGACACAAGAGAGTTTCATCTTCAACGATTCTCTTGAATACAAAAATACATGGGATGTGGGAACTTACACTTTTGATGTTATCGTTACTAATATAGACGGCATCCAGACCCAGAGTACTGTATATGCAGATATCCAGGGTACTGCTACAGTCTCACCTCACCTGAACAAAGATAGTTACCAGAACCATGAGGATGTATATGTATCAGACAGTTATTATGGATGGAACAAGAAACTTCCAATAACCACAAACGCAACAAACAGGACTGTTATATTTGATATAGATAAGTCTGAAGTCTGGAGTTACACTAATGGTTCTGACATAGCTTTCTATGGAAAAGAAGAACTGGCCCATTGGGTGAAGAACACAAGCATATATGTCCGGCTCAAAAACCAAAGCGAAATTACCATGTATTATGATGGCCCTGTATCTAGAGAGAACAAGAGTGGAGTGTTTGATTTCTATGATGATGTAAGCGAGGATAAGGAAAGTGAATATACTGAAGAAGTGATATATGATCGTGGTGCAAACAACGGTCTTTTCACATGGGACACAGCACAAAACCGCATCACTATAGATAACAGCAATGATGACATGATCGCTTATCCTTCTATTGCTCCCAGTGAATTTGAAGCTGAAGTGACAGTCCATGGAGGGGATGATGACGCGCTTGGCCTTTTTGTCCAGTCAGGTTCAACATACTACGAAGCCCTTATCAGCAACGATTTTCCCAATGCAGGTACAGACGGGATCTTTTCCCAGACACAAGGCAATACTCCTGCTCTTCTTCAGGCAACATCAGAAGACATTGATTCACAGTCTACACAAACTATCCGGCTCAGGTATGAATCAGATACTCTTTCCATGTATGTGGATGACTCATTGCAGGCAACCTATGATATAGATCTTGAGCCCTCAGCCATAGGTTTCATAAGTGTTGCTATGGACGGTGAAGATTACCTAACCAATTTCAGCCTCAGGGAACTGCATGATACACAGGTGGAGTATGGTGATGTCCAGGCAGCAAGCAAGGCATTCAATACAGGTGATAGGCCAATTAATGGGTACCGGTGGGCAAACATACAATACTATAACGGCCTCTACTGGGAGAACCTTTATCCCGCCCCAATAAACGACATTGCAACAGCTGACATGAAGACAATATCAAATGGCACTACTCTTGACTATTACTATGACTGGAACAACAACCCATGGAACACAGGCATATTCCCACATGGAAAGTACAGGGTCAAGTTCTCTCTTGTAAGAAACACAACCAATCCTGACAGGGATGACCAGATGATTGTTGATAGTGACTATGACAAGATTGTAGGTTATGATACATTCCATATCCTTCAGGCTTACCTGTATCTTGCAAACCTGACCCATGAGAACAAAATAGATGAATACGAGACTACCGACACGATTGACTGGATGAACATAACCCTTTTTGCAAAGAACAATACCGCATTTGATTCAGAAGTCACGCTTACATTGCTTGACAGGTATGGTGTGGATTACGTAGGCTTCGGTCCTGACCACGAGACTAAACACTATGGAGAGATTCCATACAACACCACAAAGACCCGCCAGTGGAATGAAGGCTATACAATCCCCGAGGATGCACAGGGAAGCTACATGCTGAAATGGGACGTCATGATGGACCTTCTTAACGGCCCGCTAAAAGTTAACAGGACACAGTATATCCTGGTTCATAATCTCCGGGATAGTTTCACCAGGACAAACATAACCCGTCAATATCAGGAATCCTCCCAGCTAATGAATGTTTCAGTCCAGAACAAGTGGAGCCAGAATCTCACAGGCATTGACATATATCTCAATTGCCCGGATATAGAGAATCTTACCTGTGCGTGCCTTGAAGGATGCAGCCTTCCAACACTTGAAGGAGACCACACCTCAGTTTTCAACATAACCGCTGGAGATGCACAAGTTGGAGACTATGACCTGAATGTAACAATAAGCTACACCAATCCTGGTGGAGAGCATAAGTTCTGGGATGAGATAATGAACCAGAAGCTTGAGATACGTGAAGCTGGTCTATTCGAGATAACAGAACATTCATCTCCTCCAGAAGTCACCCGTGGCACCCAGGCAGACATAAGCTATTTTGCACAAAGCTCCAACAATTCTGATATTATTGATGCATACCTTGATATCTCATCTTATCCGGACTGGACACCCTTGACTTCCCTATCAGCTTATACCTCTCTCCTTTCAGCAGGAGACCTGCTTTGGAACAATGTGACATTTGATGTTCCGCTTGAAGCAGAGATAGGAGAACAGATAATCCTTGCTGAATCACAGGGGTCTGGAGTCAAATCTGATTTCAAGAATGTTTATATCGATGTCTTTGCTGGTACCTCCCTTGATCTCTCGATCTCTGATAATGACACATCAAGGGATGAACAGGTCACTGCACGTGCAAGGCTTCTTTATGATAATGGTACTGCTATTAGTAACCAGCAGGTTTATTTCTTTGATGAGACAGATAATATTCCAGTCGGTTCTGCAACCACAGATACTGATGGATGGGCTGAAAAATCATTCACTCCTGATTCTGCTTTCTCACTTGGTATGCATACAATCAATGTGACATATGATGGATCAGGATACAAGAGATCTTCAGCAGCAAAAGAAACAATGAAGCTTGGACTCAAACCAACCATACAGGAGGTAATAATTGAACCTGTGTTAGGCTATGGTATGAACCAGACAATCCGTGCAAACATAACTGATGACACAGGGATTGAAAATGCCTGGGCCTGGGTAACCTATCCGAATGGCTCACAACAACAGGTCAACTTACAGGAAGACACCTATTTTACAGGTAATTTTGATGATACATGGTTCAACGGCACATACAATGTACAGGTCTTTGCAAATGACACATCAGGTAGCATAAATCATTCACAGGCTCATACTTTCAGCGTGTCTACTGACGGAGGTATTAGGATCAATGTGAACCGCTCAGCATATGACTTGTATGAGAACGTAACCCTGAAGAAGACCATACCCTGGTGGGATGATGATTTCCAGAAAAGAAAGGAGATAATTATAGACCAGGACATAGAAGGCTACACTTTTGATATGGATATGGATACCCGTTCGATGCTTCCTTCAGGTGACGACCTTCGTATAGTCTGGTTCAACGGTAGTAACAATGAGATTGACAGGATCAACATGACACCTTTTGACTCATCATCGACACAGATTCGTTTCAGGCTTCAGGGCAATGGGACCTATTATATCTATTATAGCAATCCTTCAGCATCAACTGCTCCAAGCAATCTTTCAGAGATCTATTATTTCTACGATGACTTCAACCGCCCTGATTCTGCTGAGATAGGTAATGGTTGGATAGAATGGGGATCTGATGCAAATATCGTGGACGGTAGGCTTGAAGTGCAAGGTTCATCAGGGGTAAAGCATGACATATCATCCCTCTCAGAGGATTTTGACATCTCATTCAGCATGGATATACCTTCTTCAGGCGATGGATGGTGGCAGCATATTGGTGTAGGAGATGGCTCAACCATGATTGACAGTGATGATACCACCGGCCTTGGTCCTGCAATTTATACCCGCCGTGAAACAGGCTTTTTAGGATTAACTGAAAGCTTTTTCATCACCAGTTTTCCCTCAACTGATGCCATAATAGAAGAGGATGTTTCAGGCCTGCATCAATATGATCTTCACGTTGATAATCAATACGATTATCTCAGGGATGGAACACATTCAGTAGGGAATATTGATTGGGTCAATCCAGAGGCAACTCTTGATCAGCTACGTATCTACTCAGATGGCGCTCCTGCTCATTATTATGACAACATAATCATAACCTTGTCATCATCAAATCCTCCATCATATTCAATCGGAGAAGAAGAGACTTTCACAGAAGATTCACTCACTACAACAAGACCTTTCAAAGGAGACCTCATTGCAGAGATCCAGAGATATGATGACACATGGCAGACTATAGACACCCATATCTCAACCGGACAATCGATAGATCCGGGAATATTTGATCTTGAAGAGATTTGGACTCCATGGAACACAGCAAACAACCAGGGAGGGACCTACCGTGTTCATGCGTATATGCAGACTCCTTATGGGGATCCGATCTATACAGAGGATGGAATATATGAAGGATCAGATGAGTTCACCATCCTTGCACCTCAGACATACGTCACAATAGAAGACATGCGTATCTATGAGATAAATACTACTACAAGGTATTCCGGAGGTACTCTTGTTGATTCAGGCCTCTCAAAGAAATTCACTATGTTTGCCAATGAGTCATATCGGGTAGAGTTAGAACTTAAGAACAATTACGACAGCCAGGAATGGAACATCTCAGAAACCATATTCTCCCATGCAGGGCTTAATTCGACATGGGACCTTAATGAATCTGAGATCTGGTACGTTATTGGATACAGTAGCAGGCAATTCAATGGCACATGGAATGGTACTGTTCTCTGGAACACAACTGGTACAGTTCCTGTTGATACCAAGCTTACCTTATCCTATATAGTCACTCCAGGTACCGGTGATTATCCTGTAACATTCACCCTTGATGACCCGCTCTTCACTAAATCCGACGAATCCACTTACCATGTGATTAGAAGGCAAAGTGAGCATCCAAAACTATACGATTCCACCTACGGTCTGACAGGAAATGAAGTGATAAGGACACAATCAACAGCTATCTTTGCACGCTGGGACCAGGAGATTGCTGAGGCTGAGGTGTACTACAACGCTACGATCCCTGGCATTATCTCAGATACAATAACCCTTCCTGAAGGGAATTCCCATAACTGGACCAATCATACATTCACCACATCTAACTGGTACCTTGGAAAACACTCTGCCAGGATAGAAGCCAGGAACCCAAGCGGATACTGGAACAGGTCACTGGATTTCCTTGATTTTACAGTGTTTGGCCTTGCCAAAACAGACATGGTTATGAATGCAACAGAGATTGACCTCAATGATTCTGTCATGATCACCTGTACCATCACTGATGATACAAATTCAAGCTTTATATCAGATTATCCTGTATCAATATACTCTGGCAACAACTTATTATTCGAAGGGACTACAGTTGAAGGACAGGTCAATTACTCATACCAGCCACCTTCTTATGGACTTTATGATATTACCTGTAACATCTCTGAACATGGACTCTACAAGGTTGATTCACGTAACACATCAAGCCAGACATTGTTTGTCAGGGAATTTGAGCCACCAAGGTACGAGCAGATATCCGGACCAATGAAAACATACAAGGGAAACAAAGAAACCTATTCAGTTCACTGGACTGATAATGCAGAGCTTTTTGATGCTTTCCTTGCTATGGACATTACAGGGACATACCATAATGTAACAAACATAAGCCTTGCATCAAACGACACCTATGCTGACATTGAATATACAATTCCTGTAAGTGCTGTCCCTGGAAACCACTCATGGATACAGTATGCAAGAGATACATCCCTTAATGTGAATGTGACGCCTTCCCAACCATTTGAGTTGTGGGGTTATTCCGGAATAACAGAAATATCACAGGTTGGTTCCAGTGTTCGCATAGGAAACTACACCACGACCTTTTGCCAGGTCCAGGATCTTAATACTACAACCGGAATCTCAGGCTACAATGTATCATTCTATCGCGAAGGATCTCTTCTGGGCTATAACCTTACAAATGCAACTGGCTGGGCTGCATATAGTTTCAATGATAGTGAACTAGGCCTTCATACAGTATCGTGCAATATAACAGACCAGATGAATTACAACGCAAGCCTTTTTGCCAACACTACATTGAATGTGGTTAATACCTCAGACATATATCCTCCCTCCCTTGAGGTTTATGGTATAAACGATACTACTATCAGTCGCGGGCAATGCATCAGGATATACGGAAGATGGGATGAGGAACCTAATACCGCAAGAGCAGTCTATAATATATCAGATTTTGTCAGAGAGGATATACCTGCTCCCTATACCGGAAACTGGACAAACCTTACAGTATGCACCAACAATTCCTGGACTATAGGAAAGCATGCAATAAAGCTTTGGGCAAATGATTCGAATAAGAACATCAACAATACAGTACCATACCTTTATTTTAACCTTACAGGAAATAGCAGGGTTGACTGGGTAAGTCCTTCAGGTATAACACCAAGAGGGATGACAAACCTAACCTGTAGTGTTACTGACGCGGATAATGGAGAGCCTATCTCATCTTATCTTGTGCAGTATTATGGCCCTGAAGGATACATAGGTTCATCCTATTCTGGTTCAGATGGCCAAGCTTCTTATGAGATAGACCTTACCAATACAAGCATTGGCTCATACGATTACCAGTGTAACATCCAGAGCACTGATCTTTATCGCCAGATGAAATCCCAGGCCTCTGATACCATTGAGATAGTAAACTATCTTCCGATAGAACTCCATCATCCCTTTGATAAGCAAAGGATAGAAAGCCGTAACATAGATTTCAACTGGACCCCTTATTCAGATGTTCAAGGAGAGCCTATCTCTTGTAATCTATCCATCAATGGCACCTATCATTCAACAGTCCTGACTGAAAGCGGCTCACTCACATCCAAAGTGATAGAGAATGTCTCTTATGGAACACACAACTGGAGCGTTTCATGCTGGGGACAGGAGATACATAACACCTCTGATTTCAACAGGTTCACTGTAGGGCTTCATGAGAACATCCCCCCTGAGATACCTGTACGTATAACCCCGCAAAAGGATAACCTTACACTTTTTGACCGTCGTCCTGTCTTCTCCTGGGAGGAGGCATTTGATGCAAACGGTGATGACCTGTCATATAACCTTCATGTTGAACTTCTTGAATGCAGCGGACCATTGCAATGTTCGGTCCATGAGATAAACCAGACAAACATAACCTCTCTTAATTTCACACCCTCGTCTGATCTTGATTATGATTCAATATACTCCTGGAGGATACAGGCCTATGATGGAATTGCCCATAGCAACTGGTCAGAGCCATGGAATTTTTCCATAGAGTCAAGGATTATAGTTTCCCTCTCGAATGAGAACGTATCATTCGGTGTCCAGCGTGTGGGTGACAGTACAGACACTACAGATGACTCCAACAGCTCAACCCCTCAACCATTCATCGTTCGAAACGACGGAAACATAATAATCAATATCCACAATATCTCTGCCCAGGATGACCTATGGGAAAGCCCGGTTGGAAAGAATCCAAGTAGATTCTTCCAGATAAAAGCTGACAATTCAACAGAATACGGATCATTTGATTACAACCAGTCTGTGACTGAGTGGGCAAATGTATCCTCAAATGCATACATGATAAGACAGCTCCTGCATCATGATTATTCAGATGAAGCAGAGATAGAAGTAAGAATCGAAGTCCCCTGGGAAGAGACTCCAGGCAAGAAACAATCAACATTGATATTTTATGGTGAGCCCGGTGAATAGAAAAATAATGTTAGTTTTCCTTGTACTGCTTCTCGCTGGCTCAGCCTATGGTATCGGAATTGCTCCTGCAAAACAGAGCGTGGAATTCCAGCCATCACTTGAGGATTCCTTAAAGATCAGGGTCCTAAATCCAGAAGGAAAACCCATGAAAGCCATCGTATATCCTAAAGGTGACCTGGCAGAAACCGTCCGTTTCAAGAAATCAATAGTAAGCTTCTCCCAGGGCGAGACAGAGAAGACAATAGATTTCAATCTGACCCTGCCTGAGAAGATAGATAAGCCTGGTGTTCACGAGATTGACCTTGTTGCCATGCATCTCCCTGATGATGCTGGATCGGCCGTGGTTATAGATGGCTCGAAGGTAGTCTTTGAGTCAGAAGAGAAAGGCACTGTTGTCCAGGCCACAACTGCAGTTGTATCAAAACTCTCAGTTTTCGTACCTTACCCTGACAAGTATGCAGAAGGTAAGATTTTTGTTGAGGATGCTGAAGTAGGAGGCTATGCAGGTTTCAAGTTGCCGGTATATAACTTCGGTAGCGAGGCTATTGGTGATATCCAGGCCTCAATCGAGATTAGGGGCCCAACAAATGAGGTCCTTGCAACAGTTATTACTCAGTCAGAAAGCCTTTCAGTGCAGGATGAAGTGAAGCTTCTCTCACGATGGAAGGCAGATGTCAACCCAGGACTCTACCATGCCATCGCAACAGTAACCTATGATGATAAATCCTTTACTGTAAAAAAGAACTTCTATGTCGGAAGCATGCGGGTTGAGGTAGTGGGTGTTAGCGTCCCTGAGTTCAAGCACGGTGATATTGCCAAATTCCAGATAGATCTCATGAATCGCTGGAATAGACCTATAAATGATGTTTATGCCCATCTGTTTGTCCTTGACAAGCAGGGCAGGGAGTATGCTGATTTCAAGACCTCCTCAGTCTCCATCGCACCTGGTTCAGTGGAAAAGGTTAATGCCTATTGGGATACTAAAGATATCTCACCTGGAGATTATGACATAAAACTTCAGGTAAATTATGCAGAAAAGGTCACAGAGAAACTTTTCAATGCAACTGTAACATTAAACGAGATTGTCACAGACTTCTCTCCCACCGCAAATGTGATTGCAGATAGTGAAGGATCCGATGGAAACACTATCCTGATAATCCTCATAGTTGTCCTCATAGGAATAAATGTAGCATGGATGTTTATCTTCACAAGAAGAAAACAATCCCAGCCTCCGCAGAATCAACCTCCACAAATGCAGCCTCCTCAAAATCAACCTTCCCAGAACCAGCAATTCAGGCAGAACAGACCTAACCAGCAGCCTAGGCAAAACCAGCCACCGGGAGCCCAGCAATTCCAGCAGGCCGCTCAGAACCAGCCATTTCAAAAGCCAAATCAGCCATCCCAAAAATTCCAGGGACAGAGTTCCCCGAATCAGTTCTATCAGCCTGAAAATATGAGAAAAAATCCACCATAAACTATTTAAAGAAAGCATCCTTGCTGAATACCATGAGTCTTTTTAAGGATATGCTGAAGGATGATGAGACCCTTTTTAGTAACGAACTTGCTCTAGACTACGATTTTGTACCTAAACTCCTCCCCCATAGGGAGGAAAAGCAAAAATACATCGCTGCATGCATAGCTCCGCTTATCCAGTCACGTAACGGAAAAAACCTCTTCATATACGGCGATCCTGGAATAGGAAAGACTGCTGCAACAAGATGGGTACTCCGTGATCTCGAGGATGAAACAGAGGATGTATTTCCCATCTATATCAATTGCTGGCAGAAGAATACAAGCTATAAGGTCATAGTTGAGATATGCGACCAGCTGGGTTACCGCTTCACCCAGAACAAGAAGACAGATGAGCTGTTCAGGGTTGCAAAAGGGATAATAAACAACAAGAAGAGCGCAGTATTCGCCTTTGATGAGGTGGACAAGCTTGAGGACGATGATTTCCTCTACATGATCAGTGAAGAGATATTCAAGAAATCCCTTCTTTTGATAACCAACTACAAGGAATGGATTATCCATCTTGATGGCAGGGTCAAGTCACGCCTTACTCCTGACACCCTTGAGTTCGAGAAATACAGTGCCCGTGAGATCACAGACATTCTAAAGGAAAGAGTCAAGTATGCATTCTACCAGGATGTATGGGAGGACGAGGCATTTGATTCGATAGTGGAAAAGACTTTTGAGCTTGGTGATGTTCGCCAGGGCATATACCTCCTTCGTGAGGCCGGGCGCTGTGCAGAGGAAGTCTCTTCCCGCAGGATAACCTCAGAACATGCTACCCAGGCAATAAAAAAACTTGAAGAATTCTCCATAAAAAAATCAACTGACCTTGAAGAGGATTCCCAGCTTATACTTCGTATCATAAAAGAGAACACCGGGAAAAGGATAGGTGATCTTTATCGTATCTATAAGGAGCAGGGCGGTGATAAGACATCAAAGACCTTCCAGCGTAAGGTAGAGAAACTGGAGAAAGCAAGATTCGTAGAGACCACAAAGACCGGTGGAGGAACCTCTGGTAACACCACATACGTGCATCACAAGAAGAATAAGAATTTGACTGATTTCTGATGGACTTCAAAGAACAACTGGAAAAAGGGATCATATGTGCAGAAGGATATCTCTTTGAACTGGAAAGGCGGGGTCACCTCAAGGCAGGCCCTTTTGTCCCAGAAGTTGTCCTTGATAATCCAAAGGCGCTGCAACAACTCCATGAGGAATTCATGGCATGCGGTTCAGATGTATCTGTTGCATTCACATACTACGGTCACCGTGACAAGCTAAAGGGAATTGGTCGGGAGGGTGAGCTTGAAAGCTTGAACAGGCAGGCACTCCGGATTGCACGAAAGACCGCAGGTGAAAAGTTGTGCGCAGGAAATATCTGCAATACCTGGGTATATGACCAAAAAGACCCTTCCACCCATGAGAGCGTCCGCGCAATCTTTGACGAGCAGGTAAGATGGGCAAAAGAGGAGGGCGCTGATTTTGTCATTGCTGAAACCTTCTTCTACCTGGGAGAAGCACTTATAGCACTAGAGGTGATCAAGTCCCATGGCCTTTTGGCGGTTGTGACCCTTGCACCTTTCCACGAAAAGACTGCAGATGGCCATACCTGGGCTGAAGCCTGCAGGATTCTTGAAGAGAAGGGAGCAGACGTCGTAGGGCTTAATTGCGGCAGAGGTCCAGCAACGATGCTTCCCTTGTTAAGAGAGATACGCGATACTGTCTCAGGCCATGTTGCTGCATTGCCTGTCCCATATTCCACAGACGAACACCACAAGAATTTTCAGAAATTAAAGGATGACAAAAGTGACTGGCCTGTCAACCTTGAACATTTTCTCCTCAATCGCCGGGAATGCGCAGACTTTGCCAAGGAAGCAAAAGATATGGGAATCAATTATATCGGACTTTGCTGTGGTGGAGCACCTCATTTCATCCGTGCCATGGCAGAAAGGCTTGGAAGGGTTGTGCCGGCAAGCAGGTATTCCCCGGATATGGATCAGCATGCAGTCCTTGGAAAGAACATAAAAGAGCACAACAGGCAATTGCGAAAGGACTGGGAATAATCAGTATTTCAGGTCCTTCATAGTCTCTTTAACATGATATGCATAATCAGGGTTGCCTGTGAATTCCCGTGAAACTTTCTTGAGAAGATTCATGTTTGTTTTCTTTCCATGGGGTATCTCATTGAAAAGCATCCCTTTTGGAAGATATATCAGGTGGTCCCTGTCAAAATAGAAACTGGTATTATGTATTTCTTCAGATAAATTCAAAGGAAGCATTTCTTCAATCTTTTTCAGGTCAGAATAAAGAGTAAACCCCACCATGCTCCTGTATATGCCTTCAGTCCGGCTGCATGTAGCGCATGCCTGGAACGCCTCTTTTGTTCTTGTTGCAACCTGTTGTTGTGCAGCATATCCTATCTCATAAAAGCTATCATTCATATTATAGTTTATCCCGAAACTTTTGCTTACCTCTTTGATGACTCCCATAGCCTGTCTCATCTTTGACTCTGGATCAAGGATTAAGGGTAGCACTTTTGTTATAGGAGTCTCTCTTATTCTCATGACTGATGATATGGTATAGTTCAGTGCCAGGTAAGCTATCTCATTATGCGCTTCAGGATCATTCTCTGCATAATTTCTCATGTTCTTTGCAAAGGAAGGAAGCCTGTTGATTATCTCATCATGTATGGTGGTAAAGGATGCCTGTCCTATCCTTCCCTTGAGATTCTCTATCTCTTCACTCAATGCATAATCTAAAAGGAAATCTTCATCCCAGTCAGCGACACCGTGAGTCTTTAATACCTGGTTTAGGATAAGGCTTCTTGGGATATAATCCTGTCTTTCTATCTGTGAGTCTATGAAGTTGAGAGGAGTTTCAATAAGCATTGTTTCAAGCTCTTTGATGGATTCTTTCTGCCCTTCCATGGATCTGATTTCATTGTAAAGGGCTATCATCTTCTCTGTCTCATTTACCATCTCACCCACAGAACAATCCTGTATAATGCTCATGTAACTATCAAATCTCTTTCTGAATCTTGATGCTCTGAATAATCCAAGCAGTTCTGGTTCAGGCTTGCCTGTCTGAAGCGCCTTGCAAAACATCATTATCTCAGGATATCTTTCGAGATCCTTTTGCTGCTTCTTTACATATGCCTTGTGGTTCAGGCAGCCTTTCTCATTCTCCTTATGGGTCCACCTGTCCTTGAACTGGCATTCTATTACCCTTCCCTGTGAAGTCACCATTAGAGCCTGGTAATCCTTGTAAGTATCGGTCTTGTTCGTCTTCGGATTTTTTTTCTGTTTAGGGTTTGCATACCTGTCTATTATCGTAAACTCATTGTTAA
>JAWOGQ010000015.1:0-11622 GCA_046496745.1 Candidatus Woesearchaeota archaeon | reverse complement strand
AGAGTAGCGCAGATGATTACTGCTGAGGGGGCGGGAAGCGTGTGCATCCAGTTGCCTGACGGCCTGAAGCCACATGCAGGAACTATCGCTGATGAGCTGGAAAGGACAGGGGCTGAGATCTTCATATGGTTTGGTTCTTGTTTTGGTGCGTGTGATGTGCCTAATCTGGATGTTGATCTTCTTATACAATGGGGGCATAGCCCGTGGTAGAAATATTCATTGCCCTGGGGCTTTTGTGCGGTGTCTTTCTCTCATGGATCGCAAGGGGTGAAGTGAAGGCAGGGATAAGATACCTGAATTATCTTGAATATGCTCTTGTTGCTCTTGTCGCTCTTGTCTTGTACATGGAGGGGTTTCTTGCGCTTGCCTTGTTCTCGCTTGTGGGGTTGGTCCTGGTCTATAATCCCCTATTCTTGTTTTGTGTCATGGGCATTGCTTTTGGGTTCTCGCAGTTGCCGACAGTAGGTTTCCTGATATTTGTCCTGGGCCTTGCTACTGGTTCAAGGATGACTGTCAAAGAAAGCCGCCTTCAGAAGATCATAGGAAAATATTATTATGCATCCCTTATCCTGACATTTGTTGCACTTACAATGGGAATCCGAATATTGCTAGTGTGACTGCTATACCAAGCAGGATTCCGAAAGTTATCTCTAAAGGCGTGTGGATGGGTGCTTTGACTCTCTTTATCTTTTCTTTCTCTGGTATCCCTAGGTTTATGTCAATCAGATCGCGGATTATTATTGCTGAGATGAAAAGCATTGTGATTGTCAAGGGGGTGAATCCCTGGTCAAGGTAGAGTGCTGTTGTCAGGGCTGCTACTGTCGCGGAATGTGCAGAGGGCATGCTGGCACGTCGCAGGATCAGCTTGAAGCTGAACTGGCGTTCTTTGTATATCAAGAGCAGTATCTTTAATACTTGTGCGGATAATGATCCTAATAATGCTGCAAGGAATATCTTGTTTGTAACGAGTTCGTATATCATGTTACCACTTCTCCTTTCTTATTCTCAGGTAAAATGCCATATGGTTTATTGTTATATGAAGCATTGGTGTTATTATGCAGATGGTCAGGAGTTCTGCTGGAGTCGGTATGTAGAGCAACAAGAGGAAAGGGAGTGCTCCGAGCAAAAAGTCCAGCTGATCCCATGGGATGAAAGGTTTGCCTTCTTTTATTTTAAGTTGTCGTTTTATCATGCTTTTCAGGAGATCACCCAAAAGTGCACCTCCTCCTAAAAACAGGCCTATGATTATCCATCGGTCATATTCCAGTAATGAGATGGGAAGGTCAAGCCTGAATTGTATGTATGCTACGAGGATTGCTGCTGCTGTGCCAAAGATCAGTCCTCTCCAGGTCTTGTGAGAGCCGAAGATGCGCCTGTCCCTGAATCTTTTCCTGAAATCTACTGGCATGTCAAGCAAAGGAAGGGATCTCACTATGACTGGCATCATGTTTGCTATGTAAACAGGAAGCATGAGATAGAGTACCCTGATTAATATCATTTCCATTTTCCGTCTATTGCGACCTGTATTAAGGGTGCGCCTGCAATTGCATATATTATTGAAAGAACCGGGTTGATGAGATAACTCAGGATGATCATCGCTATGAATCCTGTATTGAATATGTAAAGTACACTGGGTTTCTTCAGTTTCTTGTCCAGGTTTAAAGGTATAAGTATGGTTGCAAGGAACAGTGCATATATGAGGATGCTTGTCGATATGATTCCCATATAATTGGAAAGTGCGAGTATCAATGCTGCAACGAGTGCAAGGAGAAGTCCTCTTTTCTTATATCGCTGGAAATGGCCTTTTTTCAATGCCGGATATTTCAGGGGGCTAATCATTGCATATGAGCTGATTATCATGATCAATGCGATCAGCCATGTCTGCAGGTTGACAAAATATAGTGAGAATATGAAGATAGTGTGGATAGGAGTGGGGAGTCCGATAAAATGGTCCTTTCCTTTTGTGACATTGAACTTTGCAAGCCTGAGGATTCCGCAGCCTGCCATGAAAAGGCTTGGAAAAGGAGAGGCTTCATTCAGAAGAGTGAGATAGGCAAGAAGGCTTGGGGCAATCACGAAAGATACAGCGTCTGCCAGGGAGTCAAGCTCTACGCCCATATCTGATTGCCAGTTGAATCTTCTTGCAACATAACCGTCGATGACATCAAAGAAGAGGGCAATCCCTATGAGATAAAGTGCAAGAGTTATGTTGTTGTCGATTATTGCGAGGATCGCAAGGAAACCACCAGCCAGGTTACCAAGAGTAAGCCAGGTTGGAATATGGTTCTTCCGGAAAATATTCATTGAACACCCCTGTAGGGAATATTGCTTATTTTTTTTATAAATCTTTTTGTTGTCATGGACAAAACATATAAAGAAAGAGGATAAACCTATCTAAGGGTGAATTTATGGCAGTAAAGGTTAGATTACCAGATGATACAGAAATTGAAGCTGAAAAGGGGGCAACTGTCGCTGATGTCGTGAAGCAGATAGGCGAGGGGTTGTATTCTGCAGCTGTTGCAGCAAAACTTAATGATAAAATAGTTGATCTCAGCACTACTATAACAAAGGATTCCACTCTACAGGTTCTTACTTTCCAGGATAAAGAAGGCAAGGATGTTTTCTTGCATTCTGCTGCGCATGTACTTGCTCAGGCGGTAAAACGCATATTTCCTGATGCAAAGCTTACCATAGGGCCTGCGGTGGAGGATGGATTCTATTATGATTTTGATGTCGAAAAGCCTTTCACTCCTGAAGATCTGAAGAAGATCGAGGAGGAGATGAAAAAGATCGTAAAGGAGGATATCACATTCGAAAGGCTTGATGTCACCAAAGATGAAGCAAAAGAGATGCAAAAGCATGAGCCATACAAGCTTGAGATGATTGATGAGCTTGGTGATGAGGCCTGCAGTCTCTATAAGCATGGTGAACTGGTTGACTTGTGCAGGGGGCCGCATGTCCGTTCAACAGGGCAGATAAAGGCTTTCAAGCTGACAAAGATTGCAGGGGCTTACTGGAGGGGCAAGGCTGAGAACCAGCAGTTGCAGAGGATATACGGCGTTGCTTTCCCGAACAAGAAAGAGCTTAAAGAGTATCTTGAGATGCTCAGGGAAGCGGAGAAACGTGATCACCGTAAGATCGGAAAGGAGCTTAAACTTTTCTCATTGCATGAGGAGGCACCTGGTTTTCCTTTCTTCCATCCCAGGGGCATGGTGGTATTCAATAAGCTGATTGAGTTCTGGAAGGAACTGCACAACAAGGCGGGTTATGTGGAGATCAAGACACCTATCATCCTCTCCCGGAAATTGTGGGAGCAGAGCGGGCATTGGAAGAATTATGGGGATGACATGTATTATTCGAGGATCGATGATGAGGATTATGCCATAAAGCCAATGAATTGCCCGGGTGGTATGCTGATGTATAATGAGGATGTCCATTCATACCGGGAACTTCCCATGCGCGTGGGTGAGATTGGGTTTGTGCACAGGCATGAACTGTCAGGGACGCTTTCAGGCCTTTTTCGTGTGCGGGCTTTTCATCAGGATGATGCGCATATATACATGACAGAGGAGCAGATACAGGATGAGATAGAAGGGGTTATCAGTCTTGTTGATGAGATATACAGCGCATTCGGCCTGACTTATCATATGGAGCTTTCCACCAAGCCTGACAAGGCGATCGGTACAGAGAAGCAATGGGACAAGACAACCAGTTCTCTCAAGGCTGCTCTTGAATCAACCGGAAGGGAGTATGTCATCAACGAGGGAGACGGCGCTTTTTATGGGCCTAAGATAGATTTCCATATCAAGGATTGCCTGGGCCGGACATGGCAGTGCGGGACAATCCAGCTTGACATGGCTCAGCCTGAGAATTTTGATCTCACTTATGAAGGTGCGGACAGCCAGAGGCATCGGCCTGTGATGATACACAGGACAGTTTACGGTTCGCTTGAGAGGTTCATGGGAATACTTATAGAGCATTATGCCGGAAAGTTCCCGTTATGGCTTAGTCCTGTACAGGTGCGGGTACTTACTGTCGCAGACAGGTTCTCGGACGCTGCAGAGAAGGCAAAAGAAAAGCTTGTCTCGCACGGCCTGCGAGTGGAGGTCGACAAGCGAAGCGAGTCAGTGTCAAAGAAAGTGCGGGAGGCGCAGTTGCAGAAAATCAATTATGTGCTGGTGATCGGTGAAAAGGAAGCTGAGAATAATACTGCAACAGTAAGGACAAGGGAGAACGAGGTCATAGGCACAAAAGATATTGATGAATTCGCCAAGGTGCTCCGGGAAGAAGTCTCAAAAAGAGAATAAAATATATAAGTATATATTTTTGTATACTCTTTCTTTTTAAATAGATTATTTCTCTTTATAAAAGCAAAACATTTATGAACTTTGGTGCATTACTCTTTTATAAATACCTTATAAAGCGGGGGTTAATATGGCAAAAACAAGCATTGTGAATATGGTTATATCAACAGCACTCGAAGAGCATATCAATCTTGATAAGCTTGCTTCGACATTGCCGAATACGGAATACAATCCTGAACAGTTCCCAGGATTGATCATGAGGATCAAGGATCCAAAAACATCAGCTCTCATTTTTACCAGTGGGCGAGTGGTGTGCACGGGTGCTCGAAACCTTAAGGATGCTGAGCGTTCAATACAAAACATAATTGAGGCATTGAAAAAGATCAAGGTCAATATCAAGATAAAGCCTGAGCTTCATGTTCAGAACATGGTTGCAGCAGGACAACTGGGTTATGACCTTAACCTGAACAAACTTGCGATAAGTCTCAATAACGTGGAGTACGAGCCTGAGCAGTTCCCTGGTCTGGTCTATAAGATCCGTGATCCAAAAACAAGTTTCCTTTTGTTTGGGAATGGAAAGATTGTTGTTACAGGAATCAAGAATGAGAATGATTTAAATCGTGCACTTGAGGTTCTTGAGACCAATCTTTCAAAGGTAATGGAAATACCAAAAAAATAATTATTTTTCTATCTTACTTTCATGATTCTTTTTTTCTACCCTTATGTTAGTATCTACAAAGCTTTCTACCTTGCTCTCATGGGATACTAGAATTATCTGTTCCATGTGGAGGGAGTCTAGCACATCTCTCACGCGGTCCAGTTGTTCTGAAGAGAAACCGTCGGTCGGTTCGTCAAGGATTATCAGGTCTTTTGTCTTTATTGATTCAACCACGTCGTTTATCACTTTGTTGAGGGCAAGCCTGTAGGCAAGGGCACAACTTGTCTTCTCCCCACCTGAGAGGCTTGCAACACTTGTCTCATAACCGTTCTGCTCGATTATCGGAGTGAATTCCTCGTCAAGGCGTGCACTGAGCAGCTCGTCATCTATGAGCATGCTGAACCATCCCTTGAAATACTCGTTGAACTCGCGCTGGATGGTGCGCATGACGTTTCGTTCGATATTTTTCATGAGCTGGACAAAATACTCTTCGCACCATTGTATGGTCTTTTGCGTGGCCTTATGCTGTTTTTTTGCTTCCTTTTTCTCTGCTATCTCTTTTTCAAGGTTTTCTTTGGTCTTCTGGTTCTCCTGCAAGCGGCCTTTTATGGATTCCTGAAGGATCTCCTGTCTCTTTAACTTATCCTGCTCCTCGTCAACTGCTTTCTTTATCTGCTGGCGTTGTTCATCTATCCCTTCTTCTGGGACCTTTATCTCCATCTTTTGCTTGTTGAGATCAGCGATAGTCTGTTTAGTCTTCTGGAATTGCTCTTCTTTCTTTTTCTTCTCTTCGGATTTTTCGGTGTAATTCTTTTTCTTGTACAGAAGGAGTTGTACCTGTTGCAGTTCTTTCTGGAGTTTCTCAAGCTCTTTGTCGATGTCTTGCTTTTCCTTTTTCTTTTTGCTTATCTCATCCTCAAGCTTCTTGTTCTCCTTTTCTACAGTTGAGATCTTTGAATCTTCACGTTCTTTTATCTTCTGCTTGTGGTCTGTACTTACGGTTTGCTCACAGGTGGGGCAGTGGGTGAGATCGAATATCTTTTTCTTTATCTCTTCAGCTTCCTTTCTCTTGCTTGTAAGCCCTCCCATGCGCTGGTGGGCTGCACTTATCTCTTTTTCAACAGTTCCTGCCTTTTCCCGCAGAGAATCGATCCGTTCCTGGAGCTTCTCCTTGTCAGGTATCTCTTTTAGCTCTTCGTCCAGTTTCCGGAGCTGTTCTTGCAGCTGCTCGATGTCTTTTGCCAGTTGTTTTCTCTGGGATACCTCGTGGAGGATCTTCTCATCCAGAATCTTGCGGGAATGCTTTTGTTCCTGTATCTTCTTTATCTTCTCTTCGATCTCCTGGAATTTCTGTTTCTTTTCCTGGACGAGCTTTCTTTGTTTTTCGAGGCTTTCGGGATCCAGCTGTCTCTTTTTCTCTTCCATCTCCTGGAGGATGTTCTTGTACTGCTCTTCTTTTGCTTCCAGGCCGCTGGCCTTGCCTTCGAGGACCTTGTTCTGCTCTTTTAGCTTGCGGGTATAGATGGTAATGTTCTCTCTTATGCGGTTGTACTTGTCAAGACCGAAGGCTTTCCTTAAGGTGTCTACCCTGGCATCGCTTTCTTCAAGAAGGATCTGTTTCATCTCTTCCTGAGGTGTGAATACGGTGTAGCGGTAGATGAGATTCTTGCTCCTTGAAAGGAGTTCCTGGGGGTAGCCCAGCAATTCCAGGATTCTTGCCTTGAGTTCGGTGGACGTGCCTTCTGTTCTTATGTTGTCTATTACGATATAACCATTGCCCTGCTGGACAGAATCCTTTTGGCGCTTTAGTGTACGCTTTATTGTTATCTCTTTTGAAGCGATGGAGAAGGTCAGGGTCACTGATCCTTCTTTTTTCCCATGCCTAAGGATGGATGTTCCATTGACCGTTCCCCTGAGTATGCCAAAAAGGGCGAATTCTATTGCGATGAGGAGGGTGGATTTACCTGCTCCTATGTCTCCGCTGAGGAGGATTGTACCTCTGGGGATGCTTATCTCCTCGTTTGTGAAGCTTCTTATGTTCTCGAGCTGAAGGTGCCTGATGAGCATAATCTCTGGAACACCTGCCCCTTTAAAGATTTAACGAGAAAGGTTTAAATATACTTTTATATCATGACAGGGTATGAAAAAAGGGTACCTGATTGTTTTTCTTTCAATAGTCTGTCTTTATTTCGTATTCGGAGTATATTCCTTTCCGGATGATGCACTTACGCTGGAGCATTATAACCTGAATGTGCTCCTCAACAAGGAAAGGCAGGAGGAGGCGCAAAGGGAGAGGAGCCTTCTTCGTAATAAGACCTATGAGATCATGCTTTTCCATGTCAAGAATTATTATGACAAGGACACCACCTTCAGGTTAAGGCTGGAGCCTATAGATTGTGCATCCAATGATTGCATGGAATCAGTATGCAGCAGCCTGCCTAATAAGTTCTGTTACGATAATGGTTCCTTTACTGTCAGCATACCTGATAAGGTGAAAGTATCTGGTTATGATAGGGAAAGGATGTTCATTGATGTGGGGGTCAGGAATGATGCTGATGAGGGGGCTTATTCTTTGAAGATAGTTGCGCTGGTGGATAATTCCACCTATGACAGCAAGACTTTCAAGGTGAATGTAGGGAGGGAATCTTTTGACTATAATATCCTTGAGAGGAGTCCTGAGACTGATGGATTGTACATAGGGCTGATGGCGCTTAGCTTTTTCCTCTCGTTCATAGTATTCTTTCTTGTTTTCATGTTCCACGGGAAATCATAAGTTTTTTATATTGGTATCGGAAACCGACATAATATGCTTAGAGGTGTGTTGAAGATATTGGTGCTTGAATCACTATTGGTACAGAAACAAACCGGATATTCTCTTATGGATTCGATTGAGGAGAATTATGGCAAAAGGCCTTCAAGCGGATCCATGTATCCTCTGCTTAACGAGTTGAAAGAAAAAGGCTTTGTCACTTTCAGGGAAGATGGAAACAGCAAGGTATATTCATTAACAATAAAAGGGAAAAGGCATATCAGGGATATCCTCAAACAGCATCAGGACATGTTCAATACGCATCTTAAGATGCAGAGAGTTGTATCTGACCTCTTGGGAGAGGGATGCCCTTCAATCAATGAGAAAGAGCTTGTAAGAAACAGTGATGTGATGATCCCTTTCTTTCGGGTCATGTTTGACCTGATGAATAAGGAGGGATTCAGGTCAAAGGAGGAAGAGTTCAGGAGTATAATAAAAGGGGCAGAGGATAAACTGCGGGAATTAAGATGAGCATGATTGAGAAAGCACTGGAAAAATTGACGTTTCTTCAATACAGGCATCCCTATATGATTCTTATGATAGTCCTGGTTTTCACCCTTCTTTTGGGGATAGGACTCAAGGATATCCAGTTAGAGGGTAATTTCGAAGAAGAGATGCCGCAGCATCTTCCCATATTCCTGCTCAATGACAGGGTAAATGATGCTTTCAGCGGAGAGGACACGATATTCGTGCTTTTCCAGCTAAAGGATGTGAACATGAAGGAGGTTCCAAAGGATATACTTGACCCTGCGATAATGGATTATGTGGTGCGTCTTGAGGAAACGCTTTCTTATGAGAGCAGCATAGATGATGTTGTCTCTGTTGCTCCGGTGGTCAGGCAGATAAAGCAGGCGAATCCTTCCTATACTTCTCAGGACATGCATTCTGCTTTGATGAACAGCGGACTTGATTCTTTCGTGAGTGATGATCGGACAAAGATGATAATGATGTTGAAGGCGGATGTGGGTATGGGGAATGAAGGGATCATTGCTCTTACTGATCTTTTGAACGAGAAACTGGATGGGCTTTCAAAGCCACCAGGAACAGAGATCACCATAACCGGGTCACCTTCAATATTGAAGGTCATTCTTGAACTCCTGGAATTTGATAGTGTGTTTACTCTCTTGGTTGCTTTTGTGATCATATTCTTCTTGCTCGTGATAATCCAGAGGTCATTCACGCAGGCAGGAGTGATCAGCGTGCCTTTATTGCTTGGGATCATCTGGACCGGTGGGACACTTGGTTGGCTTGGGGTCAAGATCTCGATTGCGACAGCAGGGCTTGGAGCCATGCTTTTGGGGCTGGGTGTGGAATATGGTGTTTTCATGATCTCTCGCTACAAGGAGGAGCGGGCAAAGAAACGCAGCCAGAAAAAGGCATTGTCAACTGCAGTACCTGCAGTGGGTTCTGCGGTGCTTGGATCCGGTACCACTACGATTGTAGGATTCCTTGCTCTTACTTTCTCTATCATGCCGATGATGCAGCACCTTGGATTCAGTCTTGCACTGGGGATTTTTTACTGTATAATCGCAGCAGTTGTTGTAGAGCCAGTGATAATGTTATTTGAGGAGGGCTTGAAATGATTATCAAAAGATACTCCAGGTACATCTCGCATAATCCTTATACAGTGCTTCTCCTTGTCCTTCTGGTAACAGGGCTTGCTATCTATTTTTCAGGACAGGTAGGCTCAGAGAATCTTGATAATTCAGACATGCTGCCTGATGATATAAAAGAGATAAGAGCTTTTGATATAATCGGAGATCACTTCGGTGGAAGCGATTCCATAATGATTGCACTGGAGCTTGATTCAGGAGACATACGAAAGCCTGAATATATTGAATATATGTATCTATTGTCTGAGCTTGTCTCGCATACTGATCACGTGGTGGGTGTCACCAGTGCAGGCACGCTTGTGCATGACACGGAAGGAATGATACCAAAGTCAGAGAGAAGAATCAAGGAGGTTGTCGATTCAGGTGCATTTGAGAATTATATCAGTGATGATTATCTAATGTCAGTCATACGTATCAATCTTGATGACTCGTATGATGATTCAGAACTGGTTTCAGACCTGCAAGGGGTAATCGGGAATCTTGATAAGCCTCGTGCCCTGTCAGTGAATGTCGCCGGTGATATTGCGACAGGGCCAATCATAGAGGGGACTTTAGGGCCGGATATGCAGAAGACTTCAATATTCTCTCTGGTGGGGATACTTGTGGTCCTATTGCTTCTTTTTCGTTCGATAAGGTATGCATTGACGCCTCTGGCAGTCATAATTATCGGGTTAGTCTGGGCTTTTGGGTATTTTGGCTTGCTTGGTCTTTCGATAAGTCCTGCAACTTCTGGTGCGATGTCGATGATAATGGGAATAGGGATTGATTTTGGGATCCAGACAATAAGCAGGTTCAGGCGTGAATTGGAAAAGTTAGCTCCTGAGAAGGCAATGGAGAATACATTAAATGCAGTGTTCATCCCGATGTTTACTACCACTCTTGCTGCATTGATCGGATTCCGGGCGATGTCCATGGGAAACCTTACTGTGATGGCAGAGCTTGGAACGATGATGAGTTATGGGATAACAGCATGTTTTCTTGCTGCTATCACGATCATACCAATAATATCTGTATTAGGTGAAAGATTTAGGAGGTCTAAAAAATGAAAAGGATTATTATGCTATTGCTTGTAGGAACATTAATGGCGCAGGGCGCGCTTTATGCAGGAGACCAGGATACAGCTTTGCTGAGGACGGTTTTCCTGAACCAGGACCCGGATCCTGCTGAACCCGGTGAATATGTTGAGCTTCGCTGGAAAGTGACAAAGTTTGGAACTGCAGAGATCGAGAACCTGACTTTCATGCTTGACACGGATTATCCTTTCTTTTTTGATGCAGTTGATAAACCTGAAAAGAATGTGGGGCACTGGAGAGGTTATAGTGATGATGAAGAGCATTACACTCTTTATTACAAGGTGAGGGTGGCAGAAGATGCTCTGGAAGGGACATATCCAGTTGATCTGAAAAGCAGGAAATCTGAGGATTCAGGATGGTCTCTCATGGAATATGATATACGTGTAGGAGAGAAGGAAGAGCCTGATCTGATGTTAGGTGCAGTCAGGACAACCCCTAAGCAGCTGAAGCGGGATCTTGAGGAGGCTGAGCTTAGCCTGGACCTCGTAAATATCGGGGATTCTGATGCGAATAATGTGAAGATGAGCCTGCAGCTTCCTGAAGGTATCTCTCCTTCCTATACTTCTTCGCACGAAGCGGTTCTGGGAACGGTTGCTGCAGGTACAACCGGGCAGGGAAAGTTCTATCTGGACCTTGACGAGGATCTTTCCTCAGGGGTATATCCTGTTGATGTGAAAGTCAGCTATAAGGATGAAGATTACCAGGAGATAGTCCTGCCTTTGAACCTGACGCTCAAGCCATCCCCTTATTTTGAGATCACAGATGTCAGGATGGATCCTGCGACAGTAAGGCCAAACAACAAGGTGGACATATACATTACTGTTGCCAATACCGGGACAGATGATGCTGAGTCAGTATCACTGCATGCATTCAAGGATTCCTCACAACCATTCGAGTTCGACCAGAAGTCTGATTTTGTGGGTTCCCTGGAAGGTGGTGAGAGCGGGGTTGCTGTCTTGACTCTGGATATAGAGGATGCAAAACCAAAGGAGTACAAGGTTGATCTTGAAGTACGGGCAATTGACAGCAATGAAGTGATAACACAGGAACGCCAGCTCTCTTTTGAGGTTGCAAATGGTGTTGATGAGAAACAATCGCCTGTTGTAGGGATAGCAATCATCGCTTTGATTGTGATCCTGGGTATTGGGATCTATCTCTTACGGGG
>JAWOGQ010000052.1:0-3888 GCA_046496745.1 Candidatus Woesearchaeota archaeon | reverse complement strand
TCATTCCTTCCATATCTTTTGTATGTGGAATTCGGGTTGATCGTATTGTCTGGTAATCTCCTTTTGATTGGTATATTATTTGGGCTTGCTGCACTACTTGTGGGGAATGAGTTTCACACGCGAAGGAAGAGCAAGCATCACTCTTTCCAGTTCAGAGGGGATCATCTGCTGTTCAAGGATTTTATCGACCTTTACCGCACGCACGGGCTATTCGCAAAACCTTTGTTCAATGTTGTTATTCCATCTATACTGATGCTGATGCTTCTTGGAAGCCTGAACATCCTTGAGGGAGAACTTGCGCTTGTGACGCATAATCTCGTCTTTGCTGCAATATTGTTGGGTACACTATCCATCAATTTCTTCAACGTGCTGCTTGCGGGTGATTCAATATCGTATTATCAGTTCCTGCCTTTAGGGTTGAGAGATTTCCTGTGGCCAAAGATGGTGCTTTCGCAAGTGATATGTTCTATTCAGGGGATCGTATTGCTTTTTATGTATGGTTATTTCAACGGCTTTGCCCATATCGGATCGAGCTTTCTTGTGCTGGTAGGGTTCATATTCTATACCATGTGCATCAATCTCTATATCAACGGGCTTAAGCCGAATGAGAACTCACTGAATATAACAAGCCTTCTCTGGATGTGCTTGTTGTTTCTTCCGGTCATCATCTTGGGGATGATGATGCCTTTCTTTGTCGAGTCAATCTTTGCTTTCTTCTTGTTTGCTATTTTACTTGGTTTGTTTGGGCTGGGGTTTTACAGGCAGAGCCTTCGGAGATGGGATGTGCATAATGCTTAGCTCAGAGCACTAATCTTCAGGGATATATGAAAAAAAAGGGAGCGCCTTGTAGAATTTAGAAGGCATAGACTTGAGCGGAAGAGGGGTTGCAGCTTTGCACAGTCAATGATCAGGCGCTCCCGTGGCAATGGCTTAGAGAATCTAACATAGAAGCGATATAAATATCTGATGGGAGAATGTCTTGTGGTTGTGTTTATAATTGTGCTAATATTCTTAAAAGTGAAGGCCACAGGACAGGGAGAAGTAGCTTATTTAAAGGTGGAAAATTTTAAATAGATTAGATGATATTTAATAGGAGAGGTTGTTGTATGGAAGATTTCTCAAAAGGAGCTCAAGTACTCCCAGAAGAACTGATGGGACCAATGAATGAAATTGAGAGAAAGTACTCACCAGAGCAGATCTTTTTGAAGGGTAAGAAGACCTTAATGGAAAAATATCCTCGAGTCTCCATAATAGGTACCCGGAAACCAAGCAATATGGGAAAAGAAAATACTGTTAAGATTACCAGATATCTGGTCAAACGAGATGTTGTTATAGTAAGTGGCCTTGCTCTTGGTGTAGATTCTATTGCACACAGGACAACTATCAGTGAAGGAGGGAAAACCATCGCAGTGATTGGTACACCTCTAGATACATATTATCCAAGACAGAACCAGGAATTACAAGATGAGATTGGAGAAAATCATCTGCTCTTATCACAGTTCCCACCCAATTCCCCAATACAGAAACATAATTTCCCTATGCGTAACAGGACGATGGCTTTATTTTCTCATGCCACTATTATTGTTGAAGCTGGTAAAACAAGCGGTACACAACACCAAGGTTGGGAAGCTCTCCGTCTAGGAAGACCACTGTTTATTATGGAGAATCTAGTAAGAGATCCAAGCCTTAAATGGCCTCAAAAAATGATTGAATACGGTGCACAACCACTTAAGACAGCAAACCTAGATGTTCTACTGGAATGCCTACCTAATCCAGATCCGGTGAATTATAATGGTTCTAGTGTCTAGACTTATCTATGGTTCTTATTTTGCTTATACACCCAGACCAACGACATATGAACAACAATTATCAAAAGATCTCATGTATAAGATCAAAAACGAGAAACCATATGGGAATCCTCCAGAATTCTTCTCAGAATATTTTGCCAAAGTCATAACTCAAGAGCAGTTTCCAGATTTTTTTGGTGAAGATGTTTCTTTAGTTCCAGTTCCAAAAAATTCTTTGATGCAAGAAGATTCACTCTGGGTTCCTGACAGAATAGCTAAAGCGCTTGCAAATAATGGAAGGGGCACTTATTTCAACTGCCTCCAGAGAATTAAAGGGCTTCCAAAAGCCGCATTAGCAAAAGCAGAAGACCGACCAAAACCTATTGATCATTATAAGACAATCAGCTATAAAAAGAGTATTTATCAACCTAAAAAGATATTGTTAATTGATGATGTGGTTACAAGGGGTGCAACATTATTAGGATGTGCAAGTGTATTAAAGGAATTTTTTCCAAATATCCCTATAAATGGGTTTGTTGTGATGCGAACAATAAGCAATAATGAAGAATTCAAGAATATTGTAGACCCATTGATCGGTGAAATTGAACTTAGAAATGGAGAGACTCACAGGACAGGTAAGCGTAAATCAATACATGGACTTTGATTGACTCTTTCAAACTTTTTTCTTATTTATCAATGCAACTATAAATTTAGATGCTTTTCTTGTCATCTTTACGATGAAAGCATAGATGTTAAGGGCTAAGTTAATCATTTCTTTTCTTATATGCACATATTTTTTCCTGTACTTCTTGTTCTTTATGTGCTTTGAAAGATCAAGGGTCGTTGCTGTGACCAGTAACAAGGCAATAAGGATTATCCAGATCCAGCCAGTGGAATGCTTTGCATTATGTGCTGCAATCTTTTCTTCAAAATTGTAGTCTGTCAATGATACGCCTTTCTCTTCAGCCTCAGCCTTGAGGTCTGAGTTCTTCTCAACGATTGCTGTGATTGCAGCTTCATAGATGAACTCACGGTTCATCTGTCCTATGAATTCTTCCTGAAGGATAATGTAGCGAAGCTTCAGGGGGTCTTTTGTGAAGAAGGCAACCTGATCATTGTCAATTTCTGTCTTTTGCCCATCGATTAGTGTCTCACTTTTTAGGTTGAAAAAAAGGCTCAAGGATTCATCTGATTCGGTATAATACTGGTAATCCAGGTCATAATCCTGAATGTCAAAATAGGTGAATACTTCCTGGAAAAATTCCTTGCTGTCTTCACCATACAGGTGGGTGAGATATTCCGGATCAAATAGTGCAACGTATGACTCCACATCCTTTTCCATGGAATATTGATAGTACTTATCAACCATATCCTTTGCGTCATCAAGGCTTGCGAAGCACATTCCTGAAGCAAGGATAATCATTATTAAGTATATTCTGGCTAATCTCATTTTAACTCGTGGTACGCTATCTTGAACATCTGCAGCTCTTGTATTGTCCAGCCTGAAATATCCTGGGCAGTCACAAGGATTCCAACAGGATAATACAGTTCCTGAGCGCGGCTTATCTTCTCTGATTTTGAGACATACTGGAGGTTTGCTTTCCAGATGTTTGTTGCAGCACTGAATGCGGATTGCCAGGAGGCACTCACTTCACCAAAATACGGGATCTTGTTCGGGATAAATGTGAGTGCTCCAACTGCGGTCTGTGCAGCAGAGATACCAACAATCCCTACATCTGCAGCGTTCTCTACCCAAGTCGAGCCTGCCTTGTCCTCATTCACCCTTGTTGCATCTCCTAATTCATCTGTCATGCCTGGTATCCCATCATGGACTCCTTTGATGCTTCTTACTCCGTTAATGACCTTGAATTCTTTAGCGATATAACCTATCTCTTTTGTAACCATGCCTGCATCAGCCAGTTCGTCGGCGTATTGGGCATCAGCACCAGCATAGGCAGTCAATGCATCGATTGCTATTTGCTCTGCAGCTTTCTTCTGAAGCTCAACCATTGAAAGTGATGCCAATTCTTTTGGGTATGGAGCTGACTAACATTAAGCAAGCTTGGCCGATCTATGACCGCCTCGTGTACCAAGTCAGCAT
>JAWOGQ010000040.1:0-11701 GCA_046496745.1 Candidatus Woesearchaeota archaeon | reverse complement strand
CCAGGGGAGAAGTCCTTCTCCAGTTAAGAGCCAAGGAAAAAGCCCTTTATCCAGACATGTGGGATATCTCTGCTGCCGGACACGTGAATGCAGGAGAAGACCCTCTTGATTCTGCAATAAGAGAAGTAGAGGAAGAGATTGGATTAGAGATTGAGCCGGATTTCTGGATGATAAGGAAGAATAAGGCGATTTTTCGCGAGATAAAGAATAATGAATTCTATTATATATACCTCTACAAGTTTGATGGAGATATCTCCAGCTTAAAATTGCAAAAAGAAGAAGTCCAGAATGCAAAATTTCTCCCTATAGATAAGATCAAGGAAGAATTAAGCACAAATCCTGATAAGTATGTACCCCATGGAGATTATTGGTTTGAAGCCTTTGATGAGATATCCTCCAGGCTTTAGTTTTTCTTATAGATACAAAACTATTTAAAGAGATATTCTGTATTATGTTTTTAAAAGGTGATAACATGGATCGGACAAGATGGACAAAAAAGAATGGAAAAGATATCTTCATTATAGATCTATCAAATCTAAGAGAGCCTGAAGAGATCATAAAAGTGGTTGAAGAAGGAAAAAAAGTTTGTCTCCAGCAGCCAGAACACAGTCTCTTGAGTATAACTAATGTTGAGGGTATGAGTTTTAATACACAGGTTGTTGATGCAGTAAAAAAACTTGCAAAAGATACAGAACCAACAGCAAAGAAAGCTGTAGTTTCCGGTATGAGTGGAATACAAAAAGCAATATTCCATGGTGTACAAAGTTTTTCAAACAGGAGATTTGAGGTTTATAATACACTTGATGAGGCTATTGAGGCACTTTCTAAACAATAATTCTATCTTAATTTTTTCCATAAACCTATAAGGCCTGCAGCAAGTATCAGTATTATAGGCATCTCCAAAAGATTATAATACGCTCCTATATTCAGGATTCCTTCAATGCATGGAATATAAAGTACATTAGCATATTGCGTTGTTATTTGATTACAGGCAGGCACATCTTCTGAGAAACAGCAACCATGGGTGTAAGCTCCTAAACCTGTACCAAAAGGTATCAGAAGCACAAAAAGAAACAGCATCAGAAACATCCAGTTCTTTGAGTCCCACCATAGCCTGTAGGCGGGATAGACACCTCCAACCCATGCAAAGACTGTTAGAGTAACTAAAGAAATACCTGCAAGTTCATACAGGATTGAATCAAAAGGCATGATTAAATTGATTAGTAAGAGTACAAGCCAAAAAATTCCAAAAGTTATCAGGAATGCCTTTGGCCTGAAAAATCGTGGCATTTCTTTTCCAAAATCAAGATTAAGTTGCATGTAGCCCAATGGAAGGAGTGCAGCAATGAGACTCCATGTCAAGAAACCTGCAAAGATTCTTATTGCTTCCAAAGGCCATATCAATGTAAATATTACCTGTATCAATGCCCAGACAAAAAAGGAAAAACTTCCTATTGCAATATATTTCCAGCCTCTTGATCCTCCTCTGGTATTGATAAATATCCTGTATGAGAAAAACCCGATCAAGAAACCGATTAATATCCCAAAAAGCTCAAATGAAGTTCTGAGATCCATAGCCTATTTTTGATTCTATAATATTTAAAACTTTTGATTGATTTGAGTTTTTCGAAAAAATAAGCCTCATCGAAGGCCGATTAGTGTCTCTATGTGACAGGGGGAGGTGTTGTGTGCAACGTGTCACCTCTTTTTAAAAAGGAATTCAAGTCGATGCGGGAATTATTCGAAAAACTCGATTGATTTGCAAAAAAAGCAGCATTTTATTTCAAGGAATATTCCTTTTGAAAAGATAATTCTATACCATATATTGGATCAATTGAAGATTTAATCAGTAATAACTACTTAATCAACATAAACTGTTATTCACAATTGCAGAGTTGAATCAAGGTCATTCAGTCAGTAAGAGATTCATGCCTTTTGATGGGGGGCAATCTATTTAGGATACAACGTCGGTTTCTTTGCAAGTGCATAATCGATTCCCATTGGTATCTCGTTAATATCAAGCCCGCTCCAGTACACTGTCCAGGGGTTCCAGAACTGCATACCATCGCATTGCTTCTCATAGAACTTGCGTATGGGATTGCCCTGCATTGCACGCCACACAAGCTTATCCTCAAGCATATCCCACAGTAGACCACCAAGCCCATTCCCCTGATACTCTGGAGACACGACAATCTTATCAAGATACTTGATGTCTGAAGTGATGCTTTCTACAACGACTGCTCCAGGATATTTATCTTTCTCTTCTGCAAGGATGATAGAATCCGGGGAGCAATAGTCAAAGTAATTCTTATCGAGCGCTTTACCGAAACCGGTTTCTATCAGTTGCCTGAAAGCCAGCTTATTGATATCATCAAAAGAGTATTTCTTGGTAATTTCCATACCTGTACTAAGGAACGAAGCTTTTTAATCCTAATTGGATATATCGAACTTAATTTAATAAAATTGTTCTATTTGGAACAGAAATGTTTTTATATTCCAAACCTAATCTAATTACATGCAAACAACAGCCCAACTCACCCAGAACTACATCAATGAGCATCCCTACATAAAGAACTGCCTGAAAAAAGGCTTGATAAATTACTCATCACTCGCACGCCTCATAGCAAAGGATCTGGGTATTGAGAAGAAAAGCAGCAAAGAAGCAATACTGGTTGCAGCAAGAAGGACGCAGGAGAAGATCGCCAACGAATGCCTGGACCAGGATATAGGCAACCTTCTCAAAAATTCAGAGACTGAGATAAAGAACAAGATCTCAGTCTTTATACTGGAAAAAAACATCAGGAGCGAGACTCTCGAAAGCATTCAGCTTCAGATCAGAAAAGAAGGAGGGTTGTCATATCTTCTTGAAGGGTCAGAGAATTATACAATCATCACCCAGAACAAGTTTGCATCCATCATCAAAAAACGCCTTCGTGAAAAAATACTCCGGGAGAATGCTGATATGGTCCTGATAAACATAAAATGCCCTAAAGAGATCGAGCGTGTATGCGGAGTTATCTCTTATCTTACTTCAATCTTTTCTGAGAATGGAGTCAATATATATGAATTCATCTCATGCTGGACTGATACCATATTCATAATTGATTCCAATGATCTTGCTAAGGTCTTGCCCCTGATCTAGTGCCGTGCTTCAAGGCATACCAATTAGATTACCAGTTCTGGTATGGGACTATCCTTATCCAGAACCTCAATGCGGTAGCTGTCCTTTGGCCATAAAGAAGGATTTATCTCAATAATATAATCACAGAACCAGAGTATCATGTATGGTGGAGAATTATTAAAAGCTAAGAAAGGATTTCCGAGTCAAACTTATCTGAGAACCGGTATTCAATGATATCAAGCAACTGTTTTGCTGATGTTCTTCCTAACCCTTTTGCGGACTGATAGACTAGCCCACATACTATCTCCTCCGCATCTTCCGGAGCGAATCGCATATCAATACCCTTGCGAGGGTCATCATAGGCAAGCACAAGGTCACCATCCTTGATGTAGATCCCATAGAACTTCTGAGATGCTGTAACAAGGCTATGGGGTGTATGACCTGATGGTTCATTCTGAGCATTCAGACTGGGAATTGGTACCTCATATCCAATGAAGAAGCGAGTGGGAGGTTCATCAAAATCACCAAAATGCTCAGCGCAACTACCTCCACTCTGACCCAAAGCTCGCCCCCACGCTAAAAATGAAGTTCCCCTATCCGCATAAAGTTTAGTTTCAATCCCCTCTTGCTCAATATAGCGTAGTGCAGCAACCAGTAATGGTCCCTCTGTGAAATAGTAGGGAGAAACAATATTTCTCATGGTAGAAGGTCGCATCTCGATATGGCTATCAAAAGGATCATGAGTGGGATAGGATGCGATATCAGTCTGGAATAACCTAAGATCGGCATTGATATCACCAGTGATCTCATTCATAATGCGCGATCCATCGGGGCGCTCACGAACCCAGGTATAGCCGTGTTGTTTGAGTGGATTTGCTGCCTCCCAGATATAGCCTCCAACAGTTGTTATGAATTCAGAGGGAGAATCAAACCCAAACCTTCCATATTCCCAAATCTCATCAGGATCTAAGACTTCAGCAGCCATCTCTCCTGTGAAAAGGAGCATATCCTCAAGCTCGCATGGTACTTTTATGGTCTCTTGTGCAGTAATGGTCCAGAAATTATCTGAAGGGTTATTGAAGATGCTGTTCATGACCTTCTTGTATTTCCCTGTAAACTCTTCAGGTAAACCTTCATAATATCCTTCTTCTTGTAATGCATTCTTCCTTCCTGCTATATCTGAATGGGTTGTTGCTCCCATAAATAGCTGATGTTCTTCTAAAAAGTCATCCGCACGTTTTTTTATGCCGCATACTTCCAATTTGTCAATTGCATTTGGGTAGATTAGATAATGAAATCTCATCATAGAAAGGAACATTGTCGAATTAATAAAGCTTATGTGATGGTAAATTTAATAAAGAATATATCTTAGATAATCGTATGGACATTAAAACCCAATATGATCATATCGGAGAAGAGTATGTCTCCGGGCAGAAAGATTTTTTCTCCAAACGCGATGATGAAGCATTTCAGTTCATAAAAGGATCACTCCCAGATATACATGGAAAGGCAGTGCTTGATATCGGATGTGGACATGGACAGGACATAAAATTGCTTGAGTCTCTTGGCGCAAACGTGTATGGTATAGATACGTCAGCTTTCATGATCGATAAGGCCAAGAAGGTTGTTTCATGTCCTGAAAATCTTGTAGTTGGAAACATAGAGCATACAGAATTTGCCGATCAGACATTTGACGTGGCAGTTGGACGTTTCTCGCTTCATTACCTATGGAATTTTGAATATGCATACCCTGAGATTGCACGGATTCTAAAGCACCATGGTATACTGGTACTTGTAGTGCATCATCCATTCCGGGATCTTACATACAAAAAGAACAAGGTATACAGTAAGCAGGAGATAGTACGAATCAAATTATACGATAATAAGGTGCCAATCCTCTTCCCCACTCATACACTAAAAGATTATTTCTCAAAGAAATTTTTTGAGTCTTTTTATCTTACAGGATACGAAGAGGAACATAGTCCTGAAGAAGGAGTAGACGAATTCCAGACTCCCGCCTTTATGGGCTTCAGTGCAATACGTAAAGGCTTATGAAATTCATATTCGACGCGGATGGTGTAGTTATTCGAGGAGACATGTTCAGTGTCAGGTACGCAAAAGACTATGGAATCCCCGCTGAAGAACTCCTGCCTTTCTTCAAAGGAGTCTTTCGTGATTGTATCGTCGGCAAAGCAGACCTCAAGACTGAGATCGAACCATGGCTTTCCAGATGGAACTGGCATGGTTCAGTTGATGATTTCCTGGAGTATTGGTTCAAGTCAGAGCATCAGATAGATGAAAGAGTCGTAGCCAGGATTGAACAATTGAGAAAACAGGGTTATCCATGCTTTCTTGCAACCAACCAGGAAAAGTATCGGATTCGCTATATGAAAGAACAGATGGGCTTCGACAGGCTTTTTGACAAGATCTTTTCATCAGCAGAGATAGGATATCAGAAACCTCAGCCTGAGTTTTTCAAATACATCATAAGAGAGCTTAAAGTACCACCACAAGATATAATCTTTTTTGATGATTCTGAAAGTCACGTGAAGGAAGCAGAAGAACAAGGCATTGATGCCTACCTCTACACCAGATTCTCAGATTTTGAATCAACTCTCAAAAAAATACTAAGCAGATATCTGAAAGTATTTAAATGAAAGAGCAACCCAATCCTATATGAGACTGAAAATCAAAGCAGTCAAGCAAACTAAAGGATTATGTGGAGCTTCATCTATGAAAATGGTAATGGACTATTATGATATAGTTCATTCTGAGAGATATTGGGCAAGACTCACAGCAGTAAAAATAGATAAGGATGGTAAAGTACACCGGATGTATGGATGTTCTGAGCATAAGATCCTGGAAGTTGCCAAATCATTTGGTTTCAAGGGCTTTCTTAAAGAAAATTCATCAATAGAGGAACTACGGGACTACATAGACAGAAAAATTCCGGTAATAGTAGACTGGTTCTCTCCCGAAGAAGGATCTCATTTCTCTGTTGTTGCAGGATTTGAGAAGGACAAGATTATTCTTGCCGACCCTCATTTCGGCGAATTAAAGAAACATACGATAGAATGGTTTGAAGAGCGATGGTTTGATGTTCCATATCCCTCAAAGACTGTAAATGATCTGATCTCAAGGGCCATCATTGTCTGGTATTAAGGATTCTTTGAGGTCTCAGGCACTTTGTATTACACTGGATAAGAATTCCTCAAAAGAATATCTTAAATGGAAAATCTGTCCACCATTCTGAGAAAAGTTTATATTGATACACGATTTATTATGACTTATGGAGATTAATACCGCGACACTGGAAGACATTGATACAATCATCAGATTGGGAAATACAGTAAATGAATTTCAAGTCAGCAATGAAGTTATCACATTCTGGTCAAAGAATGTTTTAGTTGATTGCATCAAGAGCGCAAATAATCCCATCCTTATTGCAAAAGAGAACAACCAGATGATTGGGTTTATCATAGCAAATTACAATCCTGTTTTCAAAAAAGCAATTATTGAGAATATCTTTGTAGATCCTGATTTCCGTGGCAAGGAAGTAGGCAGATTGCTTTTAGACAATTTGATCAGTCAATTAAAAGGATTAGGGTGTGAATATGTTTGTTCACTGACCGAAATAACAAACGATAGTACGGTCAGATTCTATCTAAAGAACAATTTCAATAAAGGCATAGATTGTGTCTGGTTAGATAGGATCTTAAGTGATTCGTTTAGGAAATGACTGCCTTTTCCAGGATCAGACTTTTCTAAACCTTAAAAAGCTTTTTTAGTGAACCAAGTATGGTTTGAAGGAAGGCGGTGAATTATAATCTGTACATAATATCCCAGGAGCTTGTCTCTATAATGCTCGAGTTTAAGGAAGTAATTCTTATCCCGTAGAAAGATGTAGTCTGCCAGATTCCCTCCAATTTCAGGAGAGAAAATATGGTTCATTTCATAAAATAATATGTGCCTTATAGTTCAGGACTGACAATTTTTATATAGATTAAACTGTTCCTACTATTGATGGGTATAGAAAACCGGATTCAGGAACTTGAAGCCGAGTTGCAAAGAAAGGAAAAAGAGAACGAACAGCTTAAAAAGGATCTGGCTTTCAGGGAGAAGATATTAGCATGCATCCAGGATTCGATTATGGTACATGATGCACATGGACACTGGGTATATGTAAACAAAGCTGCTCATGAAACACGAGGATATTCTGAAGAGGAATTGATGCAGATTCCGCTTTCATCGCTTGATACTCCTGAATTCGCAAAAAATATTCCTGAAAGGATTGAACGGCTAAAAAGAGAAGGATCAATCTTTTTTGAAACCGAACATTATCAAAAAGACAACAGCAGGCTACAGCTGGAAGTACATTCTACAATTATAGAACTGGATGGGAAAGATTATGTAATAAGTGATGCCAGGGATATAAGCTTAAGGAAAGGAACAGAGAATACTCTTGCAGCCATAAATAATACTGTAGACTCAGCAATCTTATTGGTTGATGAGAACGGAATAATAAATTATGCAAACCAAAAGACATCAGAGATGTTTGGCAAGCCATTAAACGATATCATAGGCAGCCCTTACCCAAGATATGTGGAAGAAACGCATAGACAAGTGGCAGAAGAAGGGATGTTTGCGCTTCTAAGAGGAGAGATGGAAAGCGTTAGCACTGAGCGGCTCTACCAAAGAAATGATGGAAGCACATTCTGGGGACACCTGAGCGGAAACAGGTTTGAATCCAAAAATAGGAATAACCTTGTAGGAGTGATTCATGATGTCACTGAAAGAAAAAAGATGGAGATCCGCTTAAAGGAAATTTATTCAAATATGAGAAAACTGATTGAAGAAAGTCCGGATACTATAGTTGTGCATAACATGGATGGTATAATAGAATCAGCCAATTCTGCAGGATACCAATTACTTGGAGTCAATGAAGATGCGATAGGAAAAAATATTGTTGAATTCATAGCAGCAGAGGATAGGACGCAGATTGTTGATTATGTCGCCTCACGGATAAGAGGAGAAGATGTGCCTACAACATATTCTGCAAAACTTCTTGCCAAAGATGGAGAAAAGATTCCTGTTGAGATCTCAGGAACAGCAATAAGGATATCAGGTGAGAAAAAGGCTGTAGCATACATAAAGGATATGAGGTCAAGAGTTGCAGCAGAAGTAAAAGCCAAGGAACTAGAGAGGGAACTGCAGCAATCCCAGAAGATGGAAGCTCTTGGAACACTCACCGGAGGGATTGCACATGATTTTAACAATTTACTTAGCATTATTATTGGAAACGCGGAACTTGTATATGATGAAGTGCCAGCGCATAATTCAGGAAGATATAATCTGGAGCAGATAACAGCAGCAGGAAAAAGAGCAAGTGATATAATCAAACAACTTCTCATATTCTCCAGGCCTGGTACTGAAGAAAAGACTACGACTGACATGTACAGGCTAATCAGAGAGTGCGATAAGCTCCTTAGGGCATCAATCCCTACAACCATAGAGATATATTATGATCAGCCTTCTGAACCAATGATGGTGGAAGCAAATCCTGTCCAGATATCTCAGGTACTTGTAAACCTTAGCTCAAATGCGATGCATGCAATGGAAGAGAGAGGCGGAGTGCTTGAATACAGGCTTGATAAGGAACAAGCTAAGGACTGGATGGAGCCTGGTGAATACGTAAAGCTTACAGTAATTGATACTGGTGAAGGAATAGCAAAAGAAAACCTTGAAAAGATATTCGATCCCTATTTTACGACAAAGGGAGTTGGAAAAGGTTCAGGTATCGGACTCTCTGTTGTCAAAGGGATAATAGAGGGTCATGGAGGTTATATTGATGTGGACAGTAGTCCTGGAAAAGGAACTGAGTTTCACATATATCTTAGTTCAGTAGAACAGGTTGTTGAACAGACCATGCAAACCTCTGAAATTCCTTATGGTAAAGAATCAATACTTGTGGTAGACGATAGAGCACATATAGCAGATATGCTCACGAAGCAGCTTGAGAGTCTTGGATATTCTGCAACAAAAAGAACAAGCAGCATTGAAGCTTTAGAGGCATTCAAAGCCAACCCAAAGAGATATGACCTCCTCCTAACTGACGTAACAATGCCAAACATGGAAGGTCATAAGCTTGCACATGAGATAAGAAAGATTAGAGAAGATATTCCTGTAATACTGCATACCGGATACAATGCAAAGATATCCTCTGAACAGGCAGAAGAGCTTGGATATGCATACCTGCAAAAGCCTGCATCAAGATCAGACCTTGCAAATATTGTACGAAATGAACTGGACAACATCAAAGAATAGTCTTTTCCTTAAAAACTTCTAAGCAAATTGGACACGATCAATAGCCACTGATCAAAGTGTTTTCAAATCTGAAAGGCTAACATAATGCAAATTATTGCCCCTTCTAATTTTTTTGAGATTTCAATGGCTTATTACCTGAAGAGAAAGGCGCCGTGGCCCGGATGCAGAAACAACAAAGTGTTTCTTATCCAGCCTCAACGACGACGTGTCCTTACGCCGTGGCCCGGATGCAGAAATGACGTTGCATTTCTTATCCTTGCCAGGCTCACTTCGTATCGCCGTGGCCCGGATTTGAACCGGGATATCCCGAAGGAAACAGGATCCCTAGGGTTAGGACCCACAGTCCTGAATAATTCCAGTCCTGCGCAGTACCAGGTTGTGCCACCACGGCATTTGTCTTTTTTATGTTCTTTTATGTGCTTGAGCGTAGCGAACCACATCTCGCACTCAACTGCCGAAACAGTTGTGCTGCTTTTGCCACCACGGCATTTGTCTTTTTTATGTTCTTTTATGTGCTTGGGCGAACCACATCTCGCAACTGCCGAAACAGTTGTGCTGCTTTTTCCACCACGGCATTTGTCTTTTATATGTTCTTTTATGTGCTTGAGCCTTGCGAAACACATCTCGCACCTGCCGAAACAGTTGTGCCACCATTTGTTGCCAATCTGAAGCGAAGGACTTTTTATAAAGGTTTTGGAGCCAAAGATTTACTACAAACAGGTGATTACACAAAAGATTTTTAAATAGGAGTGTCCTTCCGCCCCCGTCATGGCCCTTGAGCATCTCGCAGAAGAATACGCAAGACAATCAGAAACCTTGCGTGAAGGCATTTCACGTTACCAGAATGTAGTCCTAGCCTCACATCTGAGACCGGATGCAGATTCCCTTTCAACAATGCTTATCTATGGGAGAGCATGCCAGGAACTCAATCCTTCCCTTGAGGTCCATTACCGCATTGACAGGAAAGGTCTCCACCCTGATTCCCAGCACCTTTTGAAACACTATAATATGGACATGTTCAAGGATGTCAGTGAGCCTCTTCCTGAGTCATACCAGGCTCTGATTCTTGTTGATTCCTCTTGTGCAGGAAGCCCTGCACTTCCCTGTGAGCTGGATTCAATCGACGTCCATTGCCGGGACCATCATCCAAAGACCAATGGATACGATTATACTTCAAAGATCATTGATGAGTCTTTTAAAGCATGTGTTACCCTTGCAGCCCATGAGTTCCAGGACCTTGATGTGGTTAAGAACATGGGTAAGGATCCTGCCCTTGCAACCCTGGGTTACCAGGCTATAAAGATAGATACTGCCCGTTTCAGGAACATGAGTGCTGCTGACAAGCAGATCAAGCAGATCTTTTCTGGAGGAGAGATGGATGATTATCTCCTTGAGCAGATCGACCGCACTCCACTTTCAGACAAGGAAGCAGACATATTCTCCAGGCTTTACTCAAGCCACGAACGTCATCATATCAAGGACTTTGCTACCTACTGCTATGTTGGGGTCATAGAAAGCGATAACGAGACCATACTTGCAAAAGTGGCTGATGAGATGCTTCACGGTCTCCAGACCTCACAGGATAACGGCGTTGCAATGGCTGTTTTCAAGAACGATGAGACAAAAAAGAACCGTTTTGTCATCAAGACAAGATCAAAAAATCCGACAGAAAGGACAAATGCCGCAAGCCTTGCAAAATTGTTCCGCGAATACAGGTTCAACGGAAATGGTGGTGGAGACTGGAATAAAGGGCACACAGAAAAGGACCTTGGTATCTTCCATTATTCAGTCAACAGCAAGGCATTCAGGGAATTACTAATAGAAGAGATAGGCTCTGTACTTATGGGCAGTCCGATGTATCTTTCAGATTCAGTCGAAAAACCAGTCCAGTCAGTGTATGAGAAAAGCAAGGCTTTCGCTGATATAGATCTTAAGAACATAGACGACTATGAACAGCACAGGAATATATTGGGAAAGATTGAACACACCAAAGTAAGAGGTAATGGCAGGTATCATACACTTGCATTGAACCTTTATGAGAACATGAAAGAAAAATCCCTTAATTTGCGTGAGATAGATATCCCTTCAATAATAAAGATAAACCAAGAGCTTATTGACGCATGGGGGAAAAAGCCTTACCCTGATGTTGAGGCAAACATAATCTATGGTCTGGTGGATAAGTTCATACATCCCTACATCTTCGGACTTTACTGCAGTAAGGACCATGACGAAGAAAAAACAGACGAATTGATAACC
>JAWOGQ010000085.1:0-8456 GCA_046496745.1 Candidatus Woesearchaeota archaeon | reverse complement strand
AAACCTGGGTACAATCGCATCATAATCCCGCTTACATTGTAGATCTGCTCTGTTTTGTTACCTCTCACAAAGAAGCTGCGCTCTGATGAGCTAAGCCTATCAAGCTTCATCCTCCGGTTGAAATCATCCATGACATATGGGGTATATGAGCCAATTTCCTTATCCGCATCATAAGAGTATTCGTAATAAAGGTATCCCTTTAATGAATGGCTTTGTGTGTGATATGATCTGGGTTCATCAAAATATTTCTTGTATGAAATCTTTTTTTCAGTCTCATAGGTCACGTTTCTCATCTTGGTAACATTCTTAGTATCTTTGATGACAAACTCTGCCTTAGTCACTAGAAAAATAGCCACCAAAAGAAGCACAAGTACCACTATAAGATATAAAGGAAGCTTGCTTTTTTTTGGTTTTTCCTTTATTTTCGGCTCTTTATCTCCTAGATTCTTTGCAGCTTTCTTTAGCTCTTCATCAACATCAACCATTCTGATTTTCATATTCCTGCATCAATTTAAATCTTTGTATATATTTTCTATAAAATAGGTTCATAAGCATTAAATAGAATCACACCTACAAAATATATGGGGTGATTTAATGACACGCTTGATAAAGGTGTTTGAACATGAAGGGGGATATATCTCATTGTACTATTACGAATCCACGGGTTTGTTAAGTGAGATAATAGAAAACATATCAAAAGAGGTTGATAGTTTTGTCGTAGACCGTATAACTTCATTTGAACTCTATGACATGATTAAAGAAGAGATTTTCCGTTTGTATCGTGAGAACGACTTGACTCAGATCATAAAGTCAAGCACTTTTAGTGAAGGCTTCTCATTCATCATGCGAAAAGAGATTCTCCTTCCCCTTTTGACATTTCTCGATAGGATAAGTCTTTGGGAGATGGAAGAGGCCGCATGGCATGATTTAGCCAATGCATCGATTTAGGTTTTTTTTTTTGGTTCCTTCATCTTCTTTGTTATGTCAATATTATAGCCGCACTCATCACAAACAATCCTTAGTGTCGGAACACCTTTGATATTCTTTCGCTTGTAAGGTACCTGCTTCTCTCCCTCATACTTGCATGAAGGACAGGTATATTGGACGTTTGCCGTAAGCTTGGGTTCATATTCATCCTTTGTCTCAGTATATTTGCATTCAGGGCACACGTATTCCTTTGCCCGTACCTTGACCTTTCCCTTCTCTACCGGTTTTCCCATGAGGGCCTTTCCGCATTCCGGGCACATCTGTCGGAATACCCATACCTTTGCCTGTCCATCTCCAATCTTTCGATTTGTAAAATATGCACATTCATCCATTGATTCTGGTAATTGTAACATTACTATCACCTCTTGATTTTCTGCATATCCTTTTGTATTTAAGCATTTTCCTTTTTGAGAGTTTTTAGAAGAAATGCATCATTTATTACGAAGGCCGATCAGCTAGACCTACATAAGGTGAAAGGGGGTTGCCCCTTACGGGGATATCACCTCTTTTTAAAAAAGAAATCAGGCCGAAGTCGATGCTGATTATTCGAAAAACTCTTGACAAGCGCAAGACTTATAAGCCACAGGTTTTCCTGACATACCATGCGAGAAGAAGAAGCCAAGTCTATTCTTGTTCAGGAAACAAGTGATTTGTACAGTTGTACACATGCAAGTAAGCATTACTCCGGCTGCAGTCTAGGTTGCGCCTTTTGCAATTCAACTGAACCTGTAGCATATACCAATGCTCCGGCCCTGCTTCTTAAGGAAATCTCTGATGAAGGAGCAATTGCCCTTTGTTCAGGGAACGAGGACCCCTATCAGCCGGGCGAAGAGAATCTTCGCCTCACGCGGCGTGTCCTGGAAGTCCTTTATCATCATCCAAACCCTGTACACATCATAACAAGATCGACGCTTGTCACAAGGGACATGGATCTTCTTCAGAACGCCTGCGTATCTTTCTCTTTTGCAAGCCTTGACAAGAAGATGTCTGCCATACTTGAACCCTCTGCCCCTCTCCCGCAGGACAGGCTAGATGCGATGAAGAGCCTTGTCAAGCAGGGTATCTGTTGCGGTATGGTTTTCATGCCCATCCTTCCTTACATAACAGACACGCCTGAACATATTGAGACAATGTTCAATACAGCAAAGGAATACGGGGCTTCTTTTGTCATAGATTCACCTCTTCAGCTCACAGATAAAGAGCCTTTCTTCCAGTACATGGAACAACAGCCAAGACTGCGTCGCTTCCTGAACCGTTACCAGCGATTATACAAGAACCATTCAGTTCCATACGGAAAGATAATGCAAAACATCAACAAGATATGCTTTGACATGTCAAAAAAATATGACATTGCCCGCAGATGGAACTTGAAAAGATAATCCTTAAATTACAATCCTTTGTCTCGAAGCTTGATACTCCTGCTGCTGAACTGGTTAAAGAACAGACACAAGACCCTTTCCATGTTCTGGTTGCAACAATCCTGAGTTCCCGCACCAATGACAGGACTACAATCCAGGCAGCAAAAAGGCTTTTTTCAAGAGTCAATAGCTTTGAGGACCTAAAGACCATCACAAGAGAAGAGCTTGAGGAACTGATCTATCCGGTAGGTTTCTTCAGGGTAAAAGCAACTCATCTAAAAAAGCTTGCCTCCCTCACACACGTCCCGGATACTAGGGAAAAGCTTCTTGAACTTCCAGGTGTCGGAAGAAAGACTGCAAACCTTGTCCTTTCTGTTGCATTCAACAAGCCTGCCATTTGCGTGGATGTACACGTCCACCGTATCACCAACAGGCTGGGCCATATAAGTACCAGCACACCCCTTGAGACAGAACAGCAGCTTGAGAAGATCCTTCCTGAAAAACTATGGCATATGGTCAACCGTGTTTTTGTTCCTTTTGGCCAGTCAATATGCCGGCCCATAAACCCAAGATGCCCTTCCTGTCCTGTTGAGCCCTATTGTGCGAAAATAATAAAAAACCCAAAGATAAAGAAAGTAAAATGAAAGAAGTCCCCATAACCGAGATTACCCTTAGAAAATATGAACCTCCAAAAAGGATGGCAAAGCGTGAGATTGTCCGCAAGATATGCCTGTCCCTTGGCCTTCTCCAGCCAGGAGATTCACGTGATAGCATTGTTGATATCCTCCATATCCTCATATCCCATCCCCGGGGTTTGCCTTATAACCGGATAGAGGACCTCCTTATCAAAAGAAGGAAAAAGACAGGTGTGACCCCTGCAAATATACATAGGCATCTTCGAAGGCTGCATGAACTCTACATAATAGAGAAGCACCTGGACACTTACCGCCTGGCAGAAAAGATGAAGCTAATGGACATATTCCAGCAAAAAGTGATCCGCCATCAGGTAGAACCAATCCTAAAAAGGATTGAAGAATATATAGAGAAACTTTAGTTCTTCAGTTGTGTAAGCAGGTATCCCACAAGCGCAATATACTTATCGATTCCATGCCTGAGGAACTCTTGGTAATCCCTTGGAACATCTCCCTTGAAATCATTGGCAACACATCTTATCATGAGATTTGGTATCCTTGATTGCTCTGTAGCTGTAAGGAAGCCGATGCTTTCCATATCAACAATGTTTGGTCTGATCGACTTTCCTTTTGTCTCTATCTCCAGTCTTTTACCTACCTCTTCTGAGAATATTCTCTTCTTGGTGGAATCCATGAAAGTTGAGACCGTAGCTGCATAACCCTCATGTATTTTTGTTCCTAAAGGAGCATCGATTGCGATGTTAAACAGGTTCTCGCTTGTTGAAAAGATTCTCTTTCTTGTAAAAGGATACTCTCCTGCTCTGAGTGTATTATCAAAAGCACTTGCATCCATCTCTGCATCAATAGCGCGGGACACCACCACCAGGTCTCCAAGTTCCATCTCCTCTGAAAGTGCACCCACACCTCCCACGTAGATTATCAGGTCTGGATTCTGTTCTGAGATCATCTTTTGGGTTACTACTGCAGCAGAAGCCTTTCCCACTCCACCTATGTCCAGAAATACTTCCTTATCATCCCACTTGTTATTCTTTATGACTCTTGCAAACTCATTCAACTCTTCAGGGATAGATGCGATTATTCCAACTTTTTGAACATTCATAATTACATTTCCAACTAACCTCTCTTATATAGTTTTCGGTGTATCGGATACTTTCTGGATACAAAGTTTTATAAATCTCTATTAGATGAATATGGTAAAAGGGGGTTTACATGGATACGGTTCTATTGACAAACAGGCTAGGAGGTTATGCATTGCTATCTCCTTCACCTAGCAGCCGTTATGAAGGGGTTTTCTTCATGCAGGGACAGATGTTCAAGGCGATTGAAGAACTCAAGCATCCATCAGGAATCAAGGATGTCATCTATAAATCGTATGAGGTTGAGCGTGTCCGTGAAGATTTTACAGAAAAGTATTTCATGCCTCTGGGCACAAGTTCCATAGTTTACACGACAACAAAACCTGTCACCATAGATCTCCTTCTTGACATACGCCAAAGCTATGATACCCGGACCTGGGGCAGGCATTATGCTGTTGAATCCACAAGCGAGCATATTATCATAACCTTCATAAAACGAACACACAAAGAAGAGGATGAATCCCATGATGATGAGGAATATCGGGCGTACCTTGTCATAAGAAAACCAGATGAATTTACCCTGACTGATTACTGGGAAGAGCACCATTACCCTGTTGATGAAGAACGTGAGAACATCTCATCGCGCTTCGTTCATTGCCCCATAAAGCTTTCCGGCAGCAAGCATATCTTCAGTTTCGGATTTGACAAGGATGCAGCGATAGAGGAGAACAGGCTTGTCCATAACCATCTTGCAAGACTCAGGGAAGATGCAATAGATTACATGGGAAGCCTCATGTCAACAGAAGGAAACGATCGTGTCCTGCAGGCATATGAATGCAGTATCCAGACACTTGATAAGCTTACAGTCTCAGGTGATGACCCCGGAATGTTTGCCGGCCTTCCCTGGTTCTTTCAGTTCTGGTCACGAGACGAGTTGATCTCCATGCGGGCTCTTTTGCTGACTCATAGGTATGAGTTTGCAGGCCACATAATAAAGCGTTATGCACGGATGATACAGGAAGACGGCAGAATACCTAATCGGTTTCCCGGCACAAAGCTTTCCAGTGCAGATGCCATTGGCTGGCTTTTCAAACGCTTTGATGATTTTTTCATGACCCTGAACAGTACAGGAAGATTAAAGGACTATCTTCCAAAGGAAGAATTCAAGCGCATAGCAGAAGCATTGGAGATATCATGCAACAGGCTTACAGTATCATACATGAATGGGCTTTGCCATAACCGGCCCTTAGAGACCTGGATGGATACCGGCTACAAGTCAGATAACCGGGAAGGTGCACGCATAGAGATACAGGCTTTATTTCTTAACATGTTCAAGTTCATGTATCTTTTTACCAATAATTACAAGTACAAGCGCCAGGAGGATGAGTTAAGGCAACGCGTGAGAAACGCCTTCTGGGATGGAAATGTTCTCTCTGATGGTGCTGATGATCCCACCATAAGACCTAATCTATTCATTGCTGCCTATGTTTATCCTGAGCTTCTTACAGATGAAGAATGGAAGACCTGCTTCACTACAGCCCTTGAACACCTGTGGCTGCCCTGGGGTGGCATTGCAAGCATCGATACCTCCCATGAGCTATTCATTGATCATTATACCGGCAGTGACAACCGCAGCTATCATAGGGGGGATTCCTGGTATTTCCTCAATAACATGGCTGCTCTGGTGCTTTCCAGGACAGGTGGTTTCTCAGGATATGTTGATAAAATTGTAGAAGCAAGCACCAGGGAAATCCTCGATTCAGGAGTTATTGGTGCTCATGCTGAAGTCAGCTCAGCAAAAGAGCAGAAAAGCCAGGGATGTCCGGTCCAGTTATGGAGTACTGCCCTGTATATAGAATTGATAAATGAAATCAGACTAAAACAGCGTTGATTGTTCCGTGTTGTCCAGGTCTGGATGTTATCCGTGCTTTCCCCTTCTCTGTGTTGATTATGGTTCCTTTGGTAAGCACATTTCTCCGGACAAAGTGGCGGTTTGCCTCGTTTTCAACAATCATGTTTATCTTGACCCTGTGATATGTCTTGTTGTTCTTATCAAACAGGTTAACCATATCTGCCTGGAGGTATTTGCTTTTATTATTGTTCCCTCTGGTCCTGATGGTCCTGATCTTCTTTTCTCCAAGCTTAGTATACACAGGAGCATTACCTTTCTCATAATTCCTTTTTTTCCGATAGGAACGATATATATATCCTGTTTCCTTTCGTCTTGGCCTATGTTGTGTAATTACCATGTTCCTGAGAAATAACCACCCCTTTATAAAACTTTGGGCAGCTGATCCTGCCTTCTTCTTCGAAAATTTTATAAAGAGGGCTTACCAGAGAAAGAATAATACACAAAAGAGGTGTGATTATGAGACGAGGTTCACTGAATCTTTCAATCAATGCAATTGTCGTACTGATACTGGCTATTACACTATTGGGCTTAGGCTTGGGATTTGTCAAGTCCATGTTTGGCTCTGCCACAGAGAAATTCGAGGTCACAGACCAGGAACTCAAGAGTCAGATGATAGATGAGATAGAGCAGAGCGGTGACAAGGTTACATTCAACAACATGAATTTCAAGACAGAGGCTGGTGCGCCAAAGTCATTCTATTTCGGAGTCAGAAACACTGCAAGTTCTGACGCTTGCTTTGCTTTCAAATGGTTCTGCCGTGCCTCCCTTGATTCAGAGTGCCCCCAGAATCCTAATTCAAGTGAAGGGAACTGGAGTTGGTTCGATACATACAATACAGTCTCACTTACTGGAAAAGGTAGTGAAGCATTCCGTGTAGAAGTTCTTCCAGACATATCAGGAAACTATAATGGTTATCTGCAGGTTCTAATAAATAGGTCTGCAACTGACTGTTTTACTGCGACGTATGGTGAAGAATACGAGAAAAAGAAATTTTATCTTGATGTCAACTGAGGTGAAAGTATGAAAAAAGGAGCCCTTAATTTATCAATCAATGCGATAGTTGTATTGATTCTTGCAATAACTATTCTTGGTCTTGGATTGGGTTTTATCAGGAACCAGTTCCAGACAGCAACAGACCAGTTCGATCGTGTCAATGAAGAGACAGAGACTGAGATGATCAATGAGATGATATCTTCCAATGATCTGGTAACCCTCAAGCAAAAAGAATTCGAGGTTGAGGCTGGAACCCCGTATGAATTCTTCTTTGGGATCAGGAATACAGATGATCAGGACAGGGTCTATTTTATCCAGTTTATTTGTGATCAGGGTTATAACACTGGCAATTGCCGTAATGCTACAGAAGGTAAAGAGGACTATTATGATGGCGACAATGTCGCAAATCACTGGAGTTGGTTCCAGACCTATAATATGATGGAGATTCCAGCAGGTGAAGGAGAAGCGATGTATGCCAAGTTGCTTGCAGAAGATCCTGATACCTTCAGGGGAAAGATGCTTGTCTGGAAATGCACTGAATCAGATATTGATGACTGCACAGACGTGCAATTTAATGCAACAGGCGGAATACCATCCAGTCCGGATGTTACGAATCTGGGCAGTGAAACATTCACAATGATTGTAAAATAAGGTGATATCATGAAAAAACGTTTAAGTCAATCCGAAGAATTCGAGATAATGAAACTGGTCATGGACAAGTTCCTTTGGCTGGGAACCCTTGGTATGGGTTATGGTCTGTACAAGAGCATAGCCGAGAGCATCACAAGCGGAATATACTTCATCATAGCAGGTGTTGTCATATCATTCCTCTTCGTGATAATAATGATCAAGGAGTATGAGATGTTGAAATGAACAGGAAAGGTATTGAGCTTTCAGCAAATTTTCTGGTCATCCTGATAATCAGCTTTGTTGTGTTCGGAGCAGGTTTGGCGATGATCAAAGGCTTTTTTTCCCAGGCAGAAGAAATCAGGAAAGACCTGGATCAGGATACTGTCAACAGGATAGAGCAGCTCATGAATGACGGGTCCAGGGTGAGTATCCCTGTCAATACAAAGACCATCTCCCGCGGAGACCTTGATGTATTTGGCTTGGGTGTGAATAATGTGCTTCCAGGCTCAAACAACTTGTTTGATGTTTCAATCAAATTCAAGAAAGCAGTTTACGAGAACGGTAGCCAGATACATAATCTCAACAATGGTTACATTAACACCCGCTGGATATATAACTCAACAGAGACATACGAGATAGACACTAACGAGTATGAGGTTATTGGACTCCAGGTAAAAGCTGATCCAAAAATATCAACAACTGCTAGCACTCTTCCCGGAACATACATCTTTGATGTTAATGTATCCCATCAGGGAAGATTCTATGATGGGCACATCCATAAGGTCTACGTGGTCGTTCCCTGAATCCCGCGTGCAAGTTCAAGCAACACTTCTTTTGGATTCTTAGC
>JAWOGQ010000064.1:0-12183 GCA_046496745.1 Candidatus Woesearchaeota archaeon | reverse complement strand
CAAGGTCACGGTATTGTCATCCTTGACATCAGTTACCGTAAAGTCAAGTCCCAAGACCTCAAGATCAAGCTCACCGTCTCCATCTGTTTCACCACCAGTCCATACAACAGGGTCGTCAAACACATACTGATATGAGATAGCGCCTTTTATAGTTTTCAGATGGACATCAGTTCCATAGTCTTCATTGTCTTCCCCGGTTACTGAGGTAAAAGCGTTTTGATCGATGGTTATTATCTCTTCAAAGTTCTCTGTTGTTCCATCGTACCTTACACTGGAATCACTCAGAACTGAGATGTCTCCATCATCATAGCTTAGCTCACTTGTCAGGTCTCCTGCTACATAGAGCTCATCTTCAACTTCTCCGTCGGAAACGACTGTTGTTCCAGATGATCCACCGCTGATTGGAACCTTTTTGACTGCAGCTGCCTGTAGGCTCGTTGCAATGTCTACAGCACCGATAACGTCTGCTGCTTTTGCGGATTCTCCAACTACGATGTTACCACTGAACTGTCCATCCTTGATAAACATAGGGGATGGGTAATTTCCGAGGTCTGCTGCGGTCGCTCCGAACAAGGTTGCACCGAGCATTGTCACTCCTGTTCCCAGGGCAACAATTTTTTTTACTGCTTTTTTCAATTTCATTCAAAAACACCTCCGTGTTTATTTGGATCTTCATCCTTAAATGACCCATCCGTAGATGAGCATGATCCAACTATGCATCCCTTCCCTACAATGGAAGTATGCGTCGTAAGTGGCTATGGTAAGCTCTCCTTTATAAAATTTTCGTAGTCGAGAAGGAATAATTTTGCCACTAAAAACCGAGAAAGGCTGACATCGATGAATTTGAGAGGGAGAGCAAGTTATCATTTGGGAGTGGTAGGTCAGGCAGAGGGGCCTCAAAATAAGAAAAATTTATAAAATAAACCACGCCATTTAAAAAAGAGCCTTTCATTTTGGCCTGTGTGTGACCTCCACATCACCATCAACATATATAGAGAATCCCTTCTCCCTTGCATCCCTGCAGAAGTGGATGTCGTCGAAAGCCTTGTTATCTTCCTCATACCGGAAAGGCACTTTCTCCATCACATCCCTGTGTATCAGCATGCATCCAAGCCCTGCAGCTCCGACCTCCATGAGCCCTTTTCCCAGGATCTCATGCCCCTTGGCCTGTCTCTGCCCCTCTCCTGCATCAAACCTGAAAAGCGGCATGGCAACACGAGCCTTTTTCAGCCCTTTATCATTCTCCAGCACCATATTGATGTATTTCTTGTAGAAAGCGCTCACGATCGGCTTCTTGTGCGCAACAAGCCTCTTCAGCGCATCCGGCTTTATTATGAAATCCTGCTCTAAAGAGAGCAGATAATCAAAGTTATTCGACAGGGCATGAGAACGAAGCATGTTCCTTCCATCAACCATCCGCTTGCGCAGGTCATCACTATAAGTGCCCTTCATGACCGGAACACCCCTCTCACGTATATAAGCATACATGGAATCATCGCTTGAAGTATCAACAAGCATAAGCGCGCCTGAAGGATAATCCAGCTTCTTTATTGCATCGATGTACTCGCCTATGACATAACGATAAGAATTGTCTGTTACACATCCCACTAGAACTTTTGGTACCATGAAAGATATTATGATGCTGAAATATATAAAGCTCTCGGAAAATAACTATAGACCTTAAAAGCCAAAGAATAAAAAGTGCGGGGAGTAGGATTCGAACCCACGTAGGCACTAAGCCAACAGGTGTCTCAATATCATAGCGTAAAGCTCATCACACCCGTGACATACCTAAGCCTGTCCCGTTTGGCCACTCCGGCATCCCCGCTTATTTTTTTTGCCAGGAGAAGGATCTCCACTTCGCGGATTTACCGTATCCGCAAGAAGCGCAGACTTTATGTTTGACGTGGTAGGTATGCCCGCCACACCGTCGACAATGGATATGGGATGTCTTTCCTGAATTCTTTCCCATTGCTGCTGTTCCTTTGCTCATTCTCTACCTCTATTGTGTTGAAATTATGGTGATTGTGTCTCCACGGATGAAAACTGATCCAAGCTTACGCTTAACCTCGTTATCAACCCTTTCCTCAGCATTTTCCAGAACTATGTTGATGTGGATATCAAATGCCTTCAGGTCTCCGATGAATTGTTTACCATTTTTGAGTTCTATGATTACTTTTTTGTTTCGTGCATTGTTCAATGCATCCAGTGGTCGTGCTTGTTCCATGATTATACCCTCCTAATGAGGCGGAGTAATTGTGAGGTGTTTATAAAACTTTTGCAGCAAATTACTTAAATACTAATCAATAGCATATCCCCATGCTAAACTTCGCATGCAAAACATTTGATATGCAGGATATAATCAGGTGCAGCCTTGGCCTTTCCAAATCAGAATGCAGGCTATTGAACTTTCTCCTGGGCGAGCACGAAGCACTAACCACCTCAGAGATCGCAAAGAGACTGGACATAGACAGGACAACAGTACAAAAATCAATAAAAGCCCTTGTTGAGAAAGACGTTGTAAAGCGCCTCCAGGAAAATCTTGACAAGGGAGGCTACATCTTCAGGTACATAATAAAAGACAAGGACATTATCCGCAACAAGATCAAGCGCAACGTCTCCTTCTGGTATGAGAATGTCATGGCTGGCCTTGAGAAATGGTAAGCTTTTTAAATAGGCAGTTGTTTCTCAAGTCACATGAAAGGCACAATTACCAATTACAGGCGTGGACGGACCACCCAGAAGACCAATCACATGATCGTCCTGCCCGAAGGGGTAGAGAACAAGGAGCAGGCTGAAAAGCTCGTCGGAAAATCCGTCAGCTGGAAAAGCCCTGCAAACAAGGAGATCAAGGGAAAAGTAAGCGCAGCCCATGGCAGCAAAGGAGCGATCCGCGTGATCTTTGACACCGGAATGCCAGGCCAGAGCGTTGCGACAGAAGTAAAAATAAATTAGCCAATATACGTATTGACTGATGTATCCACATTCTCCTTTTTCTGGTTTATCTGTTCTTTCACCTGTTGAGGCACTTCCTTGCTCTCAAGCTCATTGATCAGCTTCTCAGCATTCTCATGCAATATCCTAGAAAGCACCTTTGCAGTGAATGGATCGATTATGACCCTTGAAACGACAGAATTCGTGAACTGGTCAAAAAACATCACATCAACCTTTCCCACCTTTCTGACCTGTTCATTGCCATCATCATCCTTCTCGATATTGATCTTCACATTCGCATTTACATTAGCTTCATCCGCATATACCGGTTGAACATTCACTGGCATCTTCATTTCTTTTTTTTCCATTTAACTCACCCTCTTGAATTTCTTTTCTAGCTCGCCAAGCGAGATATTGATAAGCGTAGGCCGCCCGTGCGGGCATGAATAAGGCTTTTCACACCTTCCCAACTCATCCAGCAGCTTTCTTGACTCCACCTGGGTCAATTCATCCCCTGCCTTGATTGCAGCCCTGCAGGCACGCCGCGCGATAACCTCTTCTGCAAGCCCGGTCAGGCTGTCAGACCTCTGCAACCGTATAAGCTCCAAAAGCACATCAAAAGACACCTCCTTTCCGAGCAGATAAGGCACCTCCCGCATCCGAAAGGATGTACCCGAATCCTCTTCGATAATAAAACCCCATTTTGAAAGCAGCTCCAGGTTCTCACGAAGCCGCAAAGAATCATTCCTTCCCAGTTCAAAAAGCCTGGGTTTCAAGAGCTCCTGCCGCCTGACCCCTTCAGCAGAGAATTCCTTCATGAACCTCTCGAAAAGCACCCTTTCCTGTGCCGCGTGCTGGTCGATTATCACCAATCCATCACCCTCACACAGTATATAGAGCTTATTGAACTGACCCAGGATCCGCAGGTGCCCGAACTTGGATTGCTTTTGTATAGGTTCTTCCTTAAGGCCCTCCTTTTGCACAGGATCCTGCACAGGAGCTTCAGCCTCATACGAATCACCAGCATCAAGCACAGTCTGCCGCGTCTCAGAGACAGCATAGCTTTGAGTAGGCATCCTTTGGCTTCCAGAAAGCTCCACCTCAGGAGTAAGATCATTTTCCTGGAAAGTATTCCTCAATGCAGAAAACACAGCACGATATATGCTCTCCTCATCCTGTATCCTGATGACCTCCTTTTGCGGATGCACATTCACATCTGTCTGCGAGAAATCGATATCCAAGAACAGTACAACCACAGGATGCCTGTCCAGGAACAATAGCGTATGATAAGCATCATATATGGCCTGGCTCACAGACTGGCTCTTCACGAACCTGCCATTGACAAACAGAGTCTGGTAACTCCTGTCACCATAAGTGATATAAGGCTTACCCACAAGACCCCTCACCCGAACCATGCTGTCCTCGTAAGATACATCTATCATCTGCCTTGCAGTCTCCTTTCCATAGAGCGCGACAAGCTTGTTTCTAAGCCTTGTCTGAGGACAATTGATGACCTCTTTCCCATCAGAATAAAGCCTGACCGCAAGCTTTTCAGAACTCAGCCCATAACGGGTCACAATATCAGATATGTGTGACAGCTCCACCTGCGCAGATTTTAGATGCTTCTTTCTTGCAGGAGTATTATGGAAAAGCTCAGATACCTCCACCACAGTCCCCCGGCTCGCACCGACAGGCCTTATATCCCCTGCCACGAACTCATGACCCCTGCCGTCTTCCTGGCTTGAGACGATCCGAAGGTTACTGACTGAAGCGATGCTTGCAAGAGCCTCACCCCTGAAACCAAGCGTGCTGACAGAAAACAGATCATCAAGCCCGGTTATCTTGCTTGTTGCATGGCTCTTCACAGAAAGAATCAGGTCCTCCCGATCCATCCCAGAACCATTATCCTTGACCCTTATCAGGTCTTTTCCACCATTGGATACCTCAACAGTGATAGAATCAGCGCCCGCATCAAGGGCATTCTCTATCAGTTCCTTGACTACAGATGCCGGCCGCTCCACGACCTCGCCTGCCGCAATCTTGTTTACAAGGTCAGTTTCAAGTACATTTATTGATCCCATTGGAAAAGTGTCTGTTGTGTTATTGGTGGCGTGTCACGCTTCATCTTGCGTCGCCGTGGTTCAGGCTCCATGAACTCCAGGTCCTCATCATCCCTCGATCGAGGCGCAAGCGTGATAGTCAACTGCTCCTGGTTCTCGATCCTGTCCATTATGACCTTGGAGCGTTCGATAACCTTTGAAGGCATCCCCGCAATGTTTGCCACATGGATACCATAACTCTTGTCAGTCCCGCCCTTGACAATCTTATGCAAGAACACCACCTTCTCATCATGCTCCTCCACGAGCACATTATAATTCTCGATCAGGTCATTCTCTGCTGCAAGCCTGTTCAGGTGATGATAATGGGTAGCAAACAAAGTGTTAGCCCCTATCTCATCCCGTATGAACTCGATGATAGCCCACGCAAGACTCAACCCATCATAAGTTGAAGTCCCCCGCCCAACCTCATCCATGATGATGAGCGACTGCCCTGTGGCATTGTTAAGGATGTTTGCAGTCTCTGACATCTCAACCATGAAAGTCGACTGCCCCATTGAAAGGTCATCATACGCGCCAACCCTTGAGAATATCCTGTCCACTATCCCGATTTTCGCGCTTGCTGCAGGAACAAAGCTTCCGATCTGGGAAAGCAGGGTGATCAGTGCCACCTGCCGGAGATAGGTTGATTTGCCAGCCATGTTAGGCCCGGTTATGATATGGATATGCGCATCACCTATATTAGTATCGTTTGAGACAAACGAGCCCTTCTCTATAGTCTCCACCACAGGATGCCTCCCCCCAAGAATCTCCAACGACCTATCTTCTGTCATCTCAGGCCGTACATACTGGTTCTGCAAAGCGCAAACCCCAAGAGACAAAATGCAGTCAAGTGTTGCTATCTTTCGCGCGATATCCTGCAGCCCATCAGTCCTGCCTATAACCTCCTGCAATACCTCGCAGAACAGGTCATATTCAAGCGCATTGATCTTATCCTGCGCTCCCAGCACAAGCGATTCCTTCTCCTTAAGCTCATCAGTGATAAACCTCTCAGCATTCACCTGCGTCTGCTTCCGCACATAATCATCAGGAACATTCCGAAGATTTGCCTTGGTCACCTCGATAAAATATCCAAAGACCTTATTGTATCTCACCTTCAGGTTCTTGATCCCGGTCCTCTCCCTTTCCTTCTCCTCAAAGTCTGATATCCATGCCCTGCCGGATCTCGTGGTGTTTCGAAGCTCATCAAGCTCAGCATTGTACCCCTCACGTATGATATTTCCCTCTCTTACCACCGCCGGAGGCTCATCCCTTATGGCCTTACTGATAAGCTCCTGCAAATCAACAAGGTCATCCATGTCACGTATTGATATAAGTATATCGGACTTCGCAGACGACAAAAGCTCCTTCAAAGGCTTGACCTGCTCCAGGGTCAGGCGCAGGCTCACAAGATCCCTTCCATTTGCTGTCCCGTATGTTACCCTGCTAAGTATCCTCTCTATATCAGATATATTCCCAAGACTGTCCTTCAGATCCTCAACTAAGATAGCATCCTCGATTATCTCTTCGCACGCATCATGCCGCGCGACTATCTGCCCCCTATCACGTAATGGCCGAACCAGCCAGTTCTTCAGCTTCCTTGCACCCATAGAAGTCCTGGTCTTGTTTATGACCTCAAAGACAGTCCCCCTGGTAGTATTATCCCTTATATTGCGCAATAGCTCAAGGTTCCTCTGCGTAGGACTGTCAAGTATCATGAAAGACTCAACCGAGTAATGCTGCAGCCTGTTGATATAGGCAAGATTCTTCTTTTGCGTCTCCTGCAGGTATGAAAGCAACGCGCCTGACGTGCTGACAGTGATGCCGGATACCCCGAACCCCTCAAGGGTCTCAGCCTGGAAATGGGAAAGGATCGTCTTCTCAGCCTTTGCCTTCCAGAAAAACCGGTCATCAAAAGAAGATACCACAAATCCCCTCTGCTTTATCGAAGAGACAATCTCCGAATCCTCCTGTGACACAGGGACCAGTATCTCTGACGGCCGAAACTTCTCAAGCTCAGCAAAAAGCTTAAGCTCACCATCACACGAAGTGGTTAGGAACTCTCCGGTAGATATATCACAGAAACTCAACCCATAAGATTTCTCAATGTACAATGAGCAGAGGTAATTGTTTGAAGACTGGCTTAGTATCGAATCCTCGATTATTGTCCCTGGAGTTATTATACGGACAAGCCCCCTTTTCACGACCCCTTTGGCCTTCTTCGGATCCTCCAGCTGCTCAACAATCGCAAGCTTGTATCCCTGCTGCACGAACTTCTTCACGTACTGCTCCACCGCATGATACGGGATTCCCGCCAAAGGAGCCCTTGAGTCTCCCTTTCCCCTGCTGGTAAGAGTGATCCCCAATACCTGCGCAGCTGTCTTGGCATCCTCGTAGAACAATTCATAGAAATCCCCCATCCGAAACATCACTACACAGTCAGGATTCTCTTCCTTTATCTGCACATACTGCTTCATAGCCGGAGTCAGGGTCATCCCTTGCATGAAAGGAGGTTTGTTTAATAATTTTTTGCATCTAGATAACAAAAGAATTGATCTTATTGAGAAATATCATGAACCTCTGCCACCAGGAGATCTCTGCCATCTGCACCTGGTACTCCTTTCGCTCCGAATAGACCTCACCCTCATCATCCTCATACCGAACCTGCGCATAGAACGTCTCATTCTTTGAGAAAAGATCCTTTCCCTTCATCCGAAGCTTGAAAGTATAGGTATGATCAAGCGAATCCGCATGCATCCTTGATAACTCATCACCATTTTCCCTGTGATAGCTGAAATTCAGGTTCTGCGGAACAGAATATGAATCCTTTTTCACAGTGACAGCAACAACAAAAGTATCATCATAGGAAACCTTGTCAGGCACAGACACGTTCACGAAACTCACCCTGGGCTCATCATGCACCACATAGGATATTATCTCCTGTGCCCTCACATCATCATGCTCAAGACGCACCACTGCCTCCTGCGCACCAACCTTCAAAGGCAGATCAAATTCCACCGACCTGCTCTGTGATATCCCGAGAGATATCTCCTCGCATCCATCCAGGCAAAGCTTCATATCAGATAGGAAAGTATTCCCTGTATTGGTCACCTTGCAATCCACACTTCCTCCGTCCAAAGAGACCCTTCCCACAGGTTCGCATGAAAGATTGACACCTTTCTCTGCATCCCCCTTCTCCTCGAAAACCAAAGCCTCATGCAATTCATCCATCCATTCTTCTGAATATTCAGGGCTGTGCTCCTCCGACCTGAAAGAGCCAGTAGCAGTCTGGTTTCGCAAAGTTTGAACAAGCAATGGGACAGTATATACATATCCCTTATCAAGATCATCCCTTACCTTCACCCTCCAGTATATATCCCGCTCCTCATTCGGCTTCAACAGCACGAACCGCATGGGATCATCAAGCAATGTTATGTCAGTCACACGCCCCATCTGCAAGGTTGATATCAGGTAATACGGCTGAGTATTGGTCACAGTTACCCTTACCAGGTTATACGAACCAAAAGATACTGACTCTTTCAAAGGTTCAACCGTCAGATCAACAAGGCTCTCAAGCGGCTTTCCCTCGCTTACCACCTGTGTGTCCACCTCCATCTTGCTTACATCAAGATCTACATCCCGTCCTTTCCAGGAATATGTTATGGATGACCCACCTGCATCAAGACCCCTCTTCAGGATAACATGAGTAGAATCAGTGAACCCGAATTGACCGTATGTGACATCAAAAGGTATCCACCCGTATCCCGGAAAATAAACCTCTGCCCAGGCATGAGGCCCCCACTCATTCATATCACGATAATTCGTGTAAGCAACACCACTCACATACCTTGCAGGTATCCCCACACTCCTGCACATCGCAATGAAAAGCGAAGTCAGCTCATCACACACCCCGTAACGGTTCTCAAGCACCCATGACGCAGGCTTTGAAGCATCCGCAGTAAAAGTGCTAAGAGAATAATTGATATTTTCACGCACCCAGACCCCAAGATGATAGACCGCAGAATACAAGTCATCCTCTCCCTCTACAATCCCTGACGCCTGTGCGATTATCGCAGGATTCATGTCTATTATCTCCTGCGGCTCAAGGTATTCATCCATATCAACAGATACCGGAAAAGAGACCTTCTCCATCGGCTCAAAATGATTGGATGACCTTACCCTCGCATCAAGCCTGATAGGCTGCACCCCTGTGATCTCATCAAACCGATAGACCGCATGACCATCCCTAACAACAGCCTCAGGCTCTGTCCTTATCCTCTCAACCGATTGCGTGGCTGAATCCTCAGGCACATAAGTCATGTTCACAACCAGTTCATCAAGATAATAATCTGAAGATTGCGGCAAGAGCTGTATCCGGGTTGAGATGCCAACATCCATGGTAAGCGTCTCTGCTGAATAGAACTCCCCTGAGACCCCAGCAACTATTGCCAAAAACAAGAGTAAGTACCGCATATATTCACAATAAATAAGATCATTTATAATTATTTCTCAAAACAGATAAATACCCCCTCAACCTGATCAATCCATGGTAGAACTCCTACTGCCCGCAGGAGACGAATTAAGCCTGAGGGCAGCCATTGCAAACGGCGCAGACGCCATATATTTCGGGACTGGCAAGTTTAACGCCAGGAGAAAGGCAAAGAACTTCTCAAGCCCTAAAGCAGTCATATCCTATTGCCACAAGCACGATGTAAGGGCTTACCTTGCAATAAACACCCTCATCAAGAACGACGAACTGCCTGAGCTTCTGGGCATAATAAGAGAGATCCAGCCCGACGCATTCATAATCCAGGACCCCTGTCTCATCCCGCTCATCAGGAAACACTCAGATACACCGATCCACATGTCCACCCAGGCAACAATCACCGCTATACAAGGGATCCCCCAAGGATGCAACCGCGTCATCCTTCCAAGAGAATTAACAATAGAAGAAGTAAAAGGATTTTCACAGCACATCGAGACAGAAGTATTTGTCCATGGCGCATTATGCATCGCCTACAGCGGCCAGTGCCTCTTCTCATCCATCGTCGGAGGCCGTTCAGGAAACCGCGGGCTCTGCGCCCAACCATGCAGGAAAAAGTACAACAACAAATACACCCTCAGCACAAAAGACCTCTGCCTCCTGGAAAAGCTTCCCGAGATAATTGATGCAGGAGTCACAAGCCTCAAGGTAGAAGGCAGGCTCCGAAGCCACCAATACGTGGGAACTGCAGCAAGGATATACCGCAAATACATAGATTTGCACTACCAAGGAAGATTCAGGATAGAACAAGAAGACCTGGATGACCTAAAGCTTGCCTTCAACCGCGAATTCACCAAGGGCTTCATGTTCGAGGACACGATCACCAACCCCAAAAACCCCACCAATAAAGGCCTATACCTGGGAAAGATAAAAGACAACAGGATACGCATACGCCATGACCTCAACCCAGGAGACGGCATCACCATCTGGAAAAATGAGACAAGATCAGGCTTCAGGTTCGAAGACAAAAGCAAGAAAGGAGACATAATCCAGCTCAAAGGACAGGACTATTCGCCTGTATACAAGACATCGACCGCAGAAAAGACATCCCTCTCAGAACCCATCCCAGAAAAAGAGGTGAACATACCATCAGTTAAAGTGCAACTCAAGAGAAAGCCGAACCCCGATTCACCCCGCATATTCTACAGGACAAGCAAGCTGAAAGACATCGACAAGGCAGACCTCATCTACGTCCCCCCTGAACTTTACAGGAAAGCATCAACCATGCACCCCAGGGTGTTTATCCAGACCCCCAGGATAGTCTCCACAAAAGAAGCAGAAGAACTGACAAGACAGATCCACAAGCTCAATCCAAAAGGAGTACTCGTGTCAAACCGCGCCTTCCTTTCCCTCCCCTTCAAAAAGCACATCGATTACAACCTCAACTGCTATAACGACCTCGACATCGATTGCTATAATTCAGAGAACGCGATACCAGTAATCTCCCCGGAACTCAATAAAGAAGAGCTTAAAGGATTGGAGAACAAGAATTTCATAGTATTCGCACACGGAGATATAGTACTCATGACAACAAAAGAACCACTCAAAGCCCCCGAACTGATAGATGAACAAGGGCGCCACTTCAGGGTTTCCGGCATGGACATCCTAAACAACAAGCAACTTGCCCTTCTGGATAACATACAGGAACTCATCAGGTCAGGCATAAAGTATTTTCTTGTGGAAGACAAGGTCGCAACCTATCAAAGGATAATCAAAGGAGAAAAAGTCCCAGGGAAAGGTTATACCCTTGGCCATTTCAACCGCGGCGTCTACTGATCGTATACGACAAGGATAGTGTTTGTCTCATCAGTGGCGCTTAGCTTGACATCGATTATCTTCAGGTCAGCATGCTCCTTGAGCCATGCATTTGCATCATCCTCATCATAGAATATCTTTACCTGTTTCATTTCCAGATATGACTCCGAGAGCCTTAAATAGTTTTCGATTTCTACTTATTAAAAATTGGACTTATAATCAAATAGCTTTCAAATTTTGAATATACTAAAACAAACATAGCCTCCACTAGACCATCCAATAGCTTTTTATATTTCTTCTTTTAATTCTTGTTATATGGAGACAAAAGGTATATTTAATAAATTAATAGGGACATTTCTTATTATTTTTGGAATCCTTGGAATTGTAGCTTTTACTGCCTTGATTCCTTATCTCTACACAATTACTCCTCCCTCTTATGATCTTTCCTTTGTAACTGAGAGGCTTGATCAAGTATCTGTTACTCTTGATCATTCTTCATCAACCGCAGATAATATGGGTACTACCTTTAACTCTGCAGCTAAAACAGTTTTCTCTTCAGAATCTTATGTGAATTCAATTTCAAGGGATATCTGGACTTTTTCAGAAAAGCTCGATTTTTCTGTCCTTGGTTGGCAGCCTCTTTTAGGTCCTTCTCGTTATCTCAAAGATACTGTTCATTCTTTGAATTATATCACTAATGATCTTGATACTACAGGAGAGTCTCTCCTTCAGAATTCAGAAGATATGAGTACTTTATCTGGTGATATCAAGAACATATCTGATCAGCTCAGTTTTATGTCTGATGATCTTGAGAACTCAGCTCTTTTATCTCAGTTCAACTCAAAATTTTATGAG
>JAWOGQ010000026.1:0-7886 GCA_046496745.1 Candidatus Woesearchaeota archaeon | reverse complement strand
GCACTGCAGATAACCGAATCCCTTCGCAAAAGACACAAGTGCGATATAGACCTCAACAAGCGCGGCATAACCAAGAACCTCAAGTACGTCAACTCATACAAGATACCCTATGCAGTATTTGTCGGCGAAGAAGAGCTTCAGAAAGGCATAGTGAAGATCCGCGATATGAGATCCGGCGAAGAGAACGAAGTGAAAAAGGAAGAGCTTCACGATTGGTTTTAAGTGAAGATTCAAGCAAGAACAACAATAAAAAGAAGATAATATAAATCACTTTTATTCTAAATTATTATGGAAATAAGAGAACCAAAAATTGAAGATGCAAAAAAGATAAGTGATCTGCTTTGTAATACAATTAAACATGTTAATTCTAAAGATATAAATAAAGAACAGTTAGAAAGTTGGTTAAAAAGAAACTCATTAGAAGAAATTCAAAGAAAAATTACTCAAGAAGCAAGGAGTACTTTTGTATTAATTGATAATAATCAGATTGTTGGATATTTAGCAATGTTCTTAGAAAGCAAATCCCTTTCTTCAATGTATATTAAACATGATGTTATTTCAAAAGGTTATGGTAAAAAACTATTAGAATTTGCAGAGGAGTTTGCAAAAAAGAATGGTGTTGATGAATTAAATTTAGAGTCAAGTACTTTCGCTTTTGATTTTTATAAAAGTAAAGGATATATTCCAATCAAAGAATCTTTTCATGATGTCAATGGAACAAAAATTCCTGTTATTGTAATGAGAAAAAAATTATAGTTTCTTATAATGGGGCCCTGAGAATTCGCATTAAAACTCCAGAAACAAAAGCTGATTTAAACAGGATTGTCTGTGTGAGCAATGAAAGACGACATTCACTACCACCAAAAGCTAGCAATAACACAATTTTAACTAAAGAGTAGCAACAAAAACAGAAAATTTATAAACTTATTATAAGAAACAACACCCATGGACACCCCATTAGAAGTTTTAATTTTTGAGGATAGTGTAGAGATAAGTGATTTAAACAATTATAGTTATCCTGAATCAGAAAGAGGATTAGAGTTTGAAAAAGAAGCAATTGATACAGGATTGTATGATCTGTTCAATGAAAAAGCGATTAAAGAATTTATGAAAGTTGTTGAGAAAGAATCCAGATTCCCTATTAACATAACTTTGCGCGTAAGATATGAAGGATTAGAATTAGCAAAAGACAAAGATCTAATAATAACCGATATAGGGATACCAGGTCCTGAATATGTTTTATCGCCAAAGGCTGATCTGGACAAAACTCAGGAATATCTTGTTGAAGGATTCGAAAGATTGTACGGAAAAGACTGGGCAAAAATAAATGATGGAAATCACATCAGATGGAATGTTTTTCAGGATCCTGAAACATGGTTATATGATTTATCGAGAAGTTTGCTTTCCGAGAATGATCCTGATGAAGATTGGTACTTGAATCAAAACATTGCAGGATTACATATAGCAAAGGAACTCGGAAAAGTTACCATGTATACTGGAGATCTACGCCACCAGCCAGGGATACATTGTGGCTTAATCAATGGGATAATCAGTCCAGAAGAATTTATTGAGATTTATGAAAAGCATACCAGGTGGGATGAAAAAAGAAAGAAATTAACTTCTGTAGAAGGACCAGTTCCAATAAATGATGGAAGGATTATCATAGGAAAAAGCTCAACTTACAAAACAGTGCAGGATTATGTTACAGCAATTGAGATTGCAAAGACTTATCAACTGGGATAAACCAAAACATCTGCAAACAATTCCAGATGAGAACGAGTTAGAGAAAAACAAGAGCACCCATCACTTCTTGATCTCTTTTGTCACTTTTTCTTCTGTCAGTTTGTTCAGGGCATTGAAATTCTTATGCTTGATTTCAGCTTCCACACGAGCATATTGCCCGCTTTTGCCCTTTTCCCTGTTCGCAAGGTTTTCAGCGATTGATTCCTTGCAATAGACAACAACCTTATCGTGCCTGTGTATCTTGAAATTGTCTGAAGGTGTAGCAATATACTGTTCTATCCCCTTGATTTTCCTGAATATCCCAAGGATAATCACACCCTCTTTTTCAAGCTTCAATTTTCCTATGGTCTTAGATTCCATCCAATGGTTCTTTGGCACATCAAATGATACTATGCTATTCCCCTGGCTCAATCCCAACACCTTCTCAAAATCATAGAGATTGACTTTTGCCTTGATATGCTGCAAAGGTCGCTTCAGCATCCGCCTTATCAGGTGATCAAAGAAATCCGTCCGTGATATGAGGAAAACAATCAAAAGTACAATGAAAATGGCCATGAGGTTGAAGAAAGCAGCATTCATACCAAAACCAGCAACATTCACAGTCTCATCAGATTTGATGAAAGCAAGAATCAAAGTGGCAACAGCAGATGTAAGCCCCGCACTTCCCATCAGCATGAGAAACCGAAGGATTTTTCGTCTTACACTACTCTGCATAAGGCTTTCAGACTCTTTTGTGGTGAATCCAACACCTGAGAAGGCAGATTGTGCCTGAAACTGAGCAATGTCTTTTGAAAGGCCGGTGGCCTCAAGTGCAATCGCTCCGATCTTTATGACAATAAGTGAGAAAAGGATAACGATCAAAAAAGAGACGAGCTCAATCATAAAAGAATGACCAGCAAGAAGGCTTTATTAATTTTATGGTGAGAGGGAGGGGATTTGAACCCCCGAACCCACTAAGGGACAGGATCTCTCAGCAGATGCACTTAAGTCCTGCGCATTTGACCAGGCTTTGCTACCCTCTCGTAAGAGGGTGGAATGAGGATTCTCTTTTTAAAGTTACTGGTCAGGCTGAGTTTTTCGAAAAGATGCATCATTATTACGAAGGCCGATGTCCCTACATAAGGTGACAGGGGGAGGTGTTGTGTGCAACGTGTCACCTTTTTTTAAAAAGGAATTCAAGCCGAAGTCGATGCCGGAATTATTCCAAAAACTCGGTCAGGCTGCCTTCCTGTAATCTGAAATAAGATCATTATACTGGGGATTCCTGAACTCATCCAAAGGTATGATCTGACCCTGCGGCTTGTACTCACCGAACTGCTTGATGAACTCACGCTTGCTCGCACCCAAAGCCTGGTTCACGATTCGCGTATCATACTTTTTGGTTCCACGCATGACATCCGCAACCTCTCCCACACCCAAGGGAAGATAGGACACGACACGCTCCAGTAAGCCTTCTCCTGCAATGGAAAGATCATCAGTAAGATGATCTGAAAGTTCACCCTTCTTCACATGCCGTGCATAATGGGTTCCCTCGATACCGTCTGCAATGGTCTTCAAGCCGAACCCCACTGGCTTGAGTGCCATGGCTCCTCCCATCGTCCAGAAGGTATAGGTCGCGAGAGTGTCAGCCACAAACCCGGATTTCCTCAGAAAATTCGAGACATAAGACCCAAGCCCTTTCTCCTCGAAATAGCTTTTCGCATAGGAATCATATGCTTTCCCGAGCGAATCCCGCAGACCATCCATCAACTCGTCGTAACGATGAGGATTCTCCTCAAAATACTTGTTGATGTCGTAATCTTCCAGGAGATTATCCAGGTGCTTATGTATGAATTTAGTCCTTTTCATTTTTCAACCTCAACAATTCATGCAATGTGATTATACCTATCATCGAACCATCCTTCACTACAGCATTCATTGCCTGCCCCTTGTTTATCATTCTCGTCGCAACCGAATCGATATCATCCTCCTCGGTGAAAACATCAATAGGCTGTGACATTATATCTTTTGCAACCGTTGAAACAAGATCCTTGTTCTCTGCAACTACACGATTATTGATATCCATGACAGATATTATCCCTATAGGATATTTATCCCTAACAACAAAAATATGCCTCAAGGTTATGGCCCGAAGCTTCTGTGCGACAGTAACGACTGTATCAGATTCATTGCAGATAAATGGTTCGATCAGACGACAGTTTTCAAGTTTCATTTCGTTCCTCCACTAGCCTGTTATAGGCAGATTCCAATTCTTTTCCAGCCTGATAATATGCTCGCTCCTTTCGTTTCGAAAAACGTTTCATCCCAGCATAAAGCCCTCCTAGTATTGCCATCCCAATAGAGATACCATTACGGACAGGAGAAAGCCTTGCTTGTATCGCTGAAGAGGGTGGTTCTTCCGGAGTGATGTAACCTTTCTCAGTAATCTTTTCGATGACTCCTGAAACCGATTGTTCAAGTTCTTCAAGTTGAGTCTTATATGCATCCCTATAGAAATCAACCTCTTCGGGAGTCTGGCTTCGAAGTTCCTGTTTCAGAGAGATTCCCCTCTGGTAACTTTCCTGCAACTGCTCAAGTATGAAAACATCCTCCTTATATACAGAGATAGTTTCCTCTAAAGACCTGATCCCTGATTGCAGTGCTTCAAGCTTTTCACGCTCAACATACATATTTCCCCGCGAATCATAATTCATGATAAATTCCCGCAACCCATCCGGATTCCCTGTATCAACATAATTTTCCTTTAGTAATCCCAGCAATTCCCGCTCATCCCTACTCAGGTGATTATCATCAAGCCAATCAGTTATCTGGTCAGCAACAACTTCCTGTGCCTTCTTGTTCTCCCAATTGATCTCATAGACCTGAGCCAGGTAATGCATCCTGTTCCTTATCTGTTGCCTGTAAAGCCGCCCATCTTCACCAGTAGGTTTTCCGAAAAGTGAACGCACTCCATCATTGAGTTTATCAAGACCCGGAACCTTGCTCCACCATTCTTCCTCGATATAAGCATCGATCCTTGACAGCCTATCATCAACCCTTCCTTTAAAGATGCGCAACCGCTCAGAAAGACCATAATGGTCTTCAATATTTTCAAGATTCTCGATAAGCCTTTCAAATGTCTCCATTTCTTGTGCGCTAACAAGATTCAGTTCCCGCAGGTATTCCAGCCTTCCAGACTCATACTGGTTCTGGAGCACCTCAGCATGCCTGCTGATCTCATTCTCCAAAGTACCGCGCAAAGCGACCATATCCTGGACAAACTCCTGCATATTAGAAGAGATAGAATCAACAAATTCACCCAGATACTCCATGCCTTTCCCAAGTGCTGCATGAGTCAACCCACCAGCAACCAGGCCCCCGCAGGTAGCAGCACCCAAAGTCTTGAGAAAATCACGTCGCCCATATTTGCGAACCAGTCCTTCAAGCTCAAGAGGGTCTGCCATCAACAATATAAAAACAATAATCCTTTATTAAGATTTCTATTAGTAGTACCTAAACAGTAACAAAAATATTGAAAATCTTACAAGGCCACTGAAGAATTTACGGATTAATCCGCTCCAGAGGGATTTTCACATCAATAACAATATATGGATCCCCCTCATGTATACTATGCTCTTCATACTCTCCTACAATGAATTGCTTGTAGCCAGGATACTCCTTCACATCCTCCTCTGATACCTGCCTTATATCCATATCACCCTTATAACCCAGCTGCACAAGCCGCCTTAGATATGACAGGTCACGCTTCCCCTCCCAATTATCATTGGTATCCTGGTCTGCAAAGACAATCAGAACATGTGACTCCATCTTAAACAGCATCCGCAAGACAATATTCTCACCATCACTCCATAATGCGATATTTATATCCCCCTCCTCAGGACAATAATGCACAGCAATCCTCAACAATATGCTGAAGATCTTGTCAAAGTATTTCATGTTCACAGCAAATCTCATGGATTCAAGCTTGGGGTCTGCCATGAAGACCAACCCTTTATTATCCAGCAGAACCTTCTCTTTCCTCTCAAGGATATGACCTTTCACTATCTCATAAAGGCCTTTTATTTCCTTACGGTCATCATAGATCTCCTCAATATCAATCCGTTCATCAAATTGCTCATGAGAACTCTCCATTATCTTTTTTCCATAGATAAAGACTGTCTCCCAGAACAACCCATTCTTTCGCTTGATATTGATCAAGAATCCATTCCTGCGGAAAATGTGCTTTATCATGGAATCATTTCCCAACCAGTTCATGTTGCTTATCACGTGAAAGAACTTGTCATATTCAACAAAACAGACCTGATCACCAAAGTTAAGCCGCGCATTCATACCTGAAAGAACAGGATCAGGTTTTGCGACACTGTCAAGCGAGCCTATGGATATGATCGCATCAACCTTGGGAATTTCCGGATGCACCCTCTCGACATGATCAGGATCATGGAATACCTCAACATGGGAATGCCCTTCCTTTTGTATACGATTCTTTGTTATGGAAATATTCTTGGTGGATACATCAGTAGCATAGACCTGCCCATCAGGCCCAACCTCTTCAGCCAGGTGCTTGGTAAGGGTCCCAACAGAACAGCCAAACTCAAATATGGTCTTCCCCCTCATCTGCCCCAGAAGACCAAGGATCTCCACACGCATTCTTGGAGGAACTAGCAGCCTCTCAAGGTAAAGATTGAGATATGCAAAAAGATTATTTATAGCATTCACTGCATAAGGATTATATTGCATCTGCATGAAAAGATATACTGGCAACCCCATCAAGATGAAGGTTGCTGCCAGTTGCAATGATTGTAAGGCATTATGGGCATTTGTTATCCAGAAATAAAAGAGGACTCCAAAGAAACCGATCATTACAAAAGGACCAGTCCGGGGAAAAGGGGCATTAAAGTATCTTTTTGTGCCAGGTTGCCTGAATCGCAGTATTGCAACAAGGAGGATTACTGCAGAATAAAGGAGCATGAGAAGAGGAAGAAGCATTTCCAGTAAGGCATGATAATTGGCTGAGCCTATAAAGATAAGGGCTATGGATACTACTGTCTGGAAGATTATCGCATTATGAGGGGTTGAATTCTTTGGATGTATTGCAGCAAACTTCTTGGGAAACATGTTATCCTGTGCAAGAGAAAGTATCAGACGGGGAGATGTTGTTATCCAACCTGCAACTGAACCTATCAGCGAGACATAGATCAGGATCGTAAAGACTCCAACTGCCTGGACACCGAAATTATTTCCTGCAAGGGCAAGCAATGGCGCTTCTGCGGCTGCAAAGACCTGCCAGTCAAGTGAACCCAGTGAGCTCACAACCAGAAGAAGAGAGATAAGGGTGATAAAAACTGTACCTATCACAAGGGCGCGGGGGACGACAATGTGTCCGTTCTTTGTCTCTTCTGCAAGGAACAGTGGAGATTCCCAACCAAAGAATGTTTCTGCTATCATGAAGATTGTTACCAAGAGGATGGAGATGTTCCAGGGTGTTGGTGCAAGCTTTGAGGGATCAAGATTGATAAAATTGGAGATGATTATTGTTGTTAGGGTGCCAAGGGTAATGAATGCAAAAGTAACAAGCATGGTTGATGAGGTCTTTATTCCCTTGAAAGAGATATAATTGAAGATCAGGATAAACAGGACCGAGACAAGTTCTTTGAGATAGAGTATCTCAAAAGGCAATAAGTACTGGATAGCACCAATCGTGAGCATTGCAATAGTGATGTTAGATGCGACAAGAGCGCTCCAACCGATAAGAAAAGATACAGGTTTTGGATAGACATGTTTTGAGAACTCATAGATACCCCCAGCTTTTGGAAACATTGAGCATAGCTCTCCAAAAAGGGAAGCTATGTAGATGGAGATTATAGAAAGGATGACCCAGGCAAGAATAGAAGAGGTGCCCATGACACCTGCGCCAACTGCAGGAAGAAAAAAGATTCCTGTGCCCATTATGGAATTTACTGTAAGAAAGATAATAGTTTTGAAACTCAGGCTCTTTTTTAGTCCAACTGAAGATTTGGTTGGCATAAAAATATTTCTGGATGGCTCATTTATAAACTTTGGGACTCGGCTTCAATGAGAAATTCTATGCGGCGTCTTTCGCACCTGCTTGCAAAATCCTTTCTGGTAGCGCATCTTTCGCTTAC
>JAWOGQ010000100.1:0-12684 GCA_046496745.1 Candidatus Woesearchaeota archaeon | reverse complement strand
ATAATCGTCTGCAGCATTCTCTTGAATACTATACTGGCAATTCGATGGAGCAAATCTCCAAGAATACAGGGAATTTCTCTTGTTCTGATTGTGGTATTTGCCTTTAGTGCTCTGACATTTTCTCCACAAAACAGGTTTGACTGCCATGACAACTGGGCATATCTGAACCTTGGACAGGAATATATCTTTGGTTACCAATATGAGAATCAGACTTTTCTCGAAGAACGTGAAACAATGAGTACCTTGAACAGGTCTTTCCAGGATTTCTACAGGTTTGAAAAGAATAACCACAATATCCTGGAAAACTATAAAAAGGATTTTCTAAATGATGAGTCTTTTGCAACAGGCATACATCTCTCTTTCTTCATAGCCCTTTTCGGAGAATATACTTTGCTTTACGCATTGATAATGGCGTTGACTTCAGCGATACTCTATGTGATGGTAAAAAACATCACACAAAGGGTTTACGCAATAGCTACAGTCATCTTGCTCAATGCATCCTTTCTTGTATCTATCCCTCCTATTCTTGACCGGAATCTCTTTGGCATGTTTCTTATCACATTTATTACATTCCTTCTTTTCTATGAAAGGACCTGGACAATTGCAGGCCTCACTTACGGGGTATTGGGCACAATCCAGCCCTTAAGTTTACTTTTTGCACCTGCCATGGTTATTTATCTAATGAAACCAAAGAGGTTACTTATGTTTGGTGCTGCAAGCCTCCTGGCAATAACCCCTTTCCTTATTATCAAAGGTATATTGTATGGAAATCCCCTTTTCTTTGAAGGATTCATCCACATGCCATCTTTCCAGCATAGTTTCTTAGGAATAGATTTCGGGATCAAGACAACTTTGAATTACCCTTTCCACACACAAATTGTGAAGACCCAGGGTTTCCCTTATCCTATGTTCATCTATCTTCCTTTGACACTTATTAGCGTTTTTGGTTGGATCCTAACACCATCCTTTTTCTTTGGAACTAAAACTCTTGGAAAAAAAGCCTTGTATCTATGGATAAGTATATTAGTCTTCCTGGGATTTTTAATGATAAACGAGAACTGGGAAAACATGAAAACTGCATTTCTTCTCCTCATATTCCCTCATCTGCTCATCTTATGCATGAATGGTTTAAAAAAAGTAGTACTGAATCCAAACTACTTCCTTAGATACATCCTAATCCTCATAGCTATTGCAGGGATTGCATTCGGGGCACAAGAACTTGAATTCCCTTCTGATAAAAGGATAATGAACGATGAAAAGGGAGAGAAGATTGAGATAGGATTACTGCCTGCAATCAAGTTACCAGATAAAGAAACCCCAAAAGAAGAACTACCCATCGATACATCCAGATTCAATTGTTCAATGGAAGGAGAAAGTTTCTCTGATTATCGGATTGAAGACGGATATCTTATCCTGCAAGACAAAGTAACAAATAAGACTGGTGATATCCAGACACTTTCTACCGGAAGATACAAAGGAATAACCATTTCATCGGGTTGCTATTCATTTGACCTTATAGTTGAGAAAGACAGAAATCTTACACTTAATATTTCAAATATCAGCAGAAAAAAGACCGACAGAACCATCGCAAGACAAATAAGAATCCCAGATGTTGAGAATGTCATCATTCATGATACACATACATTAGTTCTCGCAACCCGGTAATACACATACCCCAAGAACACAGGCAAAAGGACTGTAATGACCTGCCCGAGAATTGCGATCGGCACTGAAAAAGCAAGCCCTACCTCATTGAGATGCAGGACATAAGCGATTGTCCCTTCACGAACCCCCATCCCTCCAGGAAGTAAGGATACAGCACCCATTATGGTTGATAATCCATGGATTGCAATCCCCGTAAGCATGGAAAATTCCGGGTTAAACGCCTTTATGATAAGATACAAGCTTACCCCTTCAAGCAACCAGAACAAAAAAAGCAGCCCATAGCCTGACACAAGATAAGAGAAACCCAGAAAATCCTTCATCGAAGATGCCCTAGGAAGTTTTTTCCACATCCTGCTCAAGACACGATAAAGCGGATGCGCAAAGAAGAACCCAGCAAGAATAACTGCAAGGTAGATCAGAAGCTCTATTCTTCCAAGCAAAAGCAGAGTGATTGCACACAGCAATTCCAGTCCAATCAACACTAGCTTAAAACCAAATGCTCTTGAAAAAGAGATTTTATGTTTTTTGTAGAGCAGGTAAGGAAGTGTAAGATAATTTGTTTTTGCAGGCATGAACATGAAAGCATCTTCCATGCACTGGTAACTAAATGCCCTGTTATAAGAGATACTCAACCCAACCCTTTTAAGCATGTAGCGCCATGAGAAGACAAATACAAAATGAGCAACAGCCATGACAGCAATTGCACCCAGAATATACCATGCATTCACACCAATGAAGGAAAAACGATAATACCACAACAAGCCTATAATGACACACACATAGATGAACACCAAAACACTGAGAATCCTTTTCATTCTATAGTCTTTGAATCAACCTTGAAGGATTTTCCGCAATAGACACATACCTTGCGACGATTCAGCTTCGCAGCCTGATATTTCATCTTATTTTTGCAATGCGGGCACCTGACTGTTATCACAACCCTATTTTCCGAGGACATCTTTCTGTTCCTCTATATCCTGGGAGATCGAATCAAACGCCTCATCACGTTTGTTTGGCTTATCCTCTGACTTTTTTCCAAGCAAAGCCTCCTCCTTCTCCTTTATCCGCTTCTCCAGGAGCTCATCTCCCTCTGCCTCTTTATTCTCAGAAACCAATGAATTATTCTCAAGATCCTCTTCCAAATCTTCTGAAAGTGATGAAACCTCTTCTAAATCTTCTTTCTTATCTGACTTTCCCTTGTCTGAATCATCCTCTGTCTTATCTTCTGCATCCGTATCTTCATCATCCAGGTCTGCGTCACCCTTTATATCTTCAGACTCATCTAACTTAGTTTCATCTGTATCCTCATCATCAGAATCTTTTTCTTCTCCAAACCCTTCATCAGGATCAGTATCTCCTGAATCAGCCGAATCCGCATAATCATCACCCAGACCATCAGATGATTTTTGCTTGATATCTGAATCAGCCGAATCCTCATCTATCTCAGGTTCCTCTGTATCTTCAGACCCCTCATCTGAATCCGTATCTTCATCATCCAAATCTTCATCAGGCTCACCATCAATCACTTCATGGGTTGCCGAATCAAGAGGAAGCTCTGGCTGTTTCACCGCATCTTCACCGCGTATGATCTCCACATTGCCCATGGGTTCTGTATTAGTATCATAAACCTGCACTTCCAGGGGTTTCTCTTCTTGCTCTTCTTCCGGCTCAGCTTCATAAACCTCAAGATTACCCACCTTCGCAGCTTTTTTCTCTTCTGCACGCTGTTCCTGTATCTTCTGCATCTGATCTTCCAGAATATCTTCCTGTTTTTCGATCTCTTTTGATACTGCCTCAAAGCTGGCAAATGCCTCTTTTACCTTATTTGGAGGGAGATCAAAATAATCAAAGAATTTCTGGGTCAGATGTATCTTCTTTGTCCGGCCATATGCTTCCCTTTTGATATACCCTGTCTGTTCAAGCTCATTGAGATGATCATACGCTTTATTGGACCTTATTTTGACAAGTTCTGACTGAAGTATGGGATGCTTGAAAGCAATAACTGCCAAGGTTTCCATGATGCTTTTTGGAAGCTCTGTCTCAGACACCACATCTTTTACTAAAGGCAGGTACTGTTCACGCACCGTGAGCTTATAGTTCTCCCCTTCCTCCACCAGCATCAATGAACTGTCATGCTCATTATAATCCTTTGAGAGTTCCTCAAGTGCAGCCTTTATTTTCTCAGGCTTTTCCTTGCATAGTTTCTGCAGGTCCTGGATTGAAACCGCTTTTCCTGCAGCAAAAAGGATAGATTCAAGCTGTGCCTTGAGTCCGGGATTCTGTTGTGCGCTCATAGTGAATAGTATCCGTCAGCCTCCTTGATTCTTCCCTGTTCTACAAGCTGCTTTGAGACCTGCTCCAGTTTCTCCTTTGCAATCCCTGTATTTGAAGAGAGCTGTTCAAGGGTTTTTTTGCCTTCCTTCAAAGAAACCAGGATTATATTTGTTGCAAGTGCATGTGTGTTCTTTTCAAGGACCTTTTTTTGTGCATTCAGTTCCTTGAGGCTTCTGTCCACAACATGCAGTTTTGCCTGCAGATCATTGATAGCCTGGGAAAAGGCCTGTGAATCAAACGTCAGTTCTTCTGGCTCGATGATCTCGACTGTTGAAGGCATTCCCTCTATGCAAAAACCGATCAGTTCAGTGATATTCTTTGCCTCGATCTCAAGTTCAACAAACATGGAATACAAGGTTTCCTGCTGCTGAGGCTCTGAATAATCCGATTTCCTTACATGAAGACCCTCCCAGTCCTTCAGGGATTTGACAAACCCTCTCAGTGATTGGTCTATGTGTTCCGGGGGAGCCCCCAATATCTCTACTATTGTCCTGAATACAATACCGTCTGTAAACTTTGCCATTAAAACACCCAGTCCCCTGGAGGTCTACTAGATTTAAATATTTATCGTAAGTCCACAAAACATAAAAAGAGAATAGCTTGTTGATATTGGAAGGAGGGATAATATGAGCTACCTATTTACATCAGAAAGTGTTACAGAAGGACACCCAGACAAGATATGCGACAAGATTTCAGATTCCATCCTTGATGCGATACTGTCAAAGGACGAGAATGCTCGTGTCGCCTGTGAGACATTCACAAAGACAGGCCTGATCGTGGTAGGAGGAGAGATTACCACTGATACCTATGTGAACATACCTGATGTTGTGCGAAAGGCAATCAGGGATATAGGTTATACCGACGGGAAAATGGGTCTTGACTGGGAGACATGCGGTGTCATGAACTGCATCGAAGGCCAGTCTCCAGACATAGCCCAGGGGGTCTCAAAAGAAGACCAGGGAGCAGGAGACCAGGGACTCATGTTCGGGTATGCCTGCGATGAGACCGACGAGCTCATGCCTCTTCCTATAATCCTTGCCCACAAGCTGGCAAAACAACTCACCGATGTTCGGCGTAACGGCACCATCGATTTCCTGAGACCTGATGGAAAGACCCAGGTCACTGTTGAATATGATGATAACCATCAACCCTTAAGGGTGGATACCATTGTAGTATCAGCGCACCACAAGGTTAATGTAAGCCAGGAAGAAGTGAAAAAAGAGATAGAGACACACGTGATAAACCCTATATGCAAAGACCTGATGGACGAGAATACAAAAATTTTCATAAATCCCACAGGAAAGTTCGAGATCGGCGGACCCCAGGCTGATGCAGGACTTACCGGAAGAAAGATAATAGTTGACACCTATGGTGGGATGGGACGCCATGGAGGGGGTGCTTTCTCAGGAAAAGACCCCTCAAAGGTCGACAGGTCTGCAGCTTACGCTGCAAGGTACATCGCAAAAAACATTGTCGCAGCAAAACTTGCCAGAAAATGCGAAGTACAGCTTGCCTATGCGATAGGGATCTCAGAACCCGTCTCAATAAAGATTGACACCTTCGGCACAGGGACAGTCCCTGAAAAAGACCTTATACCAGCAGTCAGGAAAGTATTTCCCACACGACCAGGGAAAATAATAAGGGAATTGGATCTCAAAAGACCGATATATGCAAAAACAGCAAGCTATGGCCATTTTGGAAGATCAGAACCTGAATTCACCTGGGAAAAGACCAATAAAGTCGAGGAACTAAAGCAGGAACTATCTGAATAAGGCGCGATCCATCTCTTCAGCGATCTGTTCAAGATCGTTGAATATGCGGTCAGCATCCTTTCTTAATTCTTCTACTGCTGACTTCACACTTCCTCCCCTGAGGTAGATCTTTCGTTTTGCCCTGTATACGAACCCTGCATCAATCAGGTTCCGCAAGTGGTGATTCACCCTTGACAAAGGCATATCAAGACTTCGGGCAAGTTCTTCAGAAGTGACACCTTCCTCGATGTATCGTGGATTCATGATACATGAGACTATCTGCTTTGAGATACTGTCTATATCACGCCCCCTGCAAAACCCCAGGCTCTCGCATAACCACTCCAGCTCATCATCCATCCTCGATCTTCTGGGACGGTTGATCTTTCGCAGGAAAATATGCGTTACCATAGAAGTATTATTGTAGCCATAATATATAAATCTTATGTTTAATTGTAGAAACCATTTCTATTTAAAAGAAATAGAATACACATTTTTCATAATATTTATATATTAGTTTGCCTTCATTCACAACAGGAGGTGATACAAATGAGAAGACGATCGCTATGGGATGAAATGATGCGCATGCAGCGAGAGATGGATTCGATGTTCGATAGTTTTTTCGGTGACACCAGGCGTGCACTTCCAGGAAAAGGAGAGCTTATGCAAAGCGACTACCGTGAACCGGTAGCAGACCTTTTCGAAACAAAAGATGAGATTGTCGCAACTTTCGAGATACCGGGGGTAGACAAGAAAGATATCAATATCAACGCAACAGATGGCGGACTGGAGGTCTCAGTCGAAAAGAAAGATGAAGACAAGCAAAAAGACAGCTACAGGAGAAGTTACATGAACTTCTACAAGTTCGTCTCACTGCCAGAGTACGCAGACATTGACAACGTTGATGCCACCTACAACAACGGAGTGCTTGAAGTAAAGGTAAAAAAGCAGCCGGAGATAGAGCAGAAACGAAAACAGATTGAAGTCAAATGAACCAATTCAAGACAGATGAAGTAAAGGATTTAGGCCTGTCATTTCTTGCAATAGGCCTTGCCTTTACCATTGCCCAGGTAGGGCTTAGCGGCCAGTTCGCTAAAGTCCTTATTATTTCACTCGTGACAGCAGGAATGGGTTTTGTCCTGCATGAGCTTGGACACAAGCTTGTAAGCCAGCGATACGGGTGCATCTCACACTTTGTGGCTGACAAGAAGATGCTTCTGGTAGCCATTGGATTATCCCCTTTGGGAATAGTCTTTGCCGCTCCAGGTGCAGTAATGATCAATGGAAGGATTACAAAGGCCGAGTATGGAATGATCAGTGCCGCAGGACCTATTGTTAATCTGATACTTGCTGCAGCCTTTTTTACAGCAGGCCTTGTGATTCCCTCGACAATCACTACAGTAGGCACCCAGTTGAATGCATGGATAGGTTTATTCAACATGATACCATTCCTCCCTTTTGACGGGAAAAAGATCCTTGATTGGAACAAGGGGGTATACGGTACCATTATAGCCATTGGGCTAATACTACTTATAGCATAACGGAGGTCAAAATGACACAATTAACAGTTGCAGAATCAATTCAAATGGATGTTGGACGTGGCATCGTCAGGATGCCCTCTGCCTTCATGAAAGAGCTTGAGCTGGAGACAGGTGATATCGTCCAGATAAAAGGCAAGAAGAAAACAGTTGCTGCTGTATGGAGATCAAGACCTGAAGATGAAGGTCTTGACATAATCCGTATGGACGGAACAACCAGGTTCAATTCAGACACTTCCCTTGGAGAGAAAGTTGAAGTGACAAAGGCTGACTACAAGCCAGCCCAGAGCCTGACCATTGCCCCTGTCGAACAGGTGCAGTTCAGCCAGGACCCTACCACTTTCTTCCATAATAAACTGATAGACAAGCCCTTAATCAAAGGACAAAAGCTTGTCTTCGACGTGATGGGTACCCACCTTCATTTTGTGGTGACAAAAGTCTCACCTAACCAGGTTGTCAAGGTGACAGCCCAGACAAAGGTCACCATCTCAGACACCCCTGCAAAAAGCGAGGCTATGAAGATTCCCGAGATCTCTTATGAGGATATAGGGGGACTTAACGAAGAGGTGGAAGCGATCCGTGAGATGGTGGAGATCCCCATGAAACACCCAGAAGTATTTGAACGTCTGGGGATAGGCGCCCCTAAAGGAGTGCTTCTTACAGGACCACCTGGGACCGGAAAGACCCTGCTTGCAAAGGCTGTGGCATCAGAGACAGACGCCCAGTTCTATTCCATCGCAGGTCCTGAAGTGATGAGCAAGTACTACGGAGAAAGCGAGAAGCACATCCGTGATATTTTTGAAGAGGCTCAGAAGAGCGGACCATCAGTCATATTCATCGACGAGATAGATAGTATCGCCCCGAAACGTGGCGAAGGAAAGGACCAGACTGAAAAGCGTATCGTCTCCCAGCTTTTGACCCTCATGGACGGGCTCAGGAGCAGGGGAAACCTTGTTGTAATTGCTGCGACAAACAGGCCGGATGACATTGATGAAGCGCTAAGGAGACCTGGACGATTCGACCGTGAACTCAGGATAAACCCCCCAAATGAACAAGGTCGAAAAGAGATTCTCCAGATCCACACCCGTGGGATGCCTCTTGCAGATGACGTGGACCTTGATCACCTTGCCCTGAAGACCCTGGGCTACACTGGCGCAGATCTTGAAGCACTGTGCAAGGAAGCTGCCATGAAAACCCTCAAACCTTACGTGTCCCACCTCAAGGATTTCGAGGAAAAAGTTCCCATGAACGTCCTGGAGAGAATCCAGGTCACCATGCGCCATTTCAAGGACGCACTTCAGTTGGTCGAACCCTCAGCCATGCGGGAAGTGCTTATCAATAAGCCAAAGACAAGATGGGATGACATAGGCGGTCTGAAAGAGGCAAAACGCCAGTTGACAGAGACCATACAACTACCACTCCAAAAGCCAGGGCTTTTCAAACAGGCAGGAATCAAGCCTCCAAAAGGTGTCCTCCTTCATGGTCCTCCTGGAACAGGAAAGACCTTACTTGCAAAAGCTGTGGCAAATGAGGCAGATGCAAATTTCATCGCTGTAAAAGGCCCCGAACTTGTCAGTAAATGGGTTGGTGAAAGCGAGAAGAAGATAAGAGAGATTTTCCAGAAAGCGCGGCAGGTTGCACCTACAATAATATTTTTCGACGAGTTTGACAGCATATCAAAAGTGCGTGGTTCAGCCATGACCGATGCAACTGAGCGTATGGTCAACCAGCTCCTCACAGAGATAGATGGAATCGAAGAGCTTGAGAAAGTTACAGTCATAGCAGCCACCAACCGGGCCGACCTCATTGACCCCTCTCTTTTAAGGCCCGGTAGGATAGAGCTGCAGATAGAAGTCGGCCTTCCAGACGAAGAGGCGCGAAAGAAGATCCTTGCAATCCATAGCAGGAACATGCCTCTCAAGGGCTCATTTGATGAATACATCAAAGAGACAGAAGGCTGGAGTGGTGCAGACCTTGAAAGCTTTACACGTGAGGCAGGCATGAATGCAATCCGCGAAGCAACAGACAAGGTTACAGTTACCCAGAAGAACATAAATAAAGCCCATGAAGAGATAAAGAGACGGAAAAGCTAATAAATCAAGGGAACCATGCCTTCAGGCATGAAGTACCTTTTTATTATCATCATTGTCATTCTCCTGATGATTCCGATCCTGATAGAGGAACCAAAAGAAAAGGAGGAGAAAAAAGAGACCTACATCAAAAGCAGCGGAAAGATCGACCCTATCAATGACCCATCTTACACATCTAATCCGACAATACCAAACAACACCAAAGTCATAGGCATAGTTACAGATATTCCACGCGCATACCCTCTAAACATGATGGCCTGGCACCTGGTAGTGAATGAGAAGGATTTCTCTCTCACCTATTGTCCCCTTGCACAGACAGTCATGGGATATCATGGTCTGACCCTTCATGCCTCAGGAAAGACCCTGAACGGCAACAGCATTTTCGAGACCAGTAATGGCACACTCATAAGCCAGTTCACATACTCACAGGATACTATTGCTGCAAAGATTACTACCTGGGAAGATTGGAAAAGAACCTACCCAAAAAGCCTTCTTCTCAATGACACAGGCCATATCCGTAAATACTCCATAAACCCTTACCCTGCAAACGCCCACACTCAATTCCCAAAAAATCGAAGAAGCAACCTCCTTTCACCTAATGAAAGGGTAATGGGTCATATAGAGACCTCAGAGGCCACCCTAAAACTTGAAGGTCCACAACCAGGTTACATCGAAGCACCCTGGAGTGTTTGGTATGCCTTCCACCCAGATACAGAACTTACACAATGAAATTCATAACCGGAAACTCTAACAAATTCAGGGAAGCCAAAAAGATAATCCCGGAGCTTGAAAGAAAAGACCTTGATCTGGAAGAGATCCAGGAACTTGACCCTCAAAAGATCATCGAGCATAAGCTTTCCCAGGTCAAGGAAGAAAACATTGTAGTTGAAGACATCTCCCTGTTTGACCGTGACGGTTTTCCAGGCCCCCTTATCAAATGGATGCTTAAAGCATTATCTCTTGAACGGATTGCTGATATTCTCAAAGGCCCCGCAACCGCGCAATGCACGCTCGGTGTCAGGCTAAATAATGAAGTATTCTACATCAAGGCAGAGATTTCCGGAACAATCGTACCACCCCGTGGAGCAGGATTCGGTTTTGACCCCATCTTTCTTCCCGATGGAACCAAAAAGACATTCGGTGAAGAGAAAAAGGATAGCATGCGGACCCGCGCCTTCAGGAAACTGAAAGCCAGGATGGAGTCAGTCTCTTTGGTATTCGGTTGTTTTGACTGCCTTCACGAAGGCCATCGTTATTATTTCAGGGAAGCTGCAAAATACGGCACAGTCGTTGCCATAGTCGCCCGTGACGAGACAATCAGAAAGCTCAAAGGAGAACCTCATTTCTCAGAACAGGAAAGGCTGCGCCATGTCCTAAAGGAAGTGCCATTCGCAGAATTAGGTTCCCGAACAGACAAGTACCAGGCAATAAGAGAGTACCGTCCAGCTGCAATCTGCCTTGGCCATGACCAGCACAATTTCACAGAGGGAATTGAACAAGTGTTAAAAGAAGAAAACATCGACTCAAAGATCATAAGAATCGAGCCATACAAAAGGGACATCTACAGGAGTTCACTTCTGAAGCGCTTCTTCAAGTGCTGACTTAAGACCATCAACAGTAAAGGGTTTAGTAAGATAAACCGGCTTCTCGATCTTTATCTCTGAACGTGGCAGGTTCAGGTTCTGCAATGCCTCCTGGAACATCTGCATCGAGATGGAAGTGATCATTATCACAGGTGTATTTCCCTTTTTCCTTATCTCTGCAAGCACTTCCACACCGCTTCTTCCAGGCATTACGATATCAAGCAGCACAAGAGCAGGTTTCTGCGCATCATATACCTTTAGTGCAGACTCAAAATCATTTGCAAAAACAAAATCAGAATAACCCAGCTGAACCAGGCTATCCTTTATGATTTTCTGCTGCAGCGAAGAATCGTCAACAATAAGTATCTTCATTTTTACCTTTTCTTGGACTTTGTCTTTTTAGCTGACTTCTCTTTTTTTTGTGACTTTTTTGTAGAAGCCTTCTTCGTAGTCTTTTTTGTCGCTGCCTTCTTCTTGGTCGCTGCCTTCTTATTAGTCTTTTTGGTTGCCGCTTTTTTGCTAGTCTTCTTAGCAGTCACAGGCTTGTCCGACTTTTTTGTTGTTTTCTTAGTAGTCTTCTTAGCGGCCTTCTTGCCATCTGACTTTTTTGCAGACTTTTTTGTTGTTTTAGTCTTTTTTGCAGATGTCTTCTTTGTAGATGGTTTGGATTTCTTAGTTGAAGGTTTGCTTGTTTTAGTTACACCTGTTTCCACTGGCTTTTCTTCAACAATCTCAGTGCTTGATTCTCCAAGGTCCGCAAAAGTCATCGTATCAATACTTTTACTCTCGAATATTTCCCTTACTGTATGCTCAAATGCAAAGAAGTATATCAGGAAAGCATATATCAGAAGGCAGATGACAGTAAATATTCCACTCATCAGGAAAAGCTGGATAACTATTCCCAGCGCAGCACCTATGATCACTATCCATCGTGCCCAGTTATGATACCTTGCAAGCGAGTAGTAAACTAATATTCCCACAAGGGAAAATATGATCGCGAATACTCCTGCAATTACCATTGTGCTCCCCATCAGATTCACCAGGTGGTTGACATCAACCATCACTCCCTGCATGTTTGAGACCACAAATTCATAGAGTATTTTTCTTCCAAAAAAACCTAATCCTACTACAACCATACCTGCGAGAAAAGACAATCCCGATGCAATGTAACCAAGAATGACAATGATTGATATTATGCGCTTTGCAAGTGCTTCATCCATGAAAAACCCTCCTTTTATCTATTCTTTATAATAATGCCTTATAAATTTTTCTAAGATACATGAAGCTTCTCCTGTTCTCCCATCTCAACCTTCAAAGAGTACTTCTTGAATTCTATGAAAAGGATTATGCTTGATGATACCCCAAGTACAAGTATCCATTCAAATACCCCTAATGCCACTGTCCCGAATATGTCCTGCAAAGAAGGCACATACAAAAGCATGACAGTGAAAGCCAAAGACAATAACACACCTACAGTAAGCATCTTATTTGAAAACACTTCCCTGTGGAATATGGAATCGTTCCATGACTTTGCATTGAATGTATGGAAAAGTTCAAACAGCACAATCGTGACGAATGTTATAGTTTGTGCTGCTGCAATATCATCCATCCGGTAAAGATACCATATGTAAAGCGAGACTGTTCCAAGCACTACAAAAGGCACTGTGCTGAATATCCTCATCAGTACGAAATCATTGAGTATGTTCTCTTTTGGATCCCTTGGTTT
>JAWOGQ010000043.1:0-5967 GCA_046496745.1 Candidatus Woesearchaeota archaeon | reverse complement strand
CAAAAGATCATGTGGAACCGCATGCTGTTAGGTGGGATATTGGCCTCTGAGGAACAGTTGATTCATCAGAATAAGCTTACACGGGATTTGGTTATAGATCAACCTGTCCCTGTATCTTATATAAACAAGATATTTTGTTTCAATGAGCTGATCCCCTACGTAAAAGAGCTTGTACAAGGCTTACCTGTCAGAATCTTTTCAATAGATGATTATGCTACAGCATATCAGGAAGAGATAAATGAAGCCTATTCCGCAAAAGAGCAAGGCATGACTAGAAGAGGACCCTGACTACATTATCAGGAGTTTCAGGAATGTTTAAGGGTATCTGATCTTTAGCAGTATATACAGTCACATCAAAACCTGAAAGATGATTTCCTATGCTATCTAATACTTCTTCCATATTAAGCCCACCGTTATGACATCCCAATGGAGTTATTGCAAGAGATGAGATCCCTCTATCGCTCATATCCCTTGCAAGTTTTTCCAGGCAGCTAGATACATGATGCACCTTTGCGTTTCTACCTGGCTTATTCTGGATTGCAAGATTGTAAAGTATTGGTTTTCCTGGTTCTTCATAGGAATATATTCTGCCAGGTCTGAAGAATCCTGATTCACATTTATTTCGATAATCTAGGAACATGTCAATATCATAGAATCTGCTTATTCCAAAAGCAGCACCTTTCCCCATGATGCCTTTGGCATTACATCCATGGGCTATAGCTTCTGCATTGGTTTCAACGATATAATCCTGTTCATTAATCTTCATTTTCAAAAAGAAAACTTATCTATTTATAAACTTTTTTGCAACCTTTCAGTAGTATCTTTATAGGGGTGCTCCTTTTCTACCTTTTTCCATAGGACATTGACACGCAACCTATATAAAAAAAAGATACCTCCTGCATCCAATGATCAATTTCACCCCTCGTCTCTACCAGGAGACCATCTTTTCTACCTGCGCCTTAAAAAACACCTTGGTAGTCCTTCCCACAGGGCTGGGAAAAACAAATGTCTTCCTTATGGTTGCAGCACAAAGGCTCAAGCAATACCCTGGCTCAAAAATCCTTTTCATCGGTCCTACCCGCCCTTTGATTCATCAATATTACGATGTGTTCAAAGAGAATTTTGACATGCCTGAAGAAAACATGGCAATATTCACAGGTAATATCTCTCCTAAAAAGCGTTCAGAACTATGGCAGGAAGCAAATATAATCTTTAGTACACCCCAGGGACTGGAAAACGACATAATCTCCAGTCGCATCGACCTAAAGGATGTCTCTTTGCTTGGTGTTGATGAGGCTCACCGTGCTGTGGGGGATTACGCCTATGTTTGGATTGCAAAGATGTACACACGTACAGCCCGTTATCCACGCATCCTTGCCCTCACTGCCTCCCCTGGAGGCGACCAGGAGAAGATAAAAGAGGTATGTGAGAACCTTCATATTGAGGATATCGAGATCCGTACCTATGATGATGAGGATGTGAAACCCTATGTTCAGGAGATTGACATCTCCTATCGGGAAGTGGACCTTCCCAAAAGATTTCTTGACTGCAAGCTATACCTTGAGACTGCTCTGAAAGACAAGCTTTCGCTTATAAAGGAAAACGGCTTCATCAACTCGGTCCAGAATATCTCAAAACGAGAGCTACTGGGTGTTCAGGGTCATTTGGTCGGTGAGATGAACCAGGGAAACAAGGATTTTCCCATCTTAAGGTCCCTCTCCCTCGTGGCAGAAGCCATGAAAATCTATCATGCAGTCGAACTCCTGGAATCCCAGGGTGTCAAATCCCTTTATAGTTATATGGACCGTCTGATGAAAGAAGCAAGGTCCACAAAAGTGAAAGCAGTCCAGAATCTGGCTCGTGATGGTAACTGGAAGTCTGCTTATATTCTTGTGGAAAGCCTTATAGAGGATGGCATTGAGCACCCCAAGTTTGCTGAATTGAAGAACCTGACAATTTCTCTCCTCCGGCAAAATCCAAAAGCGAAGCTTATAGTATTCACCCAGTACAGGGACACCGCAAAACAGGTCTCCGAGGCACTCTCGGAAGTTGAAGGGATAATCCCTCAGGTCTTTGTTGGTCAGCAGAAAAAAGCAGGAACTGGCCTCTCCCAAAAAAAACAGATTGAGATGCTGGATGAATTTAGGGAAGGGAAATTCAATACCATAGTGATGACCTCTGTAGGAGAGGAAGGCCTTGACATCCCAAAGGTTGACCAGGTTATTTTCTTTGAGCCTGTTCCCTCAGTAATCCGTCATGTGCAGCGCAGGGGCAGGACAGGCAGGCAGGAGAAGGGTTCTGTCTATGTTCTCATAGCAAAGAACACAAGGGATGTAACCTATCGCTGGTCCACGAAGCACAAGGAGAAGCGAATGTACAGCGCCCTGAAAGATCTGAAGAAGAACATGAATTTCAAGCCCCAGGAAAGCCTTGCTGAATACGTGAAAGACAATGTAAAGATTGTTGCCGATTATCGTGAGAAAGGCTCTCCAGTCATCAAGAATCTGATTGACAGCGGCACAAAGATGCAGCTTGAAAAGCTCGAGATTGCAGATTACGTTCTATCACAAAGAGTAGGTATAGAGTACAAGACCGCTCCTGATTTTGTTGATTCAATAGTGGATGGCAGGCTTCTCTCTCAAGTCAAGGACTTAAGAAACAGTTTTTCCAGACCTCTTATTATTGTAGAAGGTAATCAGGACATTTATTCACTCAGGAACGTCCATCCTAATGCAATCAAAGGTATGCTCGCAACAATCACTGTAAGTTTTGGCATTCCTGTTCTCTATACCAGGACAAGCCAGGAGACCGCAGACCTCCTTTTCATAGTAGCAAAACGCGAACAGGCAGAATCTTCTGATTTTACCCCTTCAGCTGACCGCAAGCCCCTCACTCCAAAAGAACAGCAGGAACATCTCGTCTCTTCCCTTCCCGGAGTAGGTGGTTTGCTTGCAAAAGACCTCCTTACCCATTTCTCAACCATCAGAAACATTGCCAATGCTTCCGAGGATGAACTGAAGAAAGTAAATAAAGTAGGTCCTGTTATAGCAAAGAAGATATCAGATCTTTTCAATGAGCCATACGAAGACGCCTGATTCTTTCATCAATCGGAGGATGTGTACTGAAAAGATTCATCAGGGCTTTTGCTTTGAAAGGATTCACTATGAAAAGGCTTGCCCCGCTTTCTGAACCGAAATCCATAGGCACCCTCTTGCTTTGGCTATGCAGCTTCCCAAGGGCGCTTGCAAGCCCTTCGCCTGAGTTTAGGATATGCTTTGCGCTTGCATCAGCATGATACTCCCTGCTTCTTGAAATCCCCATCTGGATCAGGAAAGCAATTATAGGTGCCATCAATGCAAGGACAATAAATTCCAGCGGATTATCATCATCCCTGAAACCGCCGAATATGGCTGCCCACCTTGCCATCATGGCAGCATAGGAAATCACAGCAGCAAGTGTTGCAGCGATGGATGATATAAGGATATCCCTGTTTCGGACATGTGACATCTCATGGGCAATAACCCCTTTCAGCTCCTCCTTATCCAAAAGATCCATTATTCCCTTTGTGAATGCCACTGCAGCATGTTTTGGATTCCTTCCTGTGGCAAAAGCGTTAGGGTTTTGGCTCGGTATCACATAGACCTTTGGCATGGGCAGGGTTGCCCTTTGTGCCACGTCACGCACCATCTTATAGAGTTGCGGATGAGTTCTTTCATCCACTTTTTGTGCCTTATACATCTTGAGCACAATCTTGTCAGAGAACCAGTAGCTCCCAAAATTCATGGCTACAGCCAGTATCACGGCGATGGTCAGCCCGGATGGCCCGCCTACAAGTTGGCCTACTATGAGCAACAATCCGCTTAACAGACCGAGTAATAAAACTGTTCTTATTTGATTCATGCTCAACAAGGATTTTTTGGTATTTTTAAGCTTTATGAAATGACCCTGTGAGCCTGAACCCAGAATCAAGTTCAGCCATTGCCCCTATCGGAAGAAACGTGCTCGGGCACTTATGCCCGAATGCATCCAGCTTGAGTATAGGGAGACTATAATCAGATGTTATGTCTAAAAGGATATCCTCGAAACGAATACGATTCCCTTCCCTATCATATTGCTTCTCTGTATCCATCCCATAGATATGACCTGTTACAATTCCTGCAATCTTATCAAAGATTCCCATCTGCCGCATCTGCGTCAGTAGAAAGAGTGTTGATTTGATGTCTGAGCTATAAGCTTCCAAAAGTAAAACTGCACCTGTAAAGTCAGGCATATAATCCGTCCCTGCAAGTTTCAACAGGCACCGAAGATTCCCTCCAAGAATTATTCCTTTAGCCTTCCCAGGTCTGATGACCTTAGAATCACGCTCTCCTATGCTTTTGCTTCCTTCCATGAATCTTCTTCTGAACTCCTCATGGCTATATTCTGAATCAAAGTATTCATCAGTTTTACCAGCCTTTGCATCAGGGCCATGAAAGGTAACAAGCCCTGTCTTTTTGTGGATTCCATTAAGCAATGTTGTGTTATCTGAAAGCCCGATGAATATCTTTGGATTATTTCTGATTGCCTCATAGTCCAGCAACTCAAGCACCTGGTTTGCTGTATCTCCTCCTTGTGCGCACCAGATTGCTTTGATAGATGGATCAAGAAACATTTGATTTATGTCTGAAGCCCTCTCTTTTGGCTCACCCGCAGAAACCCCATACTTATCTATGCTTCTGGCATGCTCCCCTAACTTTACCTTAAGGCCCATCTTTTCTATTATTTGTATAGTATTGTCCAGAAGGCCTTTTTTGTAGTCTGTCATGATATTAGAAGGAGATACAATGCCGATAGTGTCCCCTTCATTAAGTAAGGTTAGCATGCTTTTATGAGCAAAGTGGAGATATTTAATCATTTCGAATGCAAGGTTTTAAAAAGAGAGAGATATTGCCCTCTAATGTAATCAGAAATCTGATTATAAACAATGAGAGGAAAAGCTGTTTCACGTTAAGACCCATGTTCTCTTAGAGATGAATTCCGGGATGCGTAGGCTCCTCGGGGTTACAAGATGAATTGCAAAAACTGTAAGGGAACAAACATAAAGAGCAGACGGAACTACTCACATGGAAAGAAATCCAAGACCACAACAATATTGATGTGCAAGGATTGCGGTTCATGTGACATAGAGGCGACAAGGAAGCGGTTTAGACGTTGAAATGGAGGAAGTAAAATGAAAGGAAACGTAAAATTTTTCAACGATATGAAAGGATTTGGCTTTATAGCCGGCGAAGATGGAAAAGAATATTTTGTGCACCTGACAGGTCTCAAAGAAGGAGTAACTTTGCAAGATAATGATGCTGTTGACTTCGAAGTCGAAGAAGGCAACAGAGGTCCAAAAGCAGTCAACGTTAGCAAGGAATAAATCATTCTAATAAAGAATCAACCCCTTAGGGGGAATTTTTTATAATTTTTTTCTGAATTCAAAGCAGATTTTTGTAACTATACCAATCTTATACAAGCTATATCTTACTCAGGTCTCCATTCAGGATTATCGGTTTCATTGCATAAATCTCACTCTTGCAATAAGGCATCTCGGGAATAGGATTCAATAGGTATATCTTCTGGTTCAGGACATGGGCAAAACCAATCTCCATAAGAGTATTACCGCCAACATAATTTTTGATCCCGTTCTTGTCATAGTTCAGGACAAGCACAGCATCAGCACCCTGCATCGCGTTCCAGAATTCACGGATAGCATCCATATTGTTCTTCTGATGTATCTTGATCTCCTCGATCTCTTCATCATTCTTGCCGATCATTGCCGCATGAAGGTCAGTTACGAATGCATCATGCCCTTGTTCACGCAATGTATTTCGCACTTCAAGCATCTTTTCTGTAAATTGCATTGATCCGATTATACCTATTCTCATTTTATATCACCTGTTCATCACAGTTCTCAAGGATGGGAATATAAGATCCACCTTTCTT
>JAWOGQ010000068.1:0-3772 GCA_046496745.1 Candidatus Woesearchaeota archaeon | reverse complement strand
AAATCTGTTTTTTCAAGGGGATGATTTGTCAGCCATTCAAGGAACTCTATCGGATATTCTTTGCATAAGAAATCCTGGATATTGTGAAACTGGTGTTGCTGCAAGAATTTGATCAGATAGGGTAGCCTCAATATTCTTGAGGTATTCAACTGTATTGACCATAATTCATCCAGCACTCTGGTATTGTTTTTCATCAGATAGTCTATTGCTTTGATGAAGCGGTTCCAGTTTGACTCGATGAGAAGATCGGGGTTCAGGAAATAGATCATCCTGTCACTCTTATTTGATTTCTGCATGGCTCTTTCCAATAGAAGGAACTCATTGTAGTGATATGCAAGAAAAGCTATTCTCTTGCGTTTCATGAGGGTCTTTAGGTCTTCACCTTGCATTTGTGGTTCATATTTCAGGATGTGATCCACCCGTTTCCTCAGATCGGTGTTATCAATCCTGATGTCTGAATTTAGCTCATCGATGACGGAATTCAGTTTCCCAAGAAAATCATAGACTTTTTTTTGTCCTAGATTATAATCCTTGCACTTGAGGATGTCGTTCAAGATATCTTTCAATTCCTTCAGTCTCTCAATATATTCCAGGAGATTATCAGTGAAGAAGATCTTATTGTTGTTGTATACTTCTAGCAGCTCAGCTATCAGTTCCTCATCAACTTCTCTTTCTTTTTCGAGATCTTTCTTTTCCCATTTCCATTCCCTTGGGGTGATCTTATTCTTTTTGAGAAATTCAATATTCCTATTGATACGCCTTGAGATTCGCTTGCCTGGATCCCTGATAAAAATCAGATCCAATGTATCAGCAATTGCCATTATGGAAATATCCGGTGTGCAAATTTATAAATGTTGCTCTGGGTTGTAATGATGGAAAAAAATCAAAAATAAAGTTTGTCTGTGTCCTGCAGGACGTGCTGGGAAGACACTGTCTGGTTGGGAAACTTCACGCTTGGCCCGGTGACTTTCGCTTTTGTGAAACGAAAATCCTTGTGGATGGATCTTGCGACTTCCTGGACAGTTGTTCCGGTCTCATGTATGGAGGTGCCTCCTGCAAGTCCCACGCGGATAAGGTCAGATATCTCCCATATCTTGTCTTTCAGTTCATCGAGGCCTTCGCCTGTCTCAGCACTTACACCTATAACAATGTCTTCAGGGTATGCCTGCCGGAGCTGATCAATGGGTGCGCAATCCAGCTTGTTTCCCACGATTATCCTTTTCTTTGCGATTCCTGCTTTACTTAGTTCCGCTTCTATCTTCTTCACTTCTGATACTGGCTTTGTAAGGTCTGCAACAAGGATATAGCCGTCGCTGCCGTGGACTATGCCAATGAACTGGCGGCCCTTGCCAACATCCTCGTATGCGCCTTCAACGAGGCCTGGCAGGTCAACTAACTGGAACTCTGCGTGGTTGACTTTCACTATGCCAGGGATAGGCTTCAATGTTGTAAAAGCGTAGGCTGCTACCTTGGTCTGCAAGCCACAGAGTGCCTTGACAATTGAGCTTTTGCCTGAACTTGGCTGGCCCACCAGGCAGAACTGGCGGTGGCCTTCCTTTCGAACGCTGTAAAACTCATTATGCTGGACGCTACTGCGGGTTTTTGTCTTTGTTATCTCTTCTTTAAGCTCCTTCTTGATCAGGCCGTATTGGCCTGTGTTGAAGCCTGGAAGTTCCTTCTGGATTCTTTCGATTTCCTTGATTCGTGCTTTACCTGTGAGACCAGTGAGTCTCTTTTTTATGATATGGCGCATCTCCTTGTGCGGTATTGCCATGATAATCACCTATCGATTACTCATGCCGCAATATACTTTCAAAAAGAACATAACAAATGACGGCATGGTGTGTACAGAATCAGTTAAGTATGCCTGCGCCAAGCATAGCTATACAAATGAGGCTTTCATTCATCCGCTTTTGTATAGCATTTATCATGTTGGTCGGTTAATTTGGGTTTGTTTATAAATATTTTCTCAAGTAATTTCTTATATTGGATATTACTATTTTGATAGTTTGCTTTGCTGGTGGGTACCCAGGTAGCCTATGATTATCACGTCAGGATCAGGATCGTATTCAAATGCAATGCGCAATGTCTTCTTGGGGTCTTTCTGGTTACCTATTGCAAGATGCTTCTGAAGCTCATATACCTTGCCATCATATTCTATCTCATAGTCTGATGCGAACTTCTTGTTCCTGGTGGTTATGGGATGCTGCTTTTTCTTGTAGTTGAAACCGGAGTATGAATAGCAGGAACCGTTCAAGTCAACGCCTTGCATTGGAGCAGGGCTTGTTCGGAATTCATGATATGTTGTTGCAAGCCATTCCAGTGCAAGGTAAACCTTATCATATCTCCTGAATTCACATTCCTTTACCTGTTTCATGACCTTGTCAGGGATGATAAGCCGATCGTACCGCTGAGCTGCATCATCAACCGCATCAGTAAGGCTGTTAAACTTTACCTTTCGTGCCTGGACCTCAGTGGAAAACTGGGTCTTATCTTCCTTCTCAGCTAACTTCTGCTTAAGGGCATAATTCTGGTGCTTCATGCTGTCAAGTTCCCTGCTTATCTTATCCAGCTGATCCCTGAGAATGTCATTATCTGTCGCATAGCAACCAGCAATCTCTTCCCAGTCAGAACCTGATGCCTTCATGTCATTGATATGCTTTTTTGAGTGCTTCAGTCTGATGAGATCATACCTGAGATCCATTGGCAGGGTCTGATAATTCAGGTTTTCAATTATGTGGTTGAAGATTACCTGTTCAACAGGCCAAATCTCTTTGTTGAGATAATGCTTCTCTTTTATCTTTGTCAGAGTCTGCTTGGTCCAGAACCGGTTGTAATTGTCATCTGACCAGTATACCCTGACTGCACCGCCAAAACATCTATGTGACCAGGGCATGCGCGATTGAAGTTCTTCTCCAAATTCCTTGTCAGGTTCAACTATGAGTGCACCAATACCTTTCATCTTATTGAAAAGTTTCTCGGGGTCTATATGAACTTGGTTGAAATTGTCCCTGCTCACGTAGACAATGGGGTATTCTCTCTTGTCTCTTGTATCCTGAAGGATATGCGCAACATGATCTATTGATACATATGAAGGATTGATTGCTCTTGATGGAAGCGGAAGATCCCCTTTGGTTGCTCCGAACTTGTTTACAACATCAGAGATTATCCTTGGTTTAGTTCGTGGTATGGATTTTGGGCTTACGTTCTTATCACCATATTGGAGAACGGTGGACATGGAGATCTCGTCATCCTGGAGAAGGACAATGTCTGTTATGAACTCATCTGTATCATTGAAACCGGGATGGGCATACCTCATGGTGAAATGCCTCTTTTCCTCATCGGTGAAATTGAGTATGGATACATAGCATCTGTCCTTTCTCCAACGGTTGATCTCATGAGAAAAATCCAGATTGCCAAACTCATTCTCTCTTTTTGTGAGGACCCATTCCTTTACAGTTGAGATTATGTCATCTAGTGTGAAGTCTTTTGGTTTCTTTGGATTGCCGACTGTAAAGTGGGTCGTGAATATTTTGTCCATTGGCAGTAGTGGCAGGGGTCGATTTATAAAGATTTCTTTTACTGTGAGTTTTTCGAAAAAATGACTAGCATAGTGCTACGAAGGCCAATCAGCTATCCCTATATAAGGTGACAGGGGGAGGTCCCTTACGGGGATGTCACCTCTTTCTAAAAAGGAATTCAAGCCGAAGTCGATGCCGGAATTGTTCGAAAAACTCTCTTACTGTAACATTTATCTCCAATATCTCATGAT
>JAWOGQ010000044.1:0-3822 GCA_046496745.1 Candidatus Woesearchaeota archaeon | reverse complement strand
CATCATCCATGATGTAGCCGTCGACTGCGTTCTCAAAGTTTGTCTGCAGCACGCCGTGGTTGGTCTGGATGTCTGCCTGGCCTGAATCAGCTGAGGCGAAGGTTATTGTTCCTTGATCGCTTCGAAGTGTATCGACCCCTGAGATCCACCATATGTTGGGATATCCTGTTTAAATGCTTGTTTTAGAAAAGCGATGAGATCATATTCACACAATTTCTTCAATAGATAAAAGGTAGTACCACCTCCTATGAAAATACCTTATAAAGTCTGTTGAAGGGGGTAGGCAATTTTGGTATCCTTCATGTTCAGGTTATTTTCAGGGGGAAATCCAGGGGAGTTAGATTACAAGATGGTAATCTTTGAGTAAATACTCAAAACAATTTAGGAAAGCCTTTCTTGTTTTTTATGCCAAATATCTCGATTATCTTCTGTCTTCCTTTCTTTGTCTCTGCGAGTCTATCGTAGAATTCTTTTGATTTGGCAAATTGGGCATCAATCAGTTTGGTATGTTCTTTTTTCCACGAAGGTTCTTGATATATTCTGTCCACCTTTCAATCTGTTCAGTACTCAAAGTCAGCACCTGTGGAGATTTCAGGAATATTTAAATGTTGATGCCATTGCCTTGAATTCTTATGGAGCATTGGCTTAAAAATCAGGCTCCAATATTTTCACTATCCTCTAGTAGTTAAAACTAGAAAGCTTTTTAAAGGGGCATTTCTCTCTTCCCTTAAAATGTCAAAGGCAGGTATTGACAGGTTGCTGGATTTGATTAGATCAAAGTATCCTGATCATCATAATCTTATCATGAATTATTCAGGTCCAGTCGGACCTTTGCTTGTGGAAAAAGGTATACTAACTGAAAGCCAGGGTGAAGCCCTGCGTGTTTCATCTCCCGAGGCATTTCTTACTGAGGAACAGACAAGGCTTTTGCAGGATACGGTTGAAGAAAGCCACTACTCAAAGAAGTATTTATCTTTTCGTAATATCATTGATAGTAATGAGGATGAGCAGATTGCATCTGGGTTTGCCCGCAAGATGTATGAGTCACTTGATGAAGGGCTTAAGGAGGTTTTCCAGGAAAGTGATCTTGCATATCAACTTAGAGAGATGCCTGTCATGAACCTGGGGGTGATCAAGAATCTTGCACCGGATGTGCCTTCTTTTATCCAGGATTTTGCCCAGAAATCATCTGATGCTATCGCAAGCGATGAATTGATTGCAAAGATTCTGGTTCGTCATTATGTCAAAAAAGGAGAGGCTGAATACAATGGGAACATCGGGTCTCTTCCTGATGATCTCCGGGCAGAGATGGGTGAGAGTAGCCTTGAAAAACTTGTCGTGGAACCTATCCAGAACCTTATAGATTACTCACAAGAATTGAACAGCCAATCTGATTTGGATCTTTTCTTTCATCAGACAAATAGGCTTTATGAGATGGTTGAGAACGGAAGCCGGAGGGTGCTTTGTGCTGATGCGACCGGTGCTGGTAAGACACTTGTTGGAGTAACAAAGAAACTTTTAGAAGACCAGAAGCGAGGAACCAAAGGGCGGGCTTTGATATTTGCACCAGGTCAGACCATGCGTTCAGTCTGGGGGCAGGAAGAGGTTGATAAGTATGTTGCTAATCTTAAAGGAGCGGATTCACAGGATGTGACAGTCATCGAAAAGTATGATGATTTTCAGGATATAACAGAAAAGGGTTTTGTTGTTATAAATTATGATAAGCTTGGCCTTGATAAGAATTATACCCGAAACAGATATTGGAAAAAAATCATGGAGTTATCTGGAGATTCTGATCTCCTGATTTTTGATGAAGCTCATCGCTTGAAAAATTATAAGACAAATAGTGCAAAAGCATTTGCTGAAATTGTTGATAAGACAAAAGATATTGATTCCTTATTTCTTACCGCAACTCCTGTACCAAACAAGCTTTCTGATCTTGGATTCCTTTTCTATATGCTTAATCCTGATGACCCCCGTTTTGCCTGCTATCGTTCTGAGCCATATCAATATTCTCTTGATCCCAATGCAATACGTGATGTGATGGTGAGAAAACAGTGGTTTGACATCTCTAAAGATGCTATCAATAAACTGTTCAGTCTGCCTACACTTACTGAATCGGACTCTATTGATGATTTGCTTCATGTTGAGTTGAATGAAGAGGAGGAATCCAAGTATTTTGAGGCATGGAAGCCTTCTGCTTTTGCAGGGACCAAATTGTATCAGCTTAGAAAAGTCCTTATGGATAGTAAAGTAAGGCAAATCGAGAGCATTGTCTCTGATGTCTCTAATGATGACCAACAGGTAATCATCTATACACCTTTGAAAAAAGATGTAGTCAATAATATCAAGCAAAACTTAGGGGGAGTATATGATCCTAGATCCATCTGCACCATTGATGGAGATGACTCATTCAAGCGAAAGCAGGAACTTGCGCACAAGTTCAGACAGGGAAAATATCAGGTCCTGATTTGTACAGATGTTTTGAATGAAGGGATTAGTCTTGCTTGTGGTGATAAGGAAATAGACATGTATATAATGGAACCGCAGATAACTCCTGCAGAATATATCCAGTTAATAGGAAGGGCACATAGGATTGGGCAAAATGCGCCGGTTCGCATTAATACATTGGTGTCGCATAGTGATAATCTTCAAGACTTGATGACTCGTGAAGTCATGGACCTGGAGGAAAAATATAATGTGTCTTTCAGGTCAACCTGGACACCAACAACTATTGATCTTGATCGATATAAAATACGACATTCTAAGGATCTTATCATACAGGAAGCGTTAAGAAGGGCACTTCCACTTGATGAGCATACGTTGGAATTGCTTGATGAGGATGGTGAATCAGGTTCGTCAAGGGAGACACATAGCAGCCTTATATCAAAAAAGGAGACTGGTTCTGATTACTTCGGAAAGCATATCAACCGCCTTTCACAGTTGAAAGGCAAGAAATATGATCCATCAAAACTGGGTCTTCTTGTTACTGATTACAGGAATGTTGATTCATGGGCTGTGTCGACTGCTGCTGAATCCAACCGGATAGTAGCGTCATTCCTGGAAGCGCTTGATAAGAATAGTGTGTCAACAGAACGAATAGTTGATTTGGGGTCTGGACCTGCTTGTCTCGCCCGTGTCCTTCATGAATATGGGATGCAAAGGTATGTGGATTGTGTTGATGGGATGCAGGCAATGCTTGATCTGGGTGCAGAAGTAGTTGCCACTGAAGGAGTGCAGGGAGTTCGGTTCTTTAACAGGCAGGCATGGGATACAGGACTTATTCCAGGTTATTATGATGTTGCTGCGTGTTGTAATGCGTTGCATTACAATAATCAGAATACTGACAGGGATGTTGAACGTATAATCATGGAATCGAATCGATTACTTTCTACAAATGGGTATGCTGCCTTTACATTGATTCCAAAGACTGATCCACAGTATGTTGATAATGTTGCAAAATTGTTTGAGCGGTATTCGTTTAACGTGACGTTTGCTGATGAAGTATCACTTTCACTTGAAAATGCTAATGGGAAGAAAAAGAATTCACAGATTCCCATGATTTTCGGGCAAAAAAAGGCTGATTATCTGGGAGATGTTATTGGAGATGCGGTTGAGGTGTATACGCCTTTTGAGCATGTTGCTACCGGTGGAACCAAACCGCTTAAGATCTTTACTCCGCAAAAAGAAAAGCAAGTTCAAGGCTTCGATACAGTCTCACGAAGCTATAGCACCAAGGAGGGTTCCATTGCAGAGGTGGTTAATGGATGGGATTAGAGGCTATTGTTGAAAAGGACCCGTATGCTGGTGCTAAGGATGTTG
>JAWOGQ010000097.1:0-3328 GCA_046496745.1 Candidatus Woesearchaeota archaeon | reverse complement strand
TGACTATGCCAATACATATCACAAAAGAAAGTGGTGCCTGTCTTTATCATCTCAAGGCATGCAAGCCTTGCACCGACATAAACATCCTCTTCAGTCAACTGGTTTTCCAATGGCCAGATATGATCCTTAAGCCAGTCCGCAAGCGCAAGATCCTCTGCAAATCCCCTTAACAAAGTCATTGCAGCATGAGTATGACCATTTATGAAAGGAGGGATTGCTGCCATGCCCTTCGCATCTATTACTTCTTCTGCATCCCTGAACTCACCTATATGAGTAATTTTTGTCCCTTCAATAAGAATGTTAGTCGTCTCTCCATTAAGCAATACATCTTTGATTGACAAACCCATAAGAACAACATATACCACGTAATTTAATTATCTTTCTATAATCGAGTTTTTCGAATAATTCCGGCATCGACTTCGGCCTGATTTCTTTTTTAAAAAGAGGTGACATCCCCGTAAGGGACTCCCCCCTTTCACCTTATATAGAGATACTAATCGGCCTTCGATGATGCTTATTTCTTCGAAAAACTCCCTATAATCAATAGATTTTAAAACAAGAACCAACTTTTCATAAACATGCACCCGATAATCCTTGCATCATCCTCCCCACGAAGAAAAGAGATCCTGGAGAAGCTTGGCATACCATATACTGCGATCCCCTCTGATTATGAAGAAGAGATGCATTTGAAACTCTCACCTCCACGCCTTGTGATGCGCCTTGCGCATGGAAAAGCAAAGGATGTTGCAGAGAAGAACAAAGGCATAATCATAGGCGTTGACACCATTGTAGTCACCGACCGCATCATAGGCAAGCCAGTTTCTACAGTAGATGCAGAAAATATGCTCCAGGAGATATCAGGAAAGACTATCCGGATATACACAGGCATAGCGATCATAAACCAGGACACCACCCTGACTGATTATGAGATGACCCAGGTGAAGATGGCAAGAATAGACAAACCAACCATCAAAGCTTATGTAAAAACTGGAGAGCCCCAGGACAAGGCAGGAGCATTTGCAGTCCAGGGAAAAGGAGCCTTATTCATTGAGAAGATAAACGGCTGCTATCATAATGTCATGGGCCTGCCTACCTTTAAGCTTGAATCAATGCTCCAACAGATAGGAATCAGTATTCCTTCCTTCTGGAAAAAATAAAAAAATCAGCGTACTGCATAGTATATCATGTACAATGCAGCAACACCTACCAAGACATAGATCACTCGTTCTAGTAATGCGATACTACCAAACAAGAAATCCACCAGGTTAAACTGGAAAAGCCCAACAAGACCCCAGTTAAGACCTCCTACAATCACAAGGACCAAAGCGATCCAGTCTAAGCTATTATCCATACTACCACCCCATATGTCTAAAAGTAAAATAAATATAAAAAACTAACTATTATAAAACGAGATTTATCTCTTTTCAGGTATGATCGCCCAGGCGATGAGATACGCGACCACTCCAAAGAATAACCCTGTGAAAACAGTTATGACGACCCAAAGTATCCGCACTATTGCCACATCGATATTCAGGTACTCTGCAATACCTCCTGCAACCCCTCCGATCACCTTGTTCTGACGGACCAGCTTCTTCTTGCTATGCACGAGCTTTTTCTTAAGCCCTCTCACGACCACAAGATAAACGATGGCGCCTATGAACTGGAAATAGAGTACAATCAGCAGCCATAAGAGCTTTTCCGCCGCATCAAGACGTGAGACGATGATATCAATAATTGCCCATATCCATACTATCAGAGTGGCAACTACAAAAAAAAGTATCAGAAGCACAAAAGATGAGACACCAAAAGCCAATATATCCATTATATCACCTTTTTGTATAGTTTATTCTGGTTTTTATAAATCATTCCTAGGATTCCTCCATAGGATTAATACTACCCTGATTCTATAACCTATAAAAAGATTTATAAAAAATTACTTACATTGTATGCAAAAAGCAAAGATTAATTCTGAATTAATAGTAAAATTTATAAAGCAATACTTACATTGTATGTAATTAGGGATTAAAAATTTCGCGTTCATCACCAGAAAATACTCTGTCCTCTGAATTCTATGTAGATTCCTCCATCTTCCATAACAGAAAATTATCCTTCAGCGAAAGCTTAATCCTCCATCTTAGAGAATCAGAAAAACTATCATTTTCAGAGATTGCAGCACTTATCTCCCGCGACCAGCGGACTGTCTGGACACTCTACAATCGAGCCTCCGAAAAGCTCGGAACCAATTTCTACAGATTTGAAGCGACCCGGATTTTAATCCCTTTGACCGTCTTCTCAGACCGGGTCCTAAGCTCAATGGAAGCCATTGTAGAGTACCTGAAAGAATCAGGGCTGAAGAACAAGGAGATTGCTGCAGCGATAGGCAGGGACCCTCGTAACGTATCCCTGCTTCTATCCAGGATCAGGAAGAAAAGGGGTGATACCAGATGAAACCCCTTAATCTGATCTGGATACTGCTGCTGCTTGCAACACCCGCAATGGCAGGCATACAGGTAGACGACTCTTTTGTGATGGGAGAGAAGATAATAGCAGCAACACAACATAACGACAGTTACACGGTTAAGGTGAGTGACATAAACAACGCGACAATCCTTGAAAAAGTGTGCCAGGATAGCTGCCTTGTAGAGTTCACACCACAGTTGTGGGTGGATGAGTACACCATAGATATTGCAGGTGAAACAAAGACAATCAAACGCGGAGACGCTAACATAAGGCTGATTGAGACCCGCTCGGACAATGTTGAAAGATTCGAATTGGTTGACACCAATGGATATGTCTATGACATAGAAGCAATAAAAAGAGGAACGCGTTATATCGCAGAGATCCCGCCAGACCTCACATTAGAAAACATCTATGTTGTGCACACTGACGGCACAAAGCATGACATAAACAAGCCTGCAAGACTGAAGATCCTGGACAGTAAAGGCAAAGCAGTATCTGCAGCCATGCGAAGTGACAAGGGCAAGCTAGAAGTGACCCCTCATGAAACATCCATCAAGAAGCTTGTCTTCAACAATATAAAGGATATTGAGAAATCACAACTCAAGATGGAAGATGTTCCTTCATCCATAAGGAAAGGAACCAAGAAAGCATATGCAATAGACCCGACAGGAGTCAATTTCACAAAAGCAAATGTCACATCAATAGCCCAGGGGACAGAACTCTACAAATGCAAGGAATATATCTTTGATACCCAGACCTGTTACGGCTCATGGACAAAGATAATGGATCTGACCCCTGGAGAGGAATACACATTCACCCTCACACCAGAAGATCCGGTATTTGCAGAGACCGATCCTGAAAGCACCCC
>JAWOGQ010000086.1:0-10850 GCA_046496745.1 Candidatus Woesearchaeota archaeon | reverse complement strand
GGAATTCTTCAGGCACTGACAGTTCATGGCTTTTTTCTCTTCCGAATAATACACCATAATTTTGTTCCAGGTATTCGGTTATATCTCTATCAAACAGGGTTCCGCGATCTATGGACTCCAGTTTAGCGTTGATCGTGTATCTGTCAGTGATTGGGTTTGTCATTACTAAGGAGAAGTGGATTTCTATTTATAAGGCTTTCGAAGAAAGAATATGATGTCCTTTGGTTCTTCAATTATGTCTTCTACAAAAAATTCATGTTTCAAAAGACTCTCAATGTATTCTCTTAGCTGGGACCTCTTGAGGAATGAGATTATTATTCTATCTTTTGCTACTCTTTTCATCTCTTTTAGGGCTTTTTTTATGTCAGTGAAATTCTGGATTGCTGTGATAGATATCACAATGTCAAAATCATCGTCAGGGAATGGCAGTTCTTCTGCAGAGGCCCAGATGGCATTCTTTGCCTGCTTTATCAGTTCTATGCTTGGGTCTATGCCAATCACTGAGCATGGCCAGTCCATGGAGATTCCAGTGCCGCAACCGACATCAAGAAGCTTATCAGATGGAGAAACCTGGAGCTTTTGCTTTATGACTGAAAGCTTCCGGAGTTGCTCTTCACCATAGAGTTCGTTATAGCCCTTTGCGATCGTATCATAGTACATGGTGGTGATTAATCAGTCCTTATTTATATTGATGGCGGTAAAAAAAGACAGTGGACATTTGGGTGTAAGGTTTTAATATGGTGTCTGGTTCCTTACATATATGTGGGTCAAGCATGTCTACATTCCCATGCAGAGGGACTATCGTGTCAAGAGAGGACTTTCTGAGAGACAGATAAAAAAGCAGCTTGAGTCAAATGGCTGGCGTGTATATAGGGGCGGGTTCTTGCATTGTCTTCGGACAGAGATGTATCCTGCGGTCGAGACCAAGTACCGGGAGCTTGAAAGGCTCATGGACAGGGAGATGCTTGAAAGACTTCAATACATGTGCGAGGTGCAGCACGGAATGCCTGATTTTTTGTGTTATAGGGGGCACTTCAAGTTTGTGGAATGCAAGCTCGGGCATGAGCAACTTAGCGAGAGGCAGAAGAGATGCATACAGAATCTTTTTGGATTGGGTTTTGAGGTCGAGATACACAAGCTGGTCTATGCATGCACCAAGAATCGTATCGCTTATGTGAATCTTTCTGATGGGTCAAAATACGTGAAGGAGAGGCAACTTCGCCTAAGGATTTAAAAATAGGAAAATACTCTCGTATCCTGATGAAGGCGTTGCGAAGATTGGTAAACAAACCTGTAGTACTTACCAGCAGGGGAAATGTCGCAATAAAAGAGGCACTCAAGCATGTGAGATCACAAGGAGGGGAGAGAATACTTATCCCTGACCAGGGGGGCTGGCTTACATACCAGCAGTTCCCGCCTAAGCTTGGACTTTCATGCGTTGAGGTGAAGACAGATGATGCAGTATTCGATCTGGACGATCTCGCAAGAAAAGCGAAGGATGCTTCAGCACTTCTGTATGAGCAGCCTGCAGGATATTTCGCGCATCAGGACATGAAGAGGATCTATGACATATGCAAGAAAGAGGATTGTCTTGTGATTGCTGATGTTTCAGGCTGCATAGGTGATGAAGAGATATTTGACCCTGATGCAGCTGATATAATAGTCTGTTCGTTTGGTGAGGGAAAGGCTATTGATGTGGGGTATGGTGGTCTTATCGCAGGGGATATTTCTGTAGCTGAGAGTTTTGATCATTCTCATATGAGGGCATTGGAGGGTAAACTGCATGAGCTTCCAAGAAGGCTTCGGGCATTGTATGCTGTTTGTGATGACATAAAACAGGATTTCCTGTCCTTGCATCATGACAGGAAGGGAATTGTTGTTGTTGTCCCTTTTGAAGACGAGAAAACAAAAGAGGAAATCATCTCTTACTGCGGTTCTGAGGGTTTTGAATATACTGAATGTCCAAGATACATAAGGGTGCTTCGCAAGGCAATCTCTATAGAGGTCAAAAGGAAAATATTTTAAAGGAGATACTACCAATATGTACTATGGGACAGCCAGAAGTTTATGATTTTTTATATAATAATTCTTCCGGGTGGTTTACTGTCAAGGAGATTGCTGAAGAGACAGACATGTCGACGCAGTCAGTTTCTGTTGCCCTGAAAAAGCTCAGGAAAAGTGATCAGGTCGAATACAGGATAATAAAGACTGAGGGTTATAAGGGCGCTAAAAGGGGCACATATGCATACAGGTTCAAGAAAGAGTTCCAGCTAACCTTGTTTGCTTTTATCGAATAGCTGTATTGCGGTGTAGGTCTCACCTTCTCTGAAAATTGGTTCATAATTGAGTTTTTCTGCAATGGCTTCTGTCTTCTGGATGTTCCAATCAGGGATGGTCCTCTTGGTATCATACCATATGAACACATCATCCTCTATTGTTATGATTGCGTCCTCATACATACCCAGAAGTTTTGAAAGCGCAAAAGGTATTGTGCTGCGCTGGCTGTAATTGTATTCAGCAGGAACCTCTTTTTCGAAGAGTGTTGCTGCATTTGCATAGTCTGTTGCAGTGTAGGTGCCATCATTGATTCTTTCAGTTATCCTTTCTTCTCTATTGAGGATCTGTTCCAATCTTGGGTGTATGTTATCAGGAGGGTTTAGGGTTTTTTGTTCATCCATTGCTTCAAGCATGCTTGAGGCATAGGTCTGGAGGTTTGCAAGGCTTGATTCATACCATTCATTGTCTTTCTTGATCTGTTGGTCTGCTTCAAAAAGTGTCTTGTATATATGTGATGCGTCTACTGAGAATTCTTCATATACGTCACGCAAGAATTCAATGTGAGGCTTGTTCTTTACAGGTGATTCACAAAGATCATGAATCTTTTTTGAGAGATTAAATGCATATAGCATATAGGTCTCATCCAGCATAAGATGAGGTTGTTCCTTTATTTCCCTTAATGTCTGCTGGAGCATATCGACTTTCATCTCTTTAGTACCTCCGCATTGTCGTATATGTCAAGGTCTGAATTGGTTATGATAAGAAAGTGTTCATTGTGTCTTGGTATATTGACAGTCTTCATCAGTGAGCGTCTTTTCTGGTATGTCACGTCCTCATATTTCACTGCCATGATTGATTCTGCAGGACCAAGATCGTAATTCAAAGCGTTCTCTCTAGTGTAGACAGGCCCTATGGTCAGTCGCTCTATCCTGTTAACCGGGTATGCAGGATTGTTAAGGTCCGTAAAATGAGAATGGTCCCAGGAATGATTCTTATCTGCTCTTATGTCATATGAGACCCATTTGCCTGTGAACTGGTAGAGGCGTGAGCCTTCAATCTCTTTGATCTTAGGAAGGTTCAATTGTTCACTTAATTCGGCTATCCTTGCGTTAAGGTAATCATTGCGTTCGTTATTGAAGCGTTTCTGATCCTGGGTAAGTATCGCTTCAATGCATCCTGTTATGTCAGCCTTTTCCCTGGGAAGGGTAGGAAGGGTTTCATATAGATAAAGCATGGATTCCTTTGCGGGGAATCCTTCTTTACCTACAACTGTCCATGGAGCCATGGAAAAAAGCTCCTGAAGATTGGACACTTTCTCGATGAAGTCACTGTGCTTTTCTATTATCTCATTGAGTCCGTGGCTGGAATTCTTCAGGGCATATAGGTTTTCCACTACCTCACGCATATGCTTATATGGGGTCATGGTCTTTGCTTGAAAACTCAGGCTTGCTGTTGTAAAGGTTCTGCTCAAGTTGTTCCAGCTTGCTCATGAGGTTCTTCTCTTCGCTTTCGTTTTGTTGTTTCTGTTCGTTGTAGATCTTCATTGCGCTGTTAGCCTTGTCTATCTGGCCTGACTGTATGGAGTTGTTCATTCGCTTGAAGCGTGTCAGACCGCCATACATGTCCTTTATTATCTCTGAGTCAAGGGTTATCTTCTCCATTGCCGGGCGCACGTCCTGATGGTAGTCAATGGTTGTCTTCATCTCTCCTGCAAATTCTTTCAGGTCAGAACTTCGCTGGTTGTTTATCCTTGAAAGAAGTTCCAGTTCTGTAGCGTGGTCTCTTTTCTTTTTCAGCATACCGACATATATCTTTGCTTCGTAGACATCATTTGCAAGCTTTCTTTCCTGGTTCATGAATTCCTTTTCATACTTGTGGTGCTTTTGCAGTGCATCCATGTCTTCCGGGATACCGTCGTCAGCGTATTGTTCCATCAGTTCCTTTAGCTCTTTAAAGAGGGCTTCTGATTCCTTTATCCTTTCGTATCGTTCATCGATCTTCTTTGCGTAATCCTCAATGCTGGCCTTGATCTCTGAATATTTTGACTGTATTGTCTTGGCTGTGTTCTCGTTGTCTGCAACAAGCGCGCTTATCAGCTGGTAGCCTGTGTAGAATTTTGATTCTATCTCTTCCACAATTTCTGCTTCACTAACACCGTTTTTCCTTCTTATGAGCTTATAAGGGAATTTTGAATTCTTCTGTATGCGTTCGTACTTGTTGCATAGATCGTCCAGCCCCTGGGTGAATTCCTGTACTGATTTCTGCTTGTCAACGACTACCGGAAATCGCTTGGTATTCTTGTGAAGTGTGTGCCATGCTGAATTGAATGTCTCTCTTTTGGAACTTTTTTGTGGTAGTCCTTCACCATTTATGGATTTTAGCTCGTCCAATTTTTTATCTATACTCATATTTTCACCTCATGTAATCCTTTGCCTGGTCTAATTTTTCTTTCAGATTCTCGTAAATATTTTCTGAAATATTTTTCATGTAGTTTTTCTGGTTCCTTGTCATGAGCTCTTGCCTGATGTCCCGGTCCAATTGCTCGAACTGTTTCAAAGCAGATTCTACTCCCCCTCTTTTGGTATATGCCCTGTTAATCTCCAGGATCTGATCTTCGTACTGGATAGGCTCTTCTTTCATGATGCCTGTTGCAAGATCAACAACACGGGGATGATATTTCTGAGCGCGTCCTGTAATCTCCTCAATGTTTTGAAGATTCTTTTCGTAAGTGTAGTGTACTGGCGCTTGCCCTTTCATCATGGCAACCATAGAGTCAGTCATGTCTGTCTGGTCAACATAAGTCACTAAAGCACCCACAACCCCTATTGTAGCAATTCCTTTTAGCGTTCCTCCAATTATTCCCATATAATCACCTGTGGGACGGAGGTTTCAATTTTTAATATTGGTTTAGGATGAATTTCCGAAAAAAATTTAGTCAAACCAGAAAGATTTTCGTATCTTGGTTCTGAAAGCATATTAAGGTCTTTTTCAAAGAGAAATCCATGGGATTAGAGATAGAAAGTAAGGGAATGGGAGAATATATTTTCAAGGCAATGATGGCATCCAAGATGTCTCTCGGATTACTTGTTTTCGCTTGTTATATTGGTGCGAAGAACCATGAGTTCATAAACAGATTAGAGGATTATTTCCTGCACCATAATGTGGCTGTTGAGCAGAAGTATTTCAATGATCCAAGAGGACTTTATGTTGATCTTTCGATAAATGAGAAGGGAAGGCGTGAAGTTTACCTAGTCCATGAGGAGAGCGGTAAGCGGCTTGCGATAAAAGAGGATATGGCTCCCTCAACAAAGACAATGATCGACTGTCTTGAATCAAGGCTTGATGATATGAGTTATCAGGAAAGGGATGCTGTGAAGCAAACCCTTTATTCAATCTCACGTTAGATATGATTCCAGGGATTTTACTCTTTCATAGAGTTTTGTATGTTTATCAGCGATATCCTTTTGTCTCTGTTTTATATTGTTAGCTATCTCACCAATTTCCCTGTCAGTCTCTTGTATATGAAGGATATATTCGTCTATCTGGTCAAGAAGCTGTTCACAATACATCCTTGAATATGATCTTTTTAACCCCTGGTTAAGTTCTTCTATGAATCTCATGTCAAAATCCTCACCAATTATTTCCTCAAGTTCTTCTTGATGAGGGATTTCATCTTGGGTTTGGCTGGATTGTTCTTGGTAGGGTTGTTCATATTCAGGCCAAATGTCATCGGTAATGATACCTTGATCCTTTAATCTTTCAAGTCCCTTATAGTACTGTGAATGATTTGCATATGAGTCTTGTGGAGTTTGTTCTATTGGTTCTTCTATCGGTGTTTCTGGTTTAATGTATGAATCCTTTGGATTTTGTTGTTCTATTGTTTCTTCTACCTGTATTTCTGGATTCACATATGAGTCTTGTATCTTAGTTTCTTGTATAGGTGTTTCTTCTGGTATCTCCTCTGTTGGCTTGTATGTGTCTTGTATTTGAGGTTCTTGTATTGGGTTAACGTATGAATCTTTTGGATTTTGTTCTATTGTTTCTTCTATCGGTGTTTCTGGTGTTATTTCTTCTTTTGGTGTTTCTTCTGGTTTAATGTATGAGTCTTGAGGTGTTTGTTCTTGTGTTTCTTGTATTTGAGTCTCTTGTATTGGCAGTTCCTGTATATCTTTTTCCTGTTGGTTGGAGTATTGGGATTCATCGCTTGGAGCATCTTGTCTTTTCTTGTGTTCTTTGATATAGCTCTCAATTCCAGGTCTGGGTTTGATGTCTGCAATTTCTGATTTATCAATGTCAGCCTTATCAATGTCATAGATTATATCCTTGAACTGCTCTTTTTGTTTTTGTAGATCTCTGAAGTATGGAAGCTGTTGAAGTTTTTCAGTGATATCATTCGGGATGGATTTGTTGCGGATATATTTCATGCAGCGGTCTATAAGGTGGCTCATGTCGCTTGCTGACTGTGCTTTGTTGTAGAGTGTGCGAAGCAAGATGTTTTGTGGTTGTTCCTCAGGTTGGATTGATGGCTCTATTTGTTTTTCTGTGTATCTTTTTCTCAATTCTGAAGGGACTACAAACTGTTTTGGTACTGTCTCTCTCAGGGGCCTCTCATTGGTTATAGTGTTGTCAAGGATATCATTGACCATCTCATCAAGGTCAATCCTGCAATCCACATCCATGTCAGCTATGTTTACTGTCCTGAATCGTTTTTCAAATGGCAATATGTTACCAGGATTCTCAAAATCCTCCAGCGCAACATAGATATGGTAATCCTCTAACGGTTTTGGTTCAATCTTGTCAAATGTGAATTTGTTGATTACAAGGCTGTAGAAGAAACTTACACCCTTTGCAGCTTTAGTCTCTATCGTGATTGGCTCATCAGGGATGCTTGCAAGGCTTGTATCAGGAAGGATTATCTCTGTTCCGAAATTGTCCTGAAGCTGTAGCTTTATGTTGCCATCAGAGTTCTTTACAAATGCTCTATGTTGTATCTTCTCATCATAAAGCCTAAAGATATTTCGGTTAAGTAAATTATTTGTCTCTTCTTTCAGCGTAGCATTATCATCAGGGGAGGGATGGGTTTTTACATCAGAATGGCTATGCCACATGCCAATTGCCTTGAAATTCTGGTTTTTAGTTTCAGGTGCGCCGGAGACTGAGAGAAAGTCGTTAAGATACTCAACCGTTTGATTATAACTATAATGTATGTCTGTTGGAATTCCATCAGTCCTCTGGACTGGTGTTACAAGGGTTCCTCCACATTCAAGGTCCCTTCCTGCGACCTCGCATATCAATTTTGCATATAGACTTGCTTTCTGCCATACCAGGGATGGTATTGTGATAGTATCAAACATTTGGTCAATGGACTGGTTTGTGAATTTTTTTTTCTTAAGTATGTTGGAAATATTTTTTCTCATCAAAACACCTGCTTTCTTTTTGTTTCATGTGTGATTGTTCCCTGGCATTCGCAAGGGTTGTCAGAGCAATATGTGCAACGGGGTACAGGAGTGTTTTTTACTTTATAATTGTTTTCAATACTAAAGTGTGTTTTTGTATTATATGGCAGGTCTTTTCCGTTGAAATATTTCAATGCCTCTTCTGTCATAAGAGAACCCAGGAAAGCATTTGTCACGACAACATTTGATTCCTGCATTGTTGCGCAGCTTAAGGTCTCCAGGTATTCATTGAAGCTTCTGATCTGTCCCTCGTAATGATCGTTTTGGCAATTGAGGCAGGCTGTCTTTCCAGGGATATATCTTTCCATGATACCGGAAAAGGGAGTGATGCCTCCGTTTATCAATGGGATCCCTGCTGAGAACGCTATTTCATCGAGCTCCTTTCGAGTGGAAGGGTTATCCGGAGCTGAAAAAATGAGGTCGTAGTTTTCAGCTCTTATCCAGGATTCATCCTGTTTTGAGATCTTTTGGGGGATTGGCTTATAAATGGCAGGATTCAGTTCATTCAATCTTTGGCAGATTGCTTCTGCCTTGTTATGATTGTTGAATGCATCGTCTTCCCTGTATAGGATCTGGCGATTGAGATTTGATATGCTTACTGTGTCGTGATCTGCGATATGCATCTCTGCGAAATTTGAAAGGGCGCAATTCATTGCTATATATGTTCCTACGCCTCCTGCTCCTACCAGGAGAACTTTCTTGTCATAGAGCTCTTTTTCCAGGCCGCTTGTCTCATAGGAAAATTCGTGATGCAGGCCTCCCTTGTTTTTCTCTTTTCTGAGGGGCATTACAGCTGACCTTATCTTGTCTGTGACAAGTGCTGCAATCGCTGAACTTGTGGTTATTCCCTGCCTGGATTTCTCAAACTCATACATGTGGTAATCTATGTTTTTGAATGGCGCATCACTCTTCCTTTGAAGGGCGTTCTTCTTATTCATGATGGCCTTTTCAAGGGGAGAAGATGCTCTGCTGAAATTCTCCATCACGATTGATGCTTTAGTGCTGCTGGAAGAGGCAGATATGAATGATCTTGCGTATTTTTTGGCATTCTTGAAATTGCGGTCCTTGAAATATGGCTGGTTTGATGTGTCAACTATGATGTCAGTATCCTTGAGGTACATGTCATCCTCTATGGGAGGTCGGTTTATCGCTTCAATGTTGATTTCAGGGGAAAGATCCTTTACGAGTGATAAAAGGGATTCTGTATCCTGTGCAAGGCGGAAGTCTGTTGTTCCTGAAGAGAAAAGTCGGATGTTCTTGAAGTTCAGTCCTGCAAGATATGCCAGGGTGAAACCTGTTATAGGCCCATTCCCTGTTACTGCAACAGTATTATTCTGGAGGGCTTCTGGATTCCAGCCTTCGATCGCATCCTGTCTTGCGGTCCTTTCAGTACTCATTTGTCACATTCCATGGGTTTGATGTTTTCATGTGTTCGAAAATGTCTTCTGTCAACCTATGCCAAGGATTGCCGTGATCTGCTGAGATGTAACCGTTAATGACCTGATTGTAGCCGTTACGAAGTGTATTGCCAATCATTTTAGGTATGACTAAGGGATCCTCCCTTGCTATTTTCCGGTATTCTTGATAATTTTCCCTGTCAGTGGAGGCGCATATCTTCTGTTCAGGGGTATCTCTGTGCTGGAGCCCAGGGTGTGAATAAGGCTCCATTATGATAGGGTCATCCCAGGTGATGTGATTTCCATTCTTCACCTTGACTGCAACACTTGCAGAGGGAAACTGGAAATACTCTTTTGTCGTAGGTTCGTAGAGGGAGAATCCTCCGGTCTTTGCGTAAACATAGAATGCATTATCCTTTTTTACGAACCCGAAATCATCTTTCTCATAGAACCCTCTCTTTGCAGCTTCAAGTATGTAGTCCTCTTTTGAATCCAGTTGCTGTTTTATCCTCTCTTTTTCAGTTCCAAAGTACATATCTACCTGTTTCTGGAATTCACTCGCATATCTTTTTCTCAGGTCCTGTGACATCGTGGTATGGGGAAGAAGCTGATAGTTATTGTCCTGGAGGCGGATGTACTCGTTTGCCTTGTTTCCGTTGACCAGCCTGAAAAGGGTAGAGTTAAAGGAGAACATTCCATTGTCAAGAACTTTTTTTGCTACTTCAAGTTCTTCTATGTCAAACTCCTCCTTTTTAATCTCCTCATGCTTTTTCTCCAGCCTGAAGCTTGGATGGACCTGTTTGATTATCATCTCGACAATTTCAAGGTCATTGCACTGGGTATTGGAGAGCTTCAAATTCTCATCTTCTGCTATCTGGTCTAGCTGCTTTTTCATGTAATCCTTGTTCATGACCAGGCTTTCCTGATCAAAATTCTTGGTCTCTCCTGCATACTCTATTGCAAACCTTGAGCCATAGAAAAAAAGGAAATCATCATTGCCTTCATAGGGTAATACCAGATACCTTCTTCCATCTGCAATTATGAAATGCTCCTTCTCTATCCATTCATCAAGGCTTGTTCTCATAGATATTTCAATTCCTTTTCAAGCGGACTTGCGACAGTAGAGTTAAGATCAGCTACCATTTCAATTGTGTCGTATAGTTCACCTTCTACTTCTCTTTCGTATGCTGCATCTTTTACAAGGTCGCTTACTGAGAAAACAGGCTTGTTGGTATGTGGGTTTGTAATCTTTCTATCTCCCTTATATGAATGGATTGTCATGCCTTGGCTGTATTTGATATTGTCCCTTATGTTCTCAACTATCTTTTGTTCTGTTGCAGTTGGTGAGTCCTTATTGTCAACCTCTTTTCCCATTATCTTGATAAGGTCCCCTAATGTCATGTTCATATAATCTTTATCAGGGTTGTCATACAAGCATACTATCGGGTCTGCCTCAAAGTGTTGGTTATCTGTCAGACTTGCTGCAAATGGTTTCATGATATCCCTCCTGAATTTTTCAGTTAAAATATGCTTGAAATTTAAATGGGTTATTGAGGGAAAAGCAAAATACTTCCATCAAACTTGAAATATTTTCAGATCTGTCCAAATGCAGGGATTGCCAGAATAAGGTTTGGCCCGAAACAATTAAATACTGTTTTGTCTGAGATATATGAATGGAGGATACTAAATTTACATTGCTACAGACTATAGGGGCTTTTCT
>JAWOGQ010000075.1:0-13773 GCA_046496745.1 Candidatus Woesearchaeota archaeon | reverse complement strand
CTTCTCTTCATCAAGCTCCTGTCTTTTCTCATCTATTATCTCGTCAGCAAGACCTTCACCAATGACCTGATCCATCTCTTCAATCTCGGACCTCTCATGCTCTTTTTCAATCTCTTTCTTGAGTTCCTTGGCTTCACGCTTACTTTCTTTCTCCTGCTCCTTCTTTTTCTTCCTGCGCTGCTTCTGTTTCTCTTTCTCTTTCTTTTTCTTCTTCTGAAGCTCTTTTTCCCATTCCTCTGTATCCAGGTCTAGTTCATGAAAGAATTCCGGGAGGAAAGCATCCTTTTGCTCAAAAGATTTTTCCAGCAGGTGGTTCACTTTTGCTGCATCAAACTGGACGGTGCCCAGTTTTTTTGATAATTGAGTGACATCGTCAGGGATCTCACCATAGAATGTAAGAACTATACTGTCAAGACCTATCTCCTCGTTCTTGCTATGCCATTCATGAAGATTGTCCTTGAGATTCTCCTTGTTTTCCTCGCAGATGAAACCTATCTTTTTACCATCATAAGCGACATAGACGTCAAGTTCATAACCTTTTATCTTGTGGTTCTTTATTGGATCAAGGCCAAGGTTCTTCAAGATCTGCATTATATTATGCTGAAGGAGTTCATGGACCATAAGGAACATGCGTGGTTACTGCAATATAAAGTTTTTGGTTTAGATGAGTCTTTCGGATAATTGCGGCATCGACTTCGGCCTGATTTCTTTTTTAAAAGAGGTGGCATGTTGCAAACAACACTTCCCCCTTATGGAGGTATAGCTGGCCTTCGTAATAATGATGCTTATTTCTTCGAAAAACTCGGTTTAGGTTGGTTTAGCGTAGTTTAGGAGATGGAACTGAACCAGGAATATATCTTATCAAGGTACGGTTCCCTTCCAAGAAAGGTCTGGTCGTAGATCTTCAGATGGATCCCGTCTGTATCCAGAAGAGCAAGGTTCTGATAACTATTAAAGGTACCAAAGCTGAACAATGCGTAGTCGAGGGTGTATCCTCTTTTTACCAACTGATCGATGGATCTATTGAATGCATCCTTGTTCTCATCGTCCTTATGGCTGAGTTTCATGTCCTTATAGCTAAGTTTCATGCGAAAAGGCATACCCTTCATATCCTTGGAGGTAAGATGTTCTTTAAAATCCTCCATGTAATGCCTGGAAAAAGTGTTAAGATCAACAACTGAGAAAGGCATGATTCCAAGTAATGAGCAACGTGCCTTATAGATGCGGACATCTTTCTCATCGTAATAGATATTGTTGTAATCATATCTTGCAGGAGGAAGCTGAATTCCGTAGGAGTCAAGATTGACAGTGGCTTCATCAAAGACATTAGGCATGTTGAGCAATGCCTGCAAAAGGGTTTCCATTTCTGTTATGCTTATGGATTCTGTTACTTTCATCCTATAAAGGAGATAGAGAATGATATATATAATGTGCCCGTAATCTTTAAAAATAAAACTCTATTCTGGATATATAATGGGTTATGAAAAGGAGTTAGATGCTGTAAAAAAACTTGTAAGAGAAGTAGGATCACAGATCATGAGAATCTATGATACAGAATTCTCCCATGATATAAAGCATGATACAAGCCCTGTGACAGAAGCAGACCTTTTGTCTGACAAGCTTCTGAGGGAAGGATTGAGACATTTTGATTATGGTATAATCTCAGAAGAGGTAAGGGAAGGGCTTCCAGACCATGACAAAGTATGGGTCATTGATCCTCTCGACGGAACAAAGGATTTTGTCAACAAGACAGGAGAGTTTTCGATCATGGTGGGGCTGCTTGACAAGGGAGTACCTGTCATGGGTGTTGTCTATCTGCCTGTATTGGATAAGATGTATTATGCAAGCAAGGGTAATGGATCATTCGTGGAGCATGAAGGAAAAGATAGCAGGCTTTCAGTCAAGGCATGCGGAATATCCAGGATGGTCATAAGCAGGAATCATTTCAGTGAAGGAGAAAAGAAGATTGCAAAAAATCTTAATGTGCAAGATTTCATAAGATGCGGAAGCATAGGGATAAAGCTTGGCAGGATAAGCGAGGGAGAGGCTGATTTTTACCTCAATACAAGCGATAAGCTGGGTGCATGGGACTGCTGTGCTCCTGAGGTGATCCTGCGGGAAGCAGGAGGAATAGTGTTCAACAGGTCTGGAGAAAATCTCATCTACAATGACCGGAGGATGAATGGTGGGCTCATTGCAACCAATGGAAGCGATAAGCACACTATCATCCAGCAGATTGCCCGTCAGTGAACGTCTTCTATTTAGGGTAAGTTTTAAATAGTACTAGTTTTCAGAAACCCTAACGAGGTGATAGTTATGAATAAAGGCGAACTTATAGAAGGAATCGTAAAAGACACCGGACTTACGAAGACAGATGCTGAAAAAGCACTGAACTCAACCCTTTCCAACATCATGAAAGGTGCAAAAAAGGACAGTGTCCAGCTAGTTGGATTCGGAACATTCAAAACCACAAAGCGGAAAGCTCGAAAAGGAGTCAATCCTGCAACCGGTGAGAAAATCAAGATTCCAGCAAAGAAAGTATTCACTTTCAAAGCAAGCAAGAATCCAAAATATTAATTTATTTTTTTTCATATATTTCCAAGATATATATTCTTAAGACCTTTTTGAGTGCCTATCTTATATGCTCTTTCAAGTGTTTCCCGGGGAGTAGGTTTCAGGTCTGCCATCTGATAGAGAGGGAAAAATCTTGATATGTGCCAGGGAATCTCCCTGTCAATCGAGATGATGAAATCTACAATCTTTTCGATCATCTGATCTGAGTCGTTGTGTCCTGGAACAATAAGTGTTGTAAGCTCCACAAAGACTCCATTGGCATAGTACCTGCGGATAGCGTCAAGGACAGGCCTGAATGAGGCATGACAGGTGTGCTGGTAGAAATCTTCAGAGAATCCTTTGAGGTCGATATTTATGGCATCAAGACATGTGCTTATCAGGTCTATTGCTGGTCTGGTGATGAAACCGTTTGATACAAAAACGTTCTTCAGGCCTTTCTCTCTTGCAAGAATTGCAGTGTCATAAGCGAACTCAAAGAAGATGGTTGGCTCTGTGTAGGTATAGGATATGCTCTGGCAACCTTTCCTCAGGGCATCTTCAACTATCTCCTTTGGGGTCATGTCTTCTCCCAGGATAGCTTTTGCCTGGGAAATCTCCCAGTTCTGGCAGAAACTGCATTTCATGTTGCAACCTACTGTTGCGATGCTGTAAGTGGTTGAACCGGGATAGAAGAGGTACAAAGGCTTTTTTTCAATAGGGTCAATGTTTCTTGCAATGAGTTTTCCATATACTTCAGAGTAAAGGATTCCACCTTTATTCTTCCTGACTTTGCAGATACCAGTCTCGCCTTCCTTTATTATGCAGACATGGGGGCAAAGGTAACACTGGACTGAGTCATGTCTTTTCCTGTAGAAACGAGCTTCCATGACTTGCATGAAGATAAGATACTATTTATTTTTTCTTATGAAAGGATCAGACTTGGGATATATTATCTCATAAGGGATAGGTCTTTGTGAAGGAAACCCGCGCTTGGGAATGAGATGCTCATGAACTCTTTGTAGCCAGTTCTTGTTCAGGTCTTCCTTTCCATTGATATCTGGCCTGGAATAAACCACCCTGAACAAGGCAAGATTATCTGCATGCATTATCTTTTTTGCAGAACCAGGGTGATGCCTCTCAAGGTCTGCCTGGGTTTTCTTGTTGAGCTTGAGGAGTGTATACTTGATTATGTTATCTTCTGTTATACGTGTCAATGTCCTGTCCTCAGTGCTTGCAACATATACAGTGAATGGTATTTCCTGACGGGATAGATAATGTGCTGCCTTGACAGCGGCTCTTCGCCTGCCACCAGAGGTATGTGAAAAACCGTAATACTCGAAGAATTTAGCTTCCAGATGCTCTTCAACCTGTTCTCCGCTTTCATAGAGGTCTTTCTTAATGACTTTCTTTTCCTTGGCAAGCTCTTCTACTGCTTCTTCCAGGTTATGATCTATCTCTACCCTGTAATGGGTTATTGCGTACTTGTTAGGCATACGTGCATCTGGCTGGATCAGGGCTGCAAAATCTGATCTAAGAATCTCACGCAAGGTCTTGTTGAACCGCTTATGAGGGACCAGGGCATGGAGCTGGTTGAATTCCTGCGCAAAATGCTTGTCTACCAGACCTTTATTTATGAGACTATCACGGGTCACCTTGTAATTGTTCTTGAACCTTATGTATTTCTTATGGGATGAATCAAGACGATCCTTCATGAAAAGGATAAGTGCGCTCCTATGACCAGTCATGGTGTCTTCGAGCTGGGTATAGCCAACTGCACCAGGCTGCAGGCCACGCACATCCAGGAAACGATAACGCCCACCCCGATTAGTAATGGTCCTGTAGGATTCGAACAGGAATTGCTGGGCAAACTGGAGATCAAAGGTGTCCTGTAATTGGGTATATCTTCCGTATTGGGCCCTCTCTTTTGTACTTAAAGGCCATATGTCTGCAACCATTGTTACTGATAGGTAGTTATTATTTAAAAGGCTTTCGAAAACTACCGTGTAATTGGTGTTATTTACAAAGGAGAATTTACTAAAATTAAAAAAAATCAGGCAAACCAGGAGGCGACTGAGATACCAATCCTTGTGAAGAAACCTTTGACCTTTTTAGTAAAGGTTGTCCCCTTGATCTCTATCTCTGAGCCAAGCATTTCCTTCAGGGTTCCTAAGGGATCATCTGACTCCTGGAGTTTCTCTATTGTTGCTTTGCTATCAACGTACACGTTGTAGGTTGAATTTCCTTCCTCACAGGAAACAGCTGTCACTTTCCCTTCCTCAATCACTGCATTAGCAACTGGTTCTTCGGCAATATAGAAATTAAATGCCTCATTCTTATAGGGCAAAAAGCCGGGAAGCTCTACCCCTTCCACAGACTCCTGAATCTCTGAGCAATCAAGTGCAAAAGCAAATGATGCCAGTAAAACCAACAAAAGTATTCTTTTCATTTTTCTCCCCTCATAACATGGTATATTACTGAAGCAAGTATCACCAAAGCTACGATAATACCCATCATTGTCTTATTCTCAAAAACAGTCTGGTTCCTTTTCTCAACAGTTATCAGTTGTCTTGCGCTCTCTGAATGTACCTGGTCATTGAAGATGTAGCGGATAGACAGTTCCACGGGATTTTCTTTGATAGAAGCATCCTTACTTGCGGTGAAGGGGAGATATACCTCCCCGCTCTCTCCGGGCTGTAGCTCGCCTACGAAATCAACATAACGCTCAAATTCAATAAGCACGTTACTGTCCTTTATGACATCAACAGCGACTTCTTCTGCTTCATGACGGCCAGTATTTGTAATATTGAGCTTGAGGTAGGAGGATTCACCCTGCTTAACTTTCTCGTTATGTATTGTTTCGACTGAAAAATCAGGCTTTCCCAGAACCACGAAAGGGATACTGAATGATTTTTCCCTTATTGCATCTCCTTCCTTGTAAGAGATATGCATATCCAATTCTTTTGTGCCTGGGTCAATATCCGGCACATCAACATAGAATATTGCTGTCCCTGTATCTGATTCCTCTATTGTACCAATACCGTATCTTGCAGAGAAAGAGCTTGCTGATTCAAGCGCGTCAGAGGTGATTGACGCAACAACATTCTCAGCGTCCTTGTCTCCAATGTTTGCTATCTGGATCTCAAGCTTTACATCCTCGGTATCAGGATAGAGGTGTTTCGGGAGGCTTTGTATGTTTCCGATGTCAAATGAAGCGTTATCGTCCTCTATTGGTATTGTGACATATTCTGTGTTACCGTTGACCCTGAAAGCGATCTCAACAGAACCTTCAGGGACATTGCCTACCAATACATCATACTCGATAAGCTGGTAAAAGTCCTCGGAATGCTTTCCCTTGAGGGTAAAGGTCTTTGTGCGCGAGGATTCGTCCACAAGCTTTAATGCCTCAGAATCAATGAATGTTATTGAGGCAGTGGAGGTATCAAAATCCCTGTCTTCATAGTAATTGCTGTCAAGAAGTTTCACCCTTAACTTACCGAATTCTCCGGATTCCAATGGATAGGGATCTGTGTTGAGCAGTTGCACGTCAGTTGCAAAGGCAAGTGGCAAAAGCATAAGCAAAATCAATCTTTTCATTTGTGTTCACCTCTTATTTTCTGTTTGAAATTCGTATAGCAGGTCAGTGCAGCTGGCAGCACTGTAAAGGCTGCAAGGAAATACATGGGAGTACCAAGCATGAGGATGCGGCTCATATCCTGCATTATTGTAACCTGTGCAAGACCCATGGCAAAGAAACCAAGCAGGGCAGAGCCGGTGGTTATGAGTATGGGTGTCATTGTTATCTCGAAAGTCTTTGCCAGTGCATTCTCCAGGTTAGTGGACTTAAAGAATTTTATGAATTCTGAGATGATCTGGATCCCGAAATCGATCCCTATACCAAGAAGCATGGAGATTATCCCGGATGATGCGGGATTAAGGTTCATGTTAATGCTTCCCAGTATACCAAAGGTCCAGATGGTTCCAAAAAGGATGGTGGAAAGGGTCAATATGCTCATGACCGGGCGCCTGATAAGGAGGAGGATTATTGTTATTATCAGGACTGCAGCAAATAGTGAAGTGCTCATGACCTCGTGAGGGATCATGCCTTGCAGCTTGTCAAAACGAAGCATGTCACCGATTGCAAGGCTCTTAAGGTTGCCAGGTGAGTCTACGGAACCAGTCACATCCTGAAGTTTATGGGAGATGTATTCCTTGTCAACACCTTTCCTGAAAAGGACATGTATCCTTGTGGATGTGCCGTCTGAACTGAAGAACTTGCCAAATTCCTTCTTATTCGAGATGAGATATTCCTGTGCCTCGTAATCAGTATCAACTGTATCCTTTAACATCTTGTAAGTGGAGGAGACCTGTTCATTATAGTCTGAGACATTATTGCTAAGGGCTTTTGTCTCCTGTTCAAGGACCACCATATTGTTGTTATACTCTTTCATGCCAGCCTGAAGAAGCCTGAGATACTGAACCAGCTCATCCATCCCTTTGTTGATCTCAAGAATACTCTCCTTGAAATCCCTGAGGCCTTCGCCTGCTTTCTCTGAACCTGCCTCAAGCTCTGCAAGCGCAGGTATCATCCTGTTATCAATATTGTAGCTTATCTGGTTCAGGCCTTCGTAATAGCTGAAATCCTTCTCCATGGTGGAAAGTATAGCATTATAGGTATTGCAGCGTGTCTCGTTATAATGGGGATTAGGAGTGTTGGCAGGATAAGGAGGGGATGGCAGATATTCTGCGCAATAGGTATCACGTAAAGAGCGATAAGAATCCTCGATAGTCCTGTTCTGGTAGGCATAGCATGATGTATCATTATAATATGGGTTGTCAATCTCTGTAGGGCCGTATACAGGATCAGTTATCTTTGGTTCGCAATAGGTTGCACGGATCCCTTCAGAAAGGCCTGAAATATCATCTGAAAGATTCTGTAGGGCAATGGAAAGCTCTGATATCCCTTCGGTCAACTCTCCTGTTCCTACTTCCTTGTCCTGTATTGCCGTGGATCGCTTTATCCTGAGAGCACCTTCTTTCAGGCTTCCAATCTTTGTGACCAGATTGCCGCTGGAATTGGTAAGCTCCTTGATTGCTTCATGCTGCTTCTTGATTCCCTTATCAAGCTCATCAAAATTCTCGATATATGATTCTACCTCTGAGAGGGGATCTATTGGATATAGTATAGTCTCCTTATTCATAAGTGAATAAAGTTCCTGGCGTCTTATACTGGAACTATTCTTCTGTTCCAAAGTACTTACATAGGACAGGGTATAATCAACATAAGGGATCTTGTTTATGGCCTGTTCAAGGCGGTCCACATAAGAGATTATGTCGTCCTGTGCCCAGTCAACACCATACCCTTCTCTTTTCATTATGAGGACCTGTGCTGAATCTGTGCTGATGAAGGTATCCTCAACAAAATTAAGGCCTTCCATGGTCTTGCTGTCCGCTGGAAGAAAGGTCTTGTAATCCATGGGCTCAATGACAACATTCTGGATCTGGAGGCCAAGGACCACAGTGATAAGAAGAAATACGAGAAGCATAGCTAGGTGATACCGGTGAACGAACCGGGCATACCATTTTGCTATTCTTTTGTGGTCCATTTTTCAATTGCCAAAAAAATACAGGGATTGATGAATATGCAGTTGAAAAGGATTGCAAGGATCCCAATCGATGAGATTATTCCCAGGTGACTCAGCATGGGAACTATGGAGAGGCCAAGGGAGATGAAGGCTACAGTTGTTGTGAGAGCTGAACCGAATATGGCTCTTCCAGTGAATCCAACCGCTTCTTCGACTGCCTCTTCTACACTAACCTTTTCCATGGCTTTCTCGAGCTTATTATAGATAAAGATGGAATATTCCACACCTAATCCTAATACCATGGCACCTGTTGCAACAGTTGAGACTGATAGCTTAAAGCCAAGGAGTTCAACCAAGCCTGCATACCAGACAAGCCCTACTAACAGGGGTAACATTACCATTGCAGCCTTACTGAACTTTCGTGTGACCAAGAATATGAAAGGAAATATTATAAGGATCGCAATAAGGATTGTTCGATAGAAGTCACTCACCAAGTAATCCTGAAGGTCGCCACGCAATATGGGGTTGCCTGTCACCTTGACATCAATACCATATGGAGGATTGGACCTTTCTATCCTGTCTTCAACGAGGTTTACAAATTCATCTATATCCTCTTTAGAAGCAAGTTCCTCTGTGAAGATGGTTACTATTGTTGCTTTCTTATCGCTGGAGATCAGCCTGCTTGTGTGTTCCTTGCTTTCAGACAGGACCATGTCAACTATGTCCTGGGTCATCGGAACCATGCGGGCTTTCTTGAATATCTCCCCCAGGCTGAATACATGAGTAACCTTATCCAGTTTTCTAAGCTCACCATCAAGTTGATATATGGAATCCACAACTTCCTGTTCTGTAACAGAATCAAGGGGATTTTTCTGAAGTTCCTTGTCGATCGAATAAGCAACAAGGACTGTGCTGGACCCAGGAAAGCTTTCCTGGAAATACAAGGTCTTTGTGAAGATCTCACCCGTATCAGGCATCTCCTTTGATATGTCTGATTCGAACTGTATCTTTGCAGCGTGGTAGCCCAAAAATATTGTGACAATAAGAATCAGCAGTAGGATAACAGTGTATGTTTTTTTCTGGATTGCTGCTATCCCTTTAAATAATCCCATGATAAGCCTCTTTTATTGATTTATGAATAATTTGTTTTATAAATTTTACGCCGGGAACTCTTTTAATGGGATATTTTGGCCGCGGCACAGGGGTTTTTGCGCAAATGATTTAAGTAGAACTTGATTTTTCCTGAAAAAATGCTGGATGATATAAGACCTACACTTGATAAGATCACTGAATACGCGAGTGCTCCTAATCTAGAGGGGCTTATAGGGATATATCGGAAACTGAATCCTGGACTGAGTTATGAGAATCTTAAGACCTGCCTTGAAATCTCTCATTCTGAACACGGAGATCAGCCTCGATTCAGTGGGGAACCATTCTTTGCGCATCCTTTGCGTGTTGCATATATTGCTGGATACATACAAAACAATACTGATAATATCTATATTGGGATACTGCATGATTCTATAGAGGACAGCAAGGAGCCTGACAAGGTAAGAAACCGGATCTACAATGAAATGGGTGTGACAATCTTTCTGGGAGTCTCAGGCATGGGAACTCTCAAGAAGATACCTCCTGAAGAAAAGAACCAACTGCAGTTCGATCGCATAAGATACTTCAAGAAGCAGTTTGGACTAGAGCTCGAAGCGATAAAAATCGCAGATGTACTTGATAATCTTCCTACAATATCATACCTGCCGGAAAGCAAGACTCACAATGCCCTGGACAGGCAAAAGGTCTACTGCAATATGGTGCGCAGCCATGTCATACCTATTTGTGAGGATACTGTTCTCACAGATTACCTGGATACAGTTGTCAAACGTGAAGAAACCCGCATTACAGAGCAAGCTTCTTGTACATATAGAAGAACGAGCCAAGCAATATCAGACCACCGATTGTCATGAGATTGTAGCCAATAAGGCTCATACTTGTCAGGGCTGTGTTGCACGGCATGTTGAACATGTTCCTGTAGTCAAGGTCATATGATAAACATGTGGCTGAACCGGATAATTCTCCTCCACAGCAATTGCCTGCATACAATGTGGAACTCTGCCCGATAACAAAAAGCAAGCTGAATATGAGAAGTGCAAACCATACCTTATTACCTGTGCTTCTCCATAGTGAAAACGTGATCTGGAGTGCCATGATGTTTGCAATTACTGCGTCAACCAATACCGCGGTCATTAGAGAATGAAGGATATCACCTGTAAGGAAGATTAGAACTGCAGCAAAAAAGGCAATTACCAAAAGGTTCACTATGAGAACATTTCTTGTACTTAGAAAGGAATGTATCCTGAAATCCTCGGCAAGTTTTGCAAAGCTCATCACGAGGATTATTGTGCCGGGTATGAAAAGTATGCTTGTGATGATCCTTCCAGTAGTCATATCAAGAATCGAGAAGAGGCTCATCAAAGATGTCCAGAGGAAAAAGGCTACTCCTGAGATGGAGAAAAGCATCCATCCCTTGGTCGCTCCTTTGGTGGCTTTCATGAGGCCAAAGGAGAATGCGCCTAATCCCAGGCCTACAAGGATGCCGAAAAGCCTGAAGATAAGAGCTTCTGAAACCATTTCTGAAAAATATCAAAGTACTTCTATTAAAAGCTATCGATTGTAGTCAGGAAGAACAAGCTCGTAATTTCTGTGCTTTACATCAAGCAATGTACTGGTTTCAAGAAATCCAAGACCATCCTGTGTGGGATTGGTACAGTAGAGGATATGCCCTTTTATGAAATCAGAGTTTTCCATCCTGGATACAAGGCTGGAAGCTATACCTTGCCTCTTGTAATCCTTATGGACATCGACAAACCTTATATGATATCCTCCTTCATTGAAGAATTCTCTTGAATACTGACAGATCATTATCCCCTGAAGACCCCCACAAAATGCAACAATCGCCTTGTGCTTCCAGGAGTAGGGATTGAGCTTATAGGGAGTTGGCTGATATTCTGCAACCTTATCATCCAGCATCTCATACTTGAGTTCTTCAGCGATTGTTTTCCTGTAGAATTTGAAGCCTGAGAATATGGGCCAATGGTTATGCATCTCAATGGGTCTTTCTTCTGAGAGGACATGTCTCTCGAGTTGTCGCATATTCCATATGTCTGTATAACCAGTTCTACCATCCCTGAGAGTCAATATTTGCATGCTTGCCCGAGGTTTTCATTGCTTTTATAAATATTTTTATAAATATTTTTGCCGGTCTTCAATATATTGCTGATACTCATCAACAGTCCTATTGCTTCTCTTTAGAGCAAGTCCCAGTGTATAGCATACCTCGCATGGTTTCGCCTGTTGGTTTGAAGAATAAACCGCTATCCCTTTTCCATTAAGATAATCTTTAGTCCAATCAAAAAGATTCAGGAATGAACTATTCTTACCCCTTAGAAGTTTGTGGAGCGCTGTTCTCTGATACTTTTTTGCAGCGGATCTGATTTCTTTCTTGATCTCTCTTCTTTTCATACCAACAAGATCATCAAGAGATATGCCTGTATGATAAGAGGCAATATGCTCTGACATCCCCTCTGAGCAACAGATATGAAGACGAATCTTATCATCCTCGCATGAGACCGCATAACCTTTTACTTTGCAGGGAAAAGTTTTTGGCTTGTATCGTGTCCTGGGTTTTCCAAATTTGCGAAAAGCACCCATACACGAGGCACCAGATGAATCAAGAGTTGCATACACCACTTTCCCTCTGAGCAGAGGACGGATGTTTTGCTCAAAGAAATTAAGACTCCAGGATGCAGCGGCTTCATGAGGGGCCTGCAATGTCCCTGAATCTACACGGATGTAATCATAATAGCTTAGCACATCTGCAAGTTCTCTGCTTTTTCCAGAAATTCCTTTAACAAGGCTTGATCTGGCATCGTTTCTGCTTATATCCTTGCCACGTTTATCGTTCTCCAGGCAAAAAAAAGTGAAGGGATTAAGACTTATAGATTTTGAACCAAGGTGGAAGTCAAGAATTTTCTCAAGCAACCATGGATTACGGAGAGGATCACCTCCAGTAACAGAAAGGTCATCATACCTGAATGCTTCCAGAAGCTTTTCAATCCCTGGATGGCGAATATGCTGGAATGATATGGCTGGTTCTTCTGATTGGCAGCACGATACACAATCATTTGTGCAAAGGCCAGTGGAAAATAAGAACAATCTGTCAAACATTGGAGAGGAAGTTTCGATTGTATTTATAAAGGTAATTTTTTTTGGAGATTTAATTGTCCCTAAGTAATAGTAAAGTTTTTAAACAGAAGATTCTTTGCTGGGTTTATGAGAGTAAACTCTATTGAATCGGAATTGCTGGTCGGTGTGGGTTTGTTTTCCCATCTCAGCAAATACAGGATAGCAAATGAGATTGCAGAAACTGAGGGAATAAATGACATTGCTGCAGCCCCTTCAAACTGCTATTTTCCAGGGCATAAGATACCTGGTGGATCTGTAAAGGTATCCTTGACTTATGACCCTGCCATTTGTGCAGGAAAGGCCTATTTGGATATGGAGGCTCTTATAGGAGATGTTTCTAAGGCAAATATTGTGACAGATTCAAATATCCTGGAACCCCTTAATATGCAGAGGATTGATACAGACTACAGGATAAATGCCATCACTGCTTTGGCTGAACCAGATTACCCTACTGAACTAGAAAATTTCTGCAAAGTATACCAGCCGGTCAGTAATGGATCATCATATATGCTACCCTATGAGACTGGAGTCATCCATGTTGACAGGCCGATGGTCGTCTGTGAGAAGAGCTTTGAGTCCCTGGAAGATGTTAAGGAGGAAGATATTAAAAGGTTATCCTGGCATCTTAGAGATTATACCAAAAAGTTCTCATTCCTTTTTACTGAGGAAGATGAGAAAGGCCTTATGAGGATTAATGGTGAATATTTTTTATGAGGCGAAACACTTATATACTTTACTTTCACTTTTAATCACATGAAAAAAATATTTATCCTGTTATTGGTCCTGGGATGCGTATTTGCCCAGAATGCAAGTTTTAATGTGTCCTTGAACGAGACGAATCAGACAAGCCAGATAAATGAGACCAGCATCTCTGAGGGACCTGATTTCACGAATACTCAGCTTATAATACTATTAGTTGCACTTGTGGTGGTAGGTCTACTGATATGGAAACTTGTCAAGTTTGCTGTAAAGGTTGGGTTTATTGCCTTGATAATTCTTGTCTTATTATGGCTTGTGCAAAGATTTTTCTTTTAGTTCTCATTTCTAACTGACCCTTTTACGTTTTTAGATTGTTTCTATATATGCCATTTTCTTATATACTAATCTTTGAGGAAAACTTTCATCCTCAAAAGGGAATTTCTAGCATCCACTTACCACTACTTTAAACTAAAGAGTAGCAACAGGCAGAAAGATTTATATAAATTGATTCTTTCTAGCATAATAGGGGTTGAGAATATGAAGATTGATGAAATAAAAGACCAGATCGAAGAACTCAAAATGAAACTGGAGGACATGGAAAGGGGCATTAACAGACGAATCAAGAAGAATCCAATGGCTGCTGTAGGTACTGCTTTTGGAATCGGCGCATTGATTGGTACGTTGGCCGCGTTCATGAAGC
>JAWOGQ010000087.1:0-4143 GCA_046496745.1 Candidatus Woesearchaeota archaeon | reverse complement strand
TCATCTGCCATGAACTCTTCTCGCTTAATGTCATCAATTATGAAGTGCATGTCAATCTTGTGGAGGTTGAAACGCTCCTCCAGATCCTCCCTGAACTGCTCGAGCTCAAAGAGATTCTTGAAGATAACCTCTGCCATGTAGTCAAAGCCATTGGTGATCTTGTAAAGGGAATTAACGTTCATGTGTGTGTGAAGATATTCTGCTGCTTTCTGCCTGTCAGCCTTGTCGAACTTGAGGGTTATGTTTGCACGGGTCACATATCCAAGCTTGTTGAAATCAATCAGTGCTGTATGCTTGCGGATGATTCCGTTCTCGAATTCTTTCAGGCGGTCAAATATTGTTGAGACCGGTATACTGGTTTTCCTGCTTATCTTGGTCAGGGTTTCCCGGGCATTACGCCTGAAGTGTGCCAATAATCTAAGGGTGTTGTCTTTCATTTTCACCTCACAAAATAAATAGTAGTGCTTTGCACTACTTGCGGTACTTGGTATATGGCAGTAATTCTTTCAGAGATTCTTCAGGTGATGAATATCTCTGTTTTTGATTATAGGGATATTGTCCCCTATATTCTTCGTACCGAACCATCTCCATGAAATAGTCCATTGGCTTTGGTCCATTTATTGGACATGAACCTGGTGGGGGAATTCTGTTGTGCATCTTATCTACCTCCAATCCGTTTGTTTTTCCGGATTAAATGTATATATTGCATGAAAAATATAAATACTTTTACCAATTATAATTATTACAAGTATATATGTATATACCGGAAATCCTCTCGATGCAACGCCATACTTCCTGACAATCAGGATTATATCCAGGTTCTTCCGATTAATTTCATCATAGTCGGAAATCCATTAAAACTGTATTAGAAAAAAATCAAGGTTGATGCAAAATCTTATATAATTTAAAAACATTATATATATTATGGACCTGTCACTCAGCCTGGCGAAGCTTAAGATGGAGGCAAAATGAAGGACATGCTTGTAATAGTTGACGTACAGAATGGATTCATGAATGACAATACAAGACAGGTCATACCCCGAATAAACAGTCTGCTTAAAAAGAAACTCTTTGATCATGTCGTATTCACCCAATTCGTGAATTCTGAGAACAGCCCATATGAGCGTTTCATCAAGTGGAATGGAATGAAGACCCAGGAAGAAACAGACATTGTTGATGAGCTGAAGCCTTATGTAGAGAAAAGTTTTGTGAAACACTTCTATACGTGCTTTACTGCTGAATTTGAGGATTATCTCAGCAAAAAACAGATCGGGCGCCTTTTCTTTGTAGGGGTTGACACAAACATCTGTGTCACCAAGTGCGCGGTCGATACTTTCGAGCGCAGTATGCCAGGATATGTCCTGGGGCATTACTGTGCAAGCCACAGCGGCAAACACCTTCATGAATTTGCCCTGGAAAACCTTGAAAAATTCATAGGCGGTGAATATGTCCTGATAAAAACAATAGAGGAGATCCCATGACTATAAAGGAACAATGCAAGGAAATCATGCATCGACTTTTTGGTGAAGCGTCGGCTGCATTAGTAGATGAGATGGATGAAGAGAACTGTCTGGAGCTATGCAAGAAGAGGACCGCAGATTATTTAGGGCAATCAATTGCAGACTATGAGTTCTCAAAGGTAAAATAAAGTATTTATTCTACGAAAGATATATATATTTTCCAAGAATTGTAATCTATATGAAACGGAAACTAAACCGGGTTGGTCTCAACACCCTCACAATAAGCATACCAAGCAAATGGGTGAAAAAGCATAATCTTTCTGCAGGAGATGAACTTACCTTAAGTGAAGGAGAGCGTGATCTCATAGTTTCAGTGGAAAAGCCAGCAAAAAAGATCAAGAGCGCAAGGCTGAATCTTGACAAGTTCAACAAGATGATGGTTAACCGGTTCTTTCATGAATTCTATCGGGAAGGGGTTGAAGAGATTGTGGTCCATCATACAAGACCAACCCTAATAGACTACAAGGAACAGGCTGAAAAAGAAATTCCTGTAGACCAACACATAAAAAGATTGATCGAGCGGTTCATAGGGATGGAGATAACATCACAGACCCAGGGTAAGATTGTCATACAGAGCCTCATGGCCCAGGATGAGGCGGAGAAGATTGATGTGGTAAAAAGGCGCATATACTATCTTATCAAGGAATATCTAGAGGAGTTTCTGAAGGCGATGGATTCTGATTTTGAATCATTTCATCAGAAGAATTATGACTATCATGACAATATAGTAAAATTCATCTGCTATTACCTGCGATTGCTTCATTTCTCAGACATATCATCAGAGATGAAAAGCAGGCTTTTCGGGTTATATACTATAGTTGATAAGATGATTGACAAGCTTAGGCATACCAGTGAGAGGGTTGCTGAACAAAAGAAGATCACAAAGAACACAAAAGAGATGCTTGGTCTCATATTCAATCTATTCCTGGACCAGTTCGATGCGATTCTGAAAGAGAATTTCTCCACAAGTGATCTTGAGTCGCTTATCAGAAAAAGATATGATGTGGTCCACACCATACACAACAAAAAATTCAATGACCGGGAGATGCATATCCTTCTTGAGTGCAAGATACTCATGGATACGATTGTTGATTTCTCCGAGACATATGTTGCACTGCATGCACAAAACTATCTAAATTATTAGACCTGCGAAGTTCTCTTCGGGGTGGGAGAGAGCATTCCAGTAGACATACTGGCAAGAGTCACGCCGTTCCATTCTTTTGATTGCATCAGCAAAGGGAGCAGTTTTTCCTGAAAAACAGAATTCTTCAACTGAAGGACCAAGAAACCCAAAATAGGGCGGCAGTTCGGGAAGCTCCATACCAAGCCGCCGTGCTACAATCGAAAGCCTGTTAGGTCTTTTTGAAGGGTCAGGATTGAAGAGTTCAGCGTATGGAAGGTTTTCAAACTCTTTATGGCTTGCTTTGAAAGCACGTTTGATCTTCCGGTTGGTGGATATCTTTTTTAGACGCTTAGCGTAGTTACGTTTCATGTCTTTGTCATCTATGAAATCAGCATATCTTCCCCTGATGAAAGGATGCTTGCCGGTCTCTATCAATGCTGCAAGGATACCAAGGGAAAACATATCGTGCTTGTTGGAGTATTCTCCGGATGAATCATACATAGGAAGCAGGTGTTCGGGTGCACTAAAATACCTTGAACCGAACCAGTAGCGTGCGATCGAATTTCGATATTCTCCTGGCATGAATCTATGGTCTTCCATCCCAACTAGGGAAGCTAACCTGTCAGAGGGCGTGAAACGCATTGCAATGCCAAAATCAAGAAGCTTTATCTTGCCATCAGGATTCACAATAATGTTGTCTGGCTTCAGGTCACGATGCATAACGCCGTTCCAATGAAGCATCGAGACTGCGTGTATAACTGACCGGGCAAGATCTTTGTCCTGCTTTCCTTCACGAAGGATGCTATCCAGGGTCTGGCCAGCCTCATAAGTATAAAGCTCATTGTGCAGACCATATGGACATGTATTATCAGCATGGAGATGGAACTCGGGTTCAAAAGAAGGGATGTAGCGCATATTGCCTTTTTCAAGCGAGGTTGCGTAATCTACTGGTACAGGGGTGATGCACAGGGGGTCCCCCTTTATTCTATCAAGATCATCGTATGTACTAGCCTGCTCTACAAAATCTGTACGGTGTAGCTTTTCACCGTCAATCAACATATTCAGGTTCCTGTCAAATTCAAGATCATGATTCTCTGTTAACTCATTATAGTAGGCAGACATCCGGGCCATAAAGGCTACTGGAAGCAACATATCCTTCTCGTTGATGTGAGGCCAATATTTCTTGTCAAGGTTCTCACTAGAATTCTGAGTGGATGAATCATTGGTTGGTTCATAGATTTTGAATACCACGTCATGCTTTCCTGAGTATAGAAGAACCTTACCCTGTGACCCGCTTTTGAGGTATCGCTTGAAATGATAGGTATCCCTTTTTCCTTCTATAACAGATCCTTCAAAGTCAAAACCCTCTGGGAGATATTCCATCATAATATCTTCAATATCTCTAATAGATCAGTTACTGCATAGTCAGCAACTTCGTGGTCCTCTGATTGCTTAGGAAACCAGATTGTTGTGAGACCAACTTCTTTTGCAGGAGCAAGA
>JAWOGQ010000062.1:0-11220 GCA_046496745.1 Candidatus Woesearchaeota archaeon | reverse complement strand
CTCTGTGAAGCTTATCTTATCTAACCTGTCCATTAAAGCTCTTGTCTTTCCGCTTTTCATGGGACCAAAATAAATCTCCAACACGCTAGGCCTGTAATGCATAAGAAAAGCATATTATCTGACATTAATAAGGGTTTATCAAATATAAAATAAGAAATAGAAAATATTTATTTGACTTCAAAATCAGGCTTATTGCCCCTTGTTCTGGAGTAGACAACTAGTACAATTGCACCGAGAATCACGATGAGCAATAAGACACCTACAAGCCATTCAAAACCTGATCCAAGAGGAGCGGTTTCATCTGAAGTGGTCTCGTTTCCTTCATCAGGTGTTTCTATTGCCTGTACAGGTTGGTCTTCCTCAAGGCTTGCAATCCTTATATTGTCTGCCTCACTATCAAGCTCTTCGACCTTATCAACATCTGTTGCAAGGCTCATCTCAATAGTATCAGTATCTTCGAACAAGAGGATAGGGTCTTCTTCTATTACCTTGAAGACTCCCTGAATCTCACTTGCATTAGCTGCAAGAGCCTTAGGTATTTCTACAACATGATCGCCTGCTGAAACCTCAAAGGTGAGTTCAACCAGTGACCTTGCTTCGCCAGCCTGGGTCATTACAGTTGTTACCTTGGCTTTTTTCCTGACATCAGACCTGTCGAAGAGGAACTTGTTCTCGCCACCCTCAACTTTCTGCAGGACTGATTCTTTTACCTCATCAGGCATGTCTCCAAGGGTCTTATCTTCTCTTTCAAGCTCATTTACCACTACTAATTCGATGTCATCTGCCATCAAATCCTGAAGCTGCATGATATTCCCAAGATTGTTCACTTCATCTCCTGCAAAAACGTCTGTTTTTGACCTTGAAATGATGTTTTCCAGATTTTCAGCGACTAGGGCCAACCTTTCTTTCACATCTTCAGGAACATTCTTATTAGCAAGTGCATTGTCAAGAACGTTTTGGGACGCTGAAACAGTGGCATTTGCTTCCTCTGCTGCTGTCTCGTTACCGATTGATTCATCATCACCATCTGACACGTTGTCTGAAAGATCAGTTGAGACATTGTCTGGCATACTATCGGACATGTTGCTATCTGAGATATCTTCTGAAAGATTTTCTGAAGGTTCTTCGGAGATGTCCTCTGATAGGTTGCTGGCTGAAGCCTTTACAGTAAAGAATTTAGGTTCTTCTGACTGAAATACAAAGTATTCATTCCTATTTGTAGGTGTTATCAGATAGACAGCCACTTCATAATTTCCAGGCTCGCCAGTTTTCCAGGCGATATCATAACTCAGTTCACCATATGAATCGTTATATCCATATCCTGGCATGTAACCATAACCTTCGCCAGAACTGTATCCTTTGAAAAAGTTTATGTATTTGTAACTTGCAGGTTCATTTCCCTGACCTGACTCTTTTCCATACCCATATAGATAGTAGGTACCATCAGTTATATGGTTTGCATTGTTATTTCCTACTAGCAGGGGAAAATCAGCCTCATCACAGTCCTGAAGGTTACCTTCCAAATCAAAAGAACAGTCTGTTACAGGTTCTCCATCATCAAGAATTACTACCTGAATCGTACTATCTGTATTGATTACTTCTTCATTATTATTGATCTTTTCCAGATCCGCTGAGACAGTAAAACCAAGAGTTTCTCCAGGAGCAATCTCCGGATTGTCACCAGCATTAAAATTCAAGCCTAACCGCAATGCTGAAGCAGGAGCTGGCAAGAGCAGAATCATAATAAATGACATGGCAAGTAAACCGCTTATAAATTTCTTATTTTTTAACACTTTCATGGTGCTAACCTCGCTATTTGTGAGTACATAGTGAAATCAGATACTTTATAAAATTTTTGTTTGTGTTGTGCTTTTTATAGCTTATATATTGATGATCCAAGGATTTGCTATTAAGAAAGATATTGCTTAAGACCTAAAGTATGACAAATAAAGGGGTTCTTATAAATCTATTGAAATATTTCCTAAAAGACATAAGAAATACATTTTAAGCAAGAAGTCTGGATCAGATCCAGGTGATAAAATGGGATTAACCAACAAACGAGAAGAACAGATAAAAAAGATGCCATACATTGAGACAAAGGTAGAAAAAAGCAAAGACGGAAAATATATAGTAAACAAGACAACAATAACACATGTAAGACCAGTAGAATATTATCAAGCAGTGCTTGATGATAAAAAGGAAGTCCAGGAAGAACTATGATAGGCCTGCCAATTCACGCTCAGCGATGGATTGACCAAGGAAATCAGAGATTTTCTTTTTACATTCTTCCACACAGTTTTCCTCTGACATTGAATCCACCTGAGCTGCAGAAGCATCACCAAACAGTTTTCGCATGATTTCCTTACATTTTTCTTTGTTACCCATTATTCATCCCTCAATCTTAATATTAATGCTATATCTCCTATAAAAACTTTTCCTTTAAAAACTTTTTGATAAATCGCATACTCTCGAGAAAAATAAGCCATTAGATCCAAGAATCTTTTGCTATAGTAGTGTAAAATTAGCATGGGCCCACGAGGATTCGAACCCCGGTCAATCGGTCCGAAGCCGACCGCACTATCCAGACTATGCTATGGACCCTTATTCAACCTTGATAGCCTTTTCAGGACACTGGAGTTCACAAGCCCGGCAGCCTATGCATTCATCAGGGTTCTTCACTTCTGCCTTCTCTTTTAGTTCAAATACGTCCATCGGACATACGTCAACGCAAGTCCCACATCCGGTACATTTATTCTTGTCTACTGTCGGTTTCATTTTTACTCCTGCCCATCAGTTTTATCTTTCTTTGCTGCCTTTTCTGTCTTTGGTTTAGGTTCGGCTTTAGCAGCTTCTTCCTTATCTTTGGAGTCTGCCTTGGTAGGTTCGGCTTTAGAAGTTTCTTCCTTATCTTTGGAGTCTGTCTTGGTAGGTTCGGCCTTATCAGTTTCTGCATTTGAAGGCAAACTTGTAACATCAGTTAAAAGCTGCATCCCTCTTATCTCGAAAATAGCTACAGGATGAATCTTTTTTAGCTTTGAAAATACCCCTTTCTGAAGCTTACTCTGGGTAATCTGTTTCACAAGTTCATCATACTCAACTTTTGCGATGTCCTTCTTGAGGACTTCTCTTACCTTATGATGAAGTGCTACTTGGACTGAACTGGTTGTAGTCCCCCTTGTCAAGAGTATTGTCTTTATCTCCACAATACACTTATCCTTTGTCTTCAGTTTAAGGGTCTGATCAAGGCGGTCCTTACCACGCCGGACCATCCTCTTGATAGTCGTAGGAACAATCCTATAACCAGTAAGAGCAGTTGTAGCCTGCCCGTCTCTTATGCCATTGATGGTGAATGTTGCTGCAACCCCTTGTTTCTTGGGATCACGGGTCAAGGACATCATATTGACTGTCAATTTCTTATTCATAAGGTCATTAATCTCAACAGCTGGTGTCTCACCAAGTGACTGCTCCATAAAAAGTTTTGGTGCAATTATTTGGAACCATTTCTTCTTCTTTGCTTTGGTTACTGATTTTTTCTTAGCCTTTGCCATTTTCTACCGCCTTAGGAACTTAGATCTTTTTAAAAACTTTTTTATTATATATCAAGGTTGACAACCTCTTTTGCATGCTGCTGGATGAAATTCCGCCGGGGCTCTACTTCATCTCCCATAAGAATGGAGAAGATCTCATTGGCTTCAACAGCGTCTTTCATGGTCACTCGCATAAGAGTCCTTCTTTCAGGGTCCATGGTTGTCTCCCAGAGCTGGATCGGGTTCATCTCACCCAGACCTTTGAAACGGGCAACTGAGACGTCATGACCCATCTTCTCATATATAGTCTCGAGTTCATCCTCACCTTTTGCCCATACTTCCTTTTTCCCTTTTGTCACCTTGAAAAGAGGAGGCTGAGCAATATATACATAACCCTTCTCTATAAGGGGCGCCATATACCTATAGAAGAATGTAAGAAGGAGAGTCCTTATGTGCGCACCGTCAACATCAGCATCTGTCATTATGATTATCTTGTGATAACGGGCCTTCTCTATGTTAAACTCTTCACCAATGCTTGTACCAAAAGCAGTGATAAGGCTTAGTATCTCATTATTAGCAAGTGCTTTTGGAAGGCGTGCTTTCTGGACATTGATGATCTTTCCACGAAGAGGGAGTATTGCCTGGAACTCACGATTCCTTCCTTGCTTGGCGCTTCCGCCTGCGCTGTCCCCTTCAACTATGTAGATCTCCGTCTTTGAGGGGTCACGGGAAGAGCAATCTGCAAGCTTTCCTGGAAGGGTTGATGGACCATCCAAAAGACCTTTTCTCCTCGTAAGGTCACGGGCTTTTCTTGCTGCTTCACGAGCTTTTGCAGCATTGATTATCTTTTCAAGGATAATTTTTGCATCCTGGGGATGTTCCTCCAGGAAGGTGGATAGCTTATTGCTGACTACTGAATCAACGATTCCTTTGACTGAAGAGTTCCCAAGTTTTACCTTTGTCTGCCCTTCGAATTGAGGATCTGGTACCTTAACAGAGATAACAGCAGACAAGCCTTCCCTTGTGTCTTCACTAGAGATCTTAAACTTCTGGTTATTCTTCTCTGCGTAGTTGTTCAAGCTCCTTGTAAGGGCAGTCTTGAATCCTGAAAGGTGAGTCCCACCCTCATAGGTGTTTATATTATTGACAAAAGAGAATATGTGCTCATTGAAACTGTCACTGTACTGAAGCGCAACTTCAACAACTACGTCGTCCCTTTCTGCCTCAAGGAAGATGGTATCATGCAAGGGAGTCTTATTCTTGTTGAGATATTCAACAAATTCCTTTATTCCGCCTTCATAGTAGAAATTTTTCTCTCTCTCCTTACCGGTCCTTTTGTCTGCAATGGTTATGCGTACTCCCCGGTTAAGGAATGCAAGCTCACGGAACCTGCTTGAAAGGGTCTCAAAACTGAATATGTCTGTCTCAAATATCTCTGGGTCAGGATAGAACTGGATCTGTGTCCCTGTGCCTTCTGATTCACCGATAACTTCAATGTCGGTCTCAGGAACACCTCTCTTGTATTTCTGATAATACCTCTTACCATCACGATTGACCCATACTTCAAGATGTGTAGATAGCGCATTAACGCAAGATACTCCGACTCCGTGCAGACCTCCGCTCACCTTATAGGTGGAATTGTCAAACTTACCACCTGCATGGAGTTTGGTCATGACAACCTGGAGAGCAGACATGTTGTATTTTTCCATGCGATCTACTGGGATCCCACGGCCATTGTCTATGACAGTGATACTATTATCCTTGTTGATAATTACCTGGATAAGGGTACAATGCCCTGCAAGAGTCTCATCAATGCTGTTATCAACCACTTCATAAACAAGATGATGGAGACCGGATACGTTTGTAGAACCTATATACATGGCCGGTCTTTTACGAACCGCCTCAAGGCCTTCTAGTACATTAATGTTATTCCCACTGTATTCTGACATAAGAATTACCTCTATTAGATAGGACAGCAGGGTCCTATTTAAAGCTTGTGCTTTTTCCAATGGGCGAATCCGACGGAATGAAAGACTATAAAAGGCAAAAGAGGGATAGAGGGCCTTACATTCACAAAGTAAAAAGATTTATAAAATGAACAGGGTTTTTGACTGGATAAGGATGTGGGTAGTAGCTTACCTGAACTAAAAATGGAGGCTAAAATGGCATTACATAAATATCTAAGAACATTGTGGAAGAACCCAAAAAAGAACCTGGGTTCGCTCTGGAAAGAGCATCTTATTGAATGGAGAAAAGAACCAACCAGCATTCGGATTGCACGGCCTACCCGGCTTGATCGTGCCAGAAGCTTAGGATACAAGGCAAAACCTGGTATCGTGATGGTACGGCAGAAAGTAGTAAGGGGAGGACGAAGAAGGCCTAATGACCTAAAAGGTCGAAGAACGAGGCATTCAGGACACAGGCTTGTTCTAAGCAAGAGTTATCAGGCAGTTGCTGAAGAGCGTGCGAACAAGAATTTCCAGAACCTTGAGGTCCTTGGATCATACTATCTTGCTAAGGATGGTAAGAATTACTGGTACGAGGTAATCATGATTGATCCTGAACACCCTGCAATAAAGAAGGATAAACGCTATAACTGGATAGGAAAGAACAGAGGGCGTGTATTCAGGGGAAAGACCAGTGCAGGACTAAAGGGTCGTGGTCTGAGAAAGAAAGGTAAAGGAACGGAAAAGATCCGACCTTCGCGGACTGCGAACCTCGGGCGCCGGAAATTTTTATAATTATTTATATTCTTTACTTTCTAAATCTTTAAATATAACCCTTGTCATGAAAACTTAATAGCTTTAGAGAGGGGTTATATCTAAAAATGTTCGACGAGGAAGCTATGGAATATGCTGCGGAACAGGGAGTCGATTTCTCAACAGACGTAAAGTTTGACATGGATGACGAAAGTATAGGCGATTAACGCCTAATATTTTTTATATTTTTGAAAACCTCTTATCTTATCTTCATCGAAAATAATACCTTCTTCTTCCAGCAATCTTTTTTTCTCGTCTTTACCTCTGGCAAAGCCACCTATGCTTCCATCAGTTGATACGACCCTATGACAGGGGACATCAGGCCAATACGGGTTGCGATTAAGAGCATTTCCTACTGCCCTGTAAGCGCGTGTTGAAAGGAGATGGGCAATATCCTTGTAAGTTGTTACCTTACCAGGAGGGACTTTCCTGACTATCTCATAAACCTTATCCTGAAAAGACATATAGACAGTGTGGAACATAACATATTTAAAGATAATTATATACTCTTATAGCATGGAAAACACGATACGATTCTTAGCGCTGGAAAATGCAGTGAAATTCAATGGAAAAGCGAATCCAGGTTCAATCATAGGAAAACTGATCAGTGAGTCGCCTGAACTAAAGAAAGATATGAAAACAATCTCACAACAGGTAAATTCAATCGTCAAAGAAGTAAATGCGCTTGATGCAAATGAGCAGGAGGCCAAGCTTCTAGAGATGAAACCTGATTTTTATGATGAGAAAAAACAGGAGAAGGAAAGCAGGAAAAGCCAACGTAACGAGCTGCCCCCGCTTAAGAACGCAAGGGAGGGAGAGGTTATCACAAGGATGCCGCCTGAACCTTCAAAACATAACCATATTGGGCATGCACTGAGTTTTCTCATCAATTACCTTTATGCAAAGATGTACAAGGGAAAGTGTATCCTGAGGCTTGATGATACTAATCCTGAAAAATCAAGGCAGGAATATGTTGATGCTGTTTTCTCTGATGTGATAGACTACCTGGGATTACGTCCAGAGAGCATTATTTATGCATCAGACCACATGGATAAGTATTATGAATTCGCTGAGAGACTCATCAGGGAAGGTCATGCCTATACATGCGCTTGTAAAAAGGAAGATATGTCAAAAGACCGGCGGGATATGAGAGAGTGCCCACACCGTAATAAAACACAGGAGACTGTGCTCAGGGAATGGGAGCTCATGAAAGATGGGAAAATCAAAGACCATGTTTTGAGACTTAGGATAGACATGGAACACAAGAATGCTGTCATGAGAGATCCTGTAATCTACAGGGTATGTACAGAGGCCCATTACAGGCAAAAAGAGAGGTACTATGTCTGGCCACTTTATGATTTCGAGACTGCAGCAGAGGATGGGCTTAATGGGGTGACCCACATCATACGATCGAATGAGTTCGACACGAGAATAGAGCTGCACAAGCATATATTCTCACTTCTAGGTTTTGATGAGCCTGAGTTCAGGCAATACGGAAGGTTCAATATAACCGGAGCAACAACAAAGGGAAGGGAGATTCGTGAGCTAATAGAATCAGGAGATTATATTGGTTGGGATGATCCGAGATTGGTGACTCTCAAAGCACTGAAAAGAAGAGGGATTGTGAAGGAAGCATTCTATGAGCTGGTCAAAAAGAGTGGGCTTTCAAAGCAGCAGACAAATATAGACTACTCAATGCTTGCGGCAATCAACCGCAGCCTTCTGGATGAGAAAGCAAAAAGGTTTTTCTTCCTGGAAGATCCTGTGAAGATAGAGACAAAAGCTCCAGAGCTGGAGGCACACCTCAAATTGCAACCGCAGGATACAAAGCCTAAAAGGCATATTAAAACTGATGGAGTGTTCCTCATAGAAAGAAAGGACAAGGAATCTATTACTGATAGTGAGATTGTAAGGCTGATGGACTGTGTCAACCTAGTCAAAAAAGGCGAACTGGAGTATCATTCGGCTGAATTCGAAAAGTTCAAAGGTAAGAAAATCCTGCACTGGCTACCGAAAGAGGGGAATGTGGATGTCGAGATACTTATGCCAGACCTAAGTGTGAAAAAAGGATTAGGCGAAGAGATGATAAAGACTCTAGAGCCAGGAGAGGTTGTGCAGTTCGAGAGATTCGGTTTTTGCAGGCTTGACGAGATACGGGAAGGAGGATATGTGTTCTGGTATAGCCATGATTAGTTAACTTTATAAAGAAGGGAAGATTTTTGCGAGATAATGAACTACAAAACAAAAAGCATCATAATCGGCAGGAAAAAGCGTGAGAATGAAACCGACGAGGCATATCCTTGTTTTGTACACCTCTTTGACCATAATAATCCTCATACTTCTGGAGAGGTGCCAAAAAAGATGCTTGATTTCCCGCACACCCATAAGGTAATCATAAAAGGGCTCGATCTAAAATACCTTTTAGAAGGGAATGATCTTGTTGTAAATGACCTGAAGGAAGTGGATATCGAAGTTCTTGAGGGCCATGTTAATATAACAGGAGTACAGGTCAAATCAGACTGAAAAGGCCTTTCTGAAGCAGATAGATTACACTCAGGATAGTTACCAGACCGAATGATATCTCAAATGTGAGAAGTATCATATAAAGACCGATCACTACATCTAACCAGCTAAGCATGTCACCAAAAAAGGCAAAAGTGAAACCTTTGAAAAGCAGATAGAATGCAATATACATAAGGAACTGTCCTGGAAACAAAACCCAGAACAAGACAACAACTCCTATGAAAAGGTCGAAGATCCCTAGTAATTTAAGCATGCGGATTAAAGATATGATACGTTTTTAAGAATTTTTACAAAGATTTATATAGAAGAGCTATCTTAACTTTAGATTTAATTAGTGGAAAGTATGGGGGGTCACAAATGAAGGAAGAAACCGCAGTAGTTTTGGATTTTTTACCGAATGGGTATCCTTTTGACAATAGTCCAAGTCATAAGAAAAATCCGATTGTACAAGCACTTGGCGAACAGCATTTTGTACTTCTGGAATTGGTTCCTAAGAAAGGGATAAACCTGCAGCCAGGAGATAAGATATATATCGGAGAAGGCAAACGTGACCAGATCCACCATATAAGCGGAAGGCTTAATATAGATAAACTTACAGCCACTGCAAAATCTGAGATGGAGTATATAATTGCAGAGATTGTTACAGAAGAGGAGAAGCGTTTTGTTGAGTTCTTCAACAAGGCACAGCCTCTAACAATGAGGATGCATCAACTTGAACTGGTTCCAGGGCTTGGAAAAAAGCATATGTGGGAGATACTTGAGAAACGTGAAGAAGCGCCTTTTGAATCTTTCCAGGATCTGAGAAAAAGGATCAAACTGATGCCTGAACCAAAGAAAGCAATCATAAAGAGAATAATCTCAGAGATTTCAGGGAAAGAGAAATACAGGTTATTCACAGAATAATTTTTTTTAAAAATTTTAAGAGTTGTCAGAGACAACTTTGGCAATCTTTTTCATGTTCTCCTGGGAAACAGTAAGTGTGGTAAAACCCTGGAGTGCAATCTTAACATCATCGACTGTATCAGGAAGAAGGTCTATTATCTTTATCATATGAACATCCTTGAATCGAGGAATATTGAGATCACTTAATCCTTTGTAGATATCTTTTGCCTTTTTCTGGGTGATGTTTGCAAAATGATTCAGATACTCTTCGGTCTTGTTTGCACGAAAGGAATATTCGCCATCCCTTTTTTTGATCTTCTTCAACTCAGACTTTACTTCTACAAGGCTGATCGGCTTTTCTTCAAGGATATTAGGCTTTGACATTCTTATAACCTCGCGAGATGGACTGGATGGACAATCACAGTCTTTTGCTTGTTGAAATCCTTAATCTTAACCTCATAACAGGCACCACGCTTCTGAAAAACGGTCCCTACTTTTCCATGGAAGCGGGGAAAATACATGCCACGCTGTACTGCTGGTTCTACTTTGAGTGTGACGCGGTCACCAACGTTGAACTGCTGGAAATAGCGACTAAGAGGGATTTTGCCTTTCTCGCGGCGTGATTTCTGAAGCTTGTGCCTTGTCTTTGATCCAAATGTACCAATTCGCTTAACCATTGCATTCCTTGTGAACACGAACTTATTTAAAAATCTTTCTGGTTTAGACAGCTGTGCAAGATGGCTTTTGAGACCTTAAAACAGTACCAGGGATTTTAACAGGGGAATCCGAAAGGAAAAAATCAGATCGTATCAGGAAGTACAATCAGAATAGCCGATTAGTTACTACTTTTTAGATACAAAAACAGCAATCTTTATAAAGAAGATAGAATAACCACATATAATGGCAAATGAAACTCATTATGGCGTAATATCAGATGTTCACCAAGATCCAAGAATAGTTCCTGCAGCCATTGAAGTTTTGAAAAATTTAGGTGCAGAAAAACTTTTGATAAACGGAGATATCGGGAATCACCAGAAAAGCCTTCAAGATAGTCAAAATCATGTAGCTTTTATTTTAGATTCAGTTGGAAAGAGCGGACTTGAAGCTTATGTCCAGCCAGGAAGTCATGAAACTTTGCTTGGTTTCGGGCCAGTGATGGATGCTTTCGCAGAAAAATATTCTAATTTAGTTGATGCAACAAAAACTCCAAAAGTCGATCAAAAAGGACATAGCCTAATTTTCTTGCCAGGTTCAGATTTCTTTTGCGGAGGAGAATATCAAATAGGGAGCCATGAACAAATTCCAAGCGGAAGATATATTCAAACCCAAAAAGGATTAATCCAATTTGAAGAGTTTGGTCAATATGTTGGGGCAATCAAGAAAGAGATTGCTCAAGGAGCAATGCAATATGCCAATATGAATGATTTACGAAAATTAGTGAGTGATCCAGACAAAAGCATTGTTGTTTGTCATGTCCCAAGAAGATTTGATAATCTTGAATATGCAGTTGATATGGCTGAGTTTGGTAT
>JAWOGQ010000025.1:0-3091 GCA_046496745.1 Candidatus Woesearchaeota archaeon | reverse complement strand
TCATTTTCTTTATTTCTTTTTCAAAATCTTCATTGGTACCAAAATTAAGAGCCGTAATGATACCTAAGCCTCCTGCATTTGAAAAGCTAGCAGCAAATCCTGCCCGTCCAACTCCTGCAAATGCTCCCATAATAATGGGATACTTTATTTTTACAAGTTCCGTTATTCTTGTGTTCCATTTCATAAATTGAAAAATCTTTTATAGGTAAATTTAGATTTTTAACTAAAAAAAAGCAAATTTAAATGGGTAATAATTTTATATTTTTAAAAATAGAAATTTATACTACTAAAAAAGAATAATTAATTTTAAGTTATTATATTAAAAGCTGTCAATTCTGCTAATATATGCTTCCACGTAGGAGAGCCACATGGCTAAGATAATCAGAGATTTATGGATATTAACAAACTCAGGAGTAACTTTATTTTCTCAGGAAATAAGTGTAGGAGATATTAGATGACAGTAAAGTCTCTGGGGGGATTTGCTACCAAGGGTTTCCTTGACCCGGATGTAAGTTTCCCTTCGGTCAAGATTACTGAAAAAGGGGTAAATTGGAAAGAAGAAAATCAGAAATAAAGGGAGAAGCCTCTGGGGGGATTTGCACCCCCGACCTTGGGATTACAAGTCCCACGCTATAGCTGACTAAGCCACAGAGGCATGGGTATTAGTGTTTTTGTCCTTTTTATAAAGATTTCGAGAGTAGACACAATCTTTATAAATCCTCATGACACAGGAGTACTCATGAAGCATAAGATAACCCAGCATCTCCAGTCTGTAGGGGATAAGTGGTATATTGATGTTTTGGAAGGTCAGAGGAGGATCAATTTCAATGATTATTTCAATATCGGTAATCTTATGCAGTATCTCCATGACTGGCTCGTCGAGAATGGGTGGGGCAGCCCGAAAGATGACAAGTTCGGTGAGGTTTTCTATCATCATATATTCAAGCAAAGCGGTGATGAAGAGGTCCGTTGGTGGTGGAGATTCGAGCGGGACCCTCCTGGGGAGTCTGCAGGCTTCCTGAAATGCGAGATGAATGTGGATGTGCGGATCATTGCCATGAAAAAGACAGAGCAGATGAAGCAGGGGATGAAGTTCAAGACAAATCATGGTGATATGGAGATCGGTATTGAGGGCAGGGTCGTTATCGATGCTGACAAGAAATGGCGCAGCCATAAGCTGATGAGCCATCTCCTTAAATTCTATGTGTACCAGATGATAAATGATAGGGTGATGGGTGCCAGGGATTTTATGAAAGAGGAGGCAGACCGTTTCACTGACGCTCTAAAGGCATATTTCAAGATGCCGGGTTATAGTCCTGAGGCAGAGGCTGAGGGACACTGGGGTCATAGCCAGGACTTTGATTGAAAAACTTTTTTAAGCAGGCCTGCTTTGTTTCTTTCATGATAGATTGTCATTGCCATCTTGACAGGCTGGATCATGAAGGAGCTGTAAAAAGGGCAGTGGATGCAGGTGTCAGGTCGATTATAACTAATGGGCTGAATTACGAGACAAACCTGGAGAGCCTTTCTTTAGCGAAAAAGTATCCTATCGTAAAGGCTGCGTTGGGTTCTTACCCTGGAGAGGTCCTTGATGAGAAGGCGCTTTCTTTGTTTGAGGAGGATTTCATTGCCATAGGAGAGATAGGGCTGGATTATTCGATTGATGCGAAAGGGCAAAAGGAGGTATTCCAGCGGATGCTTGATCTTGCAATCAGGCTTGATAAGCCGGTGATAGTCCATTCGAGGAAGGCTGAGGAGGATTGCATCTCAATGCTGGAGAAAGCAGGACTAAAAGTGGTGATGCATTGCTTTTCAGGGAAGCTTAAGCTTGTGAAAAGGATAGTGAAGAATGGATGGTATCTTAGTATCCCTACCAATATCGTCAGGAGCACGCAGTTCCAGAGGGTGGTGGAGGAGGTTCCCCTGAGCAGTATCCTTACTGAGACTGATGCGCCTTATCTTAGCCCTTTTCCAGAGTATCCTAATGAGCCGGCTTTCATAGAAGAGAGTATCAGGATGATAAGCAAGATAAAAGGGATGGATCCTGTAGAGGTAAAGAACCTGATATTCATGAATTATCAGCGTGTCTTTCTTTGTTGACGAGTGCGTTGCAGCAGCCTATGAGGCTTACTTCATAGTCAAGTACCACGTAGACCGGGATCTTCCTGAGGATTGCGCTTTCCCTGTCGTTGATCTCAAAGGTGTGCATGAAATGAGGTTTTTTCAGTTCTTTCAATAAGCGTGGTGCAATCCCTCCTGCAAGGTAGACTCCTCCCCTGGCAAGGACAGTAAGTGCAAGGTTTCGTGTTGCTCTTGCGTAGAAATCTATGAAGAGTTCAAGAGTCTTTTCACAGGTGATGGAGTTGTGGATATGCTGGCGTATAGCTGCAGGCTTGTCTTCTTCTTTGAGGTTATCTATCATCTCCAGTACTTCTGTTGTGTGTTCGTATTCTATGTGGCGAAGGAAATTGTATATGTTGCGCATCCCCTGGCCTGATACGACTCTCTCATAGCCGGGGTGCTTTCCTTTGGTGACATTCTCTTTTAGGTAGGAGAGGAGCTGCCATTCTATGTCTGAGCTTGGTGAGAAATCTGCATGGCCTCCTTCAGAGGGTTTAGGGACATACATCTCTTTGGTCTCGTTATAGGCTAAGATGCTTATGCCAAGTCCTGTACCTGCCCCGATGATCGCTATTGTCTCTTTTTCTATTGGTTTTCTTGTTGCACCATCAGGGTGGGGGAGCTCTTCTATCTCTTCTTTGAATTCCTGGAGCAAGGGGACACCGTAACCTATCGCTTCGAAATCATTGAGAAGATATATGTCCTGGAGCATGGTCTTTTCAAGCAAAGTTCGAACATCAATACCCCAGTCAAGGTTTGTTGCATGTGCATAAAGCCTGTTCTCATCAACAGGTCCGGCGATGTCAAAGCAGCCTCTGGATACAGAGATGTTATATCTCTTGTGAGCCTGGGAAAGCACTTCGTTTATGCACTGGTAGAACTCGATCTCTTTGCTGTTGTACCTTTGCGAGAAGATCTTCTGGAACCTGGTGCGGGTCTTTACACCGAAGACGCCGATGGTGGTATTTGT
>JAWOGQ010000024.1:0-11668 GCA_046496745.1 Candidatus Woesearchaeota archaeon | reverse complement strand
ATGCAATATGTATTGTCCACTTCACAGAATACCGGCACTGCCTGGAGATTGAATAAAGGAGATACTGTCGAGTGCCAGGTGTAGGAGGGAACAAGAACTTCGTCTCCAGGACTTAATCCAATTGCAAAATATGCTGCGTGAAGGGTAGATGTGCCGCTGTTTTGTGCGAGGGCGTATCTTGTTCCTACATGTTGGGCGAATGCGTTTTCGAATCTTTCAATTATGCCGCTGCCATCTTTTATTGATAAGGTCCTGTTGCTTACTAATCTGAGCAGTTCTTTTACATCTTCCTTTGTTAGTATTGGCCATCTCATAATTCGTGAAGCAAAGTATGGTATCTGTTTATTGATCTATCTACTTCTTCAATCAAAGGAGCTGGAAATTTATTTTTTGTTCCCAGGGTGAGGAAACGAGCAGTCTTTTCTTTTTTATTTTCTCCTATGTCCCTGTATTTTGTTTTTGATAATTGTTTCCTGTATGTTATTAACCCTGTTTTCTCCATCAAACCGGAGATTGTTTCTCCTTTGATCCTGTCAATCGTATTGAATACCATAAGCCCATTCTCACTCAATGCTTTTTTACATTGGGCAAACAGTTCTCTGTTAGGGTGAGTGTGGCTGAAGTAGATGCTGTTCTTGAAAAAAATTATATCTGTTTCTGGTAAATCTTCATCGTATATGCCTTCTTTAGTTCTTATATTGAGGGACCCTATTTTTTCATATTCCCTTTTTCTTTTTAGGAGATAGTGTAGTCTGTCAAGGTTTTTATCAACAGCTAAAACATCGAAACCAAGGGTTGCTGCGAGTATGCTTTCTGTGCCGTATCCACAACCCATGTCTGTGAACTTTCTATACTTCTTGCTCAAGATCTGAAATAGTTCGATCTCTATGGAAATCTTTTTGCTTCTTCCTATATAGTATCCTGAGCACTCATTTGCGCTTTTCAATTCTTCATCAAAAATCTCCTTGAACTGCTTTGCTTTCTGACTGAACTGTTTCATCAAAGGATCTTTCTCAAAAAGCCTGCTTCCGCCTTTGCATACTTTCCTGTGGATGCAATCTATGCATTCTGTGTGTAATTTATGTTTCTGGTTTTTCCAAGCTTTCTTGAGGTTGGCTCCAAGGTTCATATCCAAAAAATAGCTTGGCTTGTAATATCCTTCTGGGCTTAGCACAATTCGTGAATGGCCATCATCAAATTTTGCACCAAGGGCAACTTCATTGACCTTCTCTGTATCATAGAAACAGAAAGGAAGGGCGTTTGCTATTGGATAGAATTCTCCTTTCTTCTTGTACTCATAAAGGATATCGATTAGTTCTTTTAGTTTTTCAGTCGAGACTAGCTGTTCTTTTGAGACTGGGCGGTACCATTCCCAGGCATCAAGCTCTTTTGCCATATTACGGAGAGTCTCAAATTCATCGATGTTCTTCTCAAGTGCGATTGTGCCAGAGCGAACCACAGGTACACCTGCTTCTTTAAGTAATCTTATAGCTTGTTTCTTTTTTTCGAATGAATCATGGCCTGTGATCTTTTTTTCGGTCTCCGGATCAGGGGCATTGAGGGGGATCAGCACGTTGTAAACATATTGGGCAAGCTTTTGCCCTGTGCTCTTGTCAATTAGCTGACCATTGGTGTTCAGGCGGATCTCTTTGAATTTTCCTTTTGCATAGTCAAGGACCTCGAAGAGGTCTTCTCTTAGGAGGGGTTCTCCGCCTGTAAGGCGAAAGAAGGGGATGCCTAGTCTTTCACCCTCATCTATATGTTGCTTGATCTCTGGAAGGGATAACTCGTTTCCTTCTCTTTTGAAGCTGTTGAAGCAGTAGAAGCAGTCCAGGTTGCATCTGCGGGTAATCTCGATTATAAGCTCTTGTGGGATGTCAGGGACAGGTCTGACCTGAATATTGTGGTCGCGGTAGATGCCTCCACAATCCTCATTATATCTGCATTCTTTACAGATGGAGGGCTTGCTTTTGAGCATGTCTGGCGGATTATGGATATGTTCGCTGAAATCTGGCTTTAAGCAAGGGGGGACGTTATGAAGGCTTACTGTACTGTTTTCAAGGTTCTGGTGGAAAAACAAGAGAAGGCTTATTGCAGTATCGTAATCTGTTATATTGGGTTTGAATAATATTTCAAAACTGGAATGGGACTGCTCCAGTTTTCTTAGCCTAGGAATCGGGATGCTGAAAAGGTCTTTATTCGCTATCAGTTGCATGCATGGTGTAGGTGCCTTTTGTTTAAACAGATTTTCGAAAGGTATTTAAAAGAATATGTGATAAAAGGGTGTATGACTGAGTTCCGTAAGGATTATGTTCTCAACCGGTGGGTCATAATATCTGAGAAAAGAGGGAAAAGGCCACATGAGTTTACACAGAAGCCTGATACTGAAAAGAAGGAATTCTGTTTCTTTTGTCCTGGAAATGAGGACTCTACACCTTCTGAGATAGGGCGGGTGGAGAAGAATGGTAAGTGGTTAATCCGCTGGTTTGATAATAAGTTTCCTGCTGTGGAGCATTCGAGCCATGCTGCTTTCAAGAATGATGGGTTATTCGTTCATGGTCCTGCCTTCGGGCATCATGAGGTAATTGTTGAGGGGCCCTGGCATAGCAAGCAATTGTCTGATCTTGACGAGTCGCATATTGCTGAGGTCTTGAAGGTATATACCAATCGTGTCAGGATTCTTTCAAGGCAAAGAAGATGCAAGTATGTAAGCGTTTTCAAGAACCACGGGGGAAGCGCGGGGACCTCAATAAAGCACTCTCACTCACAGGTGATATCTCTTAACAAGGTTCCTCTTACTATCGAGGAAAAAGCCAGGGATAGCATGCGTGGCAAGAAATGCCTTTATTGTGAGGCAATCAAGAGGGAGATGAGAAGCAATCGCAGGATAATGGCGACAAAATCTGCGGTGTCATTCGCTCCTTTCGCGTCGCGTTATAATTATGAGGCAGTCATCTTTCCAAGAAGGCATATCTCACGGCTTGAAGATCTGGATTCACAGGAATACCAGGATATTGCAGCAATAATAAAGTTGCTTACGTCAAGACTTAAGAGAATAGGTGTTTCTTATAATATGTTCGTGAATTATGCTCCTGCAGGAGAAGAGATGCACATGCATATTGAATTGTGCCCGAGAAAGGCAATACATGCAGGCTTTGAACTGAGTACAGGGTTCATAATAAATGTGGTCTCTCCCGAGGATGCAGCTGCTTTTTACAGGGATGCATAATTATTTAAATCGGTTTATGTTATCAGATTCTATGAGTATCTGGATCGAAAAATACAGGCCAAAGACATTCTCAGAGGTTAAAGGGCAAAAGGATGTGGTGGATAGGGTACAGTCTTTTGTCAAGCAAAAAAATATACCTCATCTACTGTTTTCAGGTCCTGCAGGTACAGGAAAAACGACTCTTGCACTGGTCATCTCAAGGCAGTTGTTTTCAGAATGGGGAGAGAATCTTCTTGAACTGAATGCATCTGATGAGAGGGGTATTGATGTGATACGAAGCAAGGTGAAGGACTTTGCAAGGACAAAGTCTCTTGGTGATGTTCCTTTCAAGATTGTCTATCTTGATGAATGCGATGCATTGACCAGGGAGGCTCAGCAGGCGCTTCGGCGGACTATGGAGAATTATACCCAGACTTGCAGGTTTATCCTGAGCTGCAATTATTCTTCAAAGATAATCGATCCTATCCAGAGCAGATGCGCGGTCTTTAGGTTCAGGCCTCTTGCAAAGGAGGATATAAAGGATATAGTCTCGCATATCCAGAAGGAAGAGAATCTCTCAATATCCGAGGATGCTTATGATGCACTCTATGAGGTTTCAGGCGGTGATGCAAGGAAGGCAGAGAATGTCTTGCAGAGTTGTGCATCGTATGCAAAGCAGATCGATGCTTCTATCGTTTATTCGATGGCAAGCGTTGCGAAACCTAAGGAGATAAAAGAGTTCCTGGAGCAGGCTATCAAGGGTTCTTTTAATGATGCAAGGAAAAAACTTTTGCAGGTAATGCTTCATTATGGTCTTTCTGCGCAGGATATAATCAAGCAGATACAAAAGGAGATACAGTCCCTTGATATCCCGGGAAGGGTCCAGGTAGAACTAATAGACAAATGCGGGGAGATAGAGTTCAGGTTGGTTGAGGGCTCGGATGAGTTCATACAGCTTGAGGCACTGCTTGCACATATCGTGCTTGCAGGCGAAACAAAAGCTTTAAATAGGTAATTATCATTACACTAGAGTGAGGGGTTTTAATGGCTGAAGATGAAAAGAAATTCTCAAAACAGATCATAGGAAAGACTGTGGTAAGCAAGGCCGGGAAACGGTTCGGCGAAGTGGGTGACATAATATTTGAGACCCGGTCCGGTGAACTGATTCACTTGGTGCTCAATAATCCTACCCAGTATTCCAATAAGCTAGAGCTTGAACGCGACAAGGAAGGACATATACTGATACCTTTCAGTGCGGTCATGGCCATGGGAGATTTCATGGTGATCTCTGAAGAAGATATCATTTAATTTCTTTCTTATTCGAGTTTTTTGAATAATTCCTTGAACATCGACAGGCTTTTCTAAGAATAAACTTGCCGTGAGTGACAGCCCTTACAAGGATAGTAATCTGCTTTAGTATCTGCCTTAGTAACAGCAGGTCATTTTCCCAAAAACCTTTCTTATTCGAAATCTTTATAAAAGGTTTTGGGTTTCTCTGAGTTATTAAGGTGTTTGATCATGAAGATTCCAAAGTTGAAAAAGCGATATTGTCCTTACTGCAAGAAACATACTGAACACAAGGTGACCCAGAATAAAAGGCGGACTGCAAGTTCTCTGACGTTCGGTTCAAAGTACCGGGCAAAATTCAGAGGACGGGCTCGTGGTTCCGGTAACCTTGGTCGTTATTCAAAACCAGCTGTTACCAAATGGAAGATGACTGGTTCAAAGGTTACAAAAAAGACCGATCTTAGGTATGCCTGCTCTGTGTGCAACAAAAAACACATGCAGAGTAAAGGGTTTCGTGCAAAGAAGGTTGAACTGGTTTAATGATTGAGTGGAAAACCGATCCTGATTCATCAGATTCCTTAGCTAACTTATTGGATTCCAGTGTCAAGGAATGGTTTTTCTCAACGTTTTCTTCTTTTTCTCTTCCACAAAAGTATGCTGTCAAGGAGATACACAGCCGCCGTCATACCTTGGTGAGCGCGCCGACTGGTGCGACAAAGACACTTACTGCGTTTCTTTCCATCCTCAATGAGCTTGTTGATTCAAGCAAGAAGGGAATCCTCGAGGACAGGGTCTATTGTGTGTACGTGAGTCCGCTTAAGGCCCTTAATTATGATATCGAGGTCAATCTGTTAGAGCCTCTTCGTCAGATAGAGGAGATTTGCGGGAAACTTGGTATAAGGATAGGGGTTCGGACAGGAGATACCACTGCTGCCCAGAAAAGGCAGATGCTGAAAAACCCGCCTCATATCCTGATAACTACTCCTGAATCACTTGCCATAATGCTCACTTCACTTCGTTTCAGGCAATACCTCTCGCATGTGGACTGGTGTGTAGTGGATGAGATCCATGCTCTGGCTGAGAACAAGCGGGGAACCCATCTTTCTCTTACTCTTGAGCACTTGTCAATGCTATCACCACACATGACGCGTGTGGGGCTTTCAGCAACCATTGCTCCGCTTGAGGAGATCGCCGGGTTTCTTGTGGGTTCCAGGGATTGCCTTATAATAGATGTCCAGTTCCTGAAGTCCCTTGATTTGAAGGTGCTTGCTCCAGGAGGGCTTATCGATGTATCCCACAAAAGGATGCACAGGGCTTTGTATGAGAAGATACATGAGCTTGTGCAGGGGCACAGGACAACACTCATATTCACTAATACCAGGGCTGCTACTGAGAGGGTGGTCCATACTCTAAAAGAGATGTATCCTCAGCATTACAATGAGAACATAGGGGCACATCATGGGTCTCTTTCAAAGGACATGCGTTTCTCGATAGAGTCCAGATTAAGGGAGGGTTCACTTAAGGTGGTGGTCAGTTCCACTTCCCTTGAATTAGGGATTGATATAGGTCATATAGACCTAGTAATTCTCATGGGTTCTCCTAAATCTGTTGCCAGAGGGATGCAAAGGATAGGGCGTGCAGGGCACAAGCTGCATGAGACTGCAAAGGGTCGTTTGCTTGTCCTGGACAGGGATGACCTGGTGGAGTGCAGCGTCCTTGTTAAAGCAGCGGTTGAGAAAAAGATAGATCGTATCCATATCCCCAGGAATTGCCTGGATGTGCTTGCACAACAGATTGTAGGTTTTGTTCTTGGTGGTAAGATAAGCCGGGATGCCTTATTCAGGATGATCCGGCAAAGTTATCCTTATGCAAATCTTTCTGAGAAGGAATTTGAGGATGTGCTTTCTTATCTTGCTGGTGAATTCTCTTCTCTTGAAGACAGGTACGTGTATGCAAAGATATGGCATAATGAAGGGATGATAGGGAAAAGAGGTAAACTTACCCGGATGATATACATGACTAATATCGGGACCATACCTGACGAGACAGAAATACTTGTCAAGGTGGGAGACCAGGTAGTAGGAGCATTGGATGAGGGCTTCCTTGAAAAACTGAAGAAAGGTGATGTTTTTGTATTAGGTGGGGGAGTCTATCAGTTCAGGTATGCAAAGGGTATGGTTGCTTATGTGAGTTCATCAGTGGACAAGCCGCCTACAGTTCCGGCCTGGTTTTCTGAGATGCTGCCGCTTTCATATGACCTTGCCTGTGAGATCGGAAGACTGAGGAGATTGGTCAAGCAAAGGATTGGTTCTGATCCAAAGGGGTTCTTGTCGGAGTTCTTGCATATGGATTCTGTGGAGGAGATATATCAATACTTCAGGGAACAAAACGATTTTATTGGTATTCCGACCGACAGGGAGCTGATAATAGAGGTGTATTCTGATAAGAAACAGACCTATTACTTCTTTCACAGCATGTATGGGCGGCGGGTGAATGATTGCCTGTCAAGGGCTCTTGCTTATGCGATATCACGGCTTGATCATCGTGATGTTGAGATAGGTATAAATGATAATGGATTTTATGTGACAGCTAGCAAGAGAATCCAGGTGAAAAGGGCTTTCTCTTACCTTAAGGCTGAGAAGCTTGATTTGGTCCTGAAGGCTGCAATAGATAAGACTGAGGTTTTGAAGAGGAGGTTCAGGCATGTTGCAGGAAGGGCTTTCATGGTGCTTCGCAATTATAAAGGGCAGGCGAAACGCGTGGGGCGTCAGCAGGTCTCTTCACAGATACTGCTTAATGCTTGCAGGAGGATATCACAGGATTTTCCCTTGATACAGGAGGCAAGGCGGGAGGTTCTAGAAGACCTGATGGATATGAATGGTGCCAGGGAGGTTCTCAGGCAGATAGAGGATGGTTCAGTGACATTGGTTGAAAGGCATTCAAGGTTTCCCAGTCCTTTTGCGTTTAATTTGATGATACAAGGGTTTAGTGATGTATTGAAGGTCGAGGATAAGGTGGAGTTCCTGAACAGGATGCATGAGAGGGTGCTTTCCCACATCAAAGGGGATCAAAGTGCTTTTGAATTAGACCTGCGCAAACTACCAAAAACAAAACCTTATGATAAGCGTCTCTTGAGGCTGGTTTCTCATTTATCTTTGCCTGATGTGGGTTCAGATGAACTAATGAGGGCAATTGTTGAAGGCATGCCTGAGGACCTTGCAAAAAGGGTGCGATCCCATCAGTCGGAGATACTTGCAAAATGGCCGCATGAGGCTGCAAAGCATTTCCTTAGGCAAGCAGAGGAAAAATTCTCTTATGAGTCATTCTGGGAAGAGGAGTCTCATAAGAAGGAACTTGAGGAAGAGGAAAGACGGGAAAGGTTACGGCAGGACTTTCTCAAGGCAGCCAGAAGGGTAGGTCTGGAGGCTGATATCCAGCATGATATATTATCTGCAATAAATGGTGATAGCATTTCAGAAAAGACACGTATCTGGCTTGAATCTTTATTGGATGGGACTATTCCTAAGTTTTGGAGCGATGAACTCATCAGGTTCTTCCGCTCTCTTTAGGGCGGCTTCTACAAGTCCGTAGAACATAGGTGATGGATCTTCAAGCCTGGATGTGAGTTCAGGATGGAATTGGGCTCCCATGAAGAATGGATGGTCTGGAAGTTCAATCACCTGCATGATCTTCTCGTCAGGGGTCATGCCGCTGAAAACAAGGCCTTGTTCCTGTATTGTCTGGATGTATTCAGGGTTTACTTCATACCTGTGCCTGAATCTTCTTCTTATGGTTGATTCTCCGAAAAGCTCATGGGCCTTTGTCTTTGGTTTGATCTTGACGTCATGGCCACCAAGGCGCATGGTGCCACCTTTTTCTGTGACTTCTTTTTGTTCAGGAAGGATATCTACCACAGGATGTCTTGTGTCAGTATCAAATTCAGTTGAGTTTGCGTTCTCTAGTCTACAGACATTACGGGCGAATTCTATCACTGCAATCTGGAGGCCTAGGCATATGCCAAGGAAGGGTATGTTATTCTCGCGGATGTACTTGATTACTTTGATCTTTCCTTCACTTCCTCTTGATCCGAATCCGCCTGGAACAATCACGCCATCTATCCCTTGCAGCGCTTTTTCTACTGGAACTTTTCCTTCTTCTATTTCTGTTGTCTCTATCCACTTGAGCTCTACTGTTGTATCCAGGTGGGCTCCTGCATGCTTTAGGGATTCCATTATGCTTATGTAAGAATCGTGAAGCTTGGTGTATTTTCCACAGATTGCAATGGTTACTTTCTTGTTTGATCCCTTGATTGTCTTGACCAGTTTTTCCCAGTTGGAAAGGTCAGTTGTCTGGAGAGACAGGCGTTCCTCCAGGATTTTATCAAGGTTTTCCTGCTTGAATATGAGAGGCAATTCATATACCTGGTCAAAGTCAGGGTCTGATATGACATTACCTGGGTCAACATTGCAGAAAAGGGCAATCTTCTTTCTGGATTCCTCATCAAGAGTCCTGGGTGTACGGCCCACTATGATATCCGGCTGGATCCCGATCTCTCTCAGTTTCTGGACGCTTTGCTGGGTAGGTTTTGTCTTTTGTTCTCCTACGCAATCAAGTTCTGGAAGATAGGTCACGTGGATATAAAGGATGTTGTCCTTACCTACCTCACCTCTTAGTTGTCTGGCTGCTTCATTGAAAAGCATCATCTCAATGTCGCCTACAGTCCCTCCCATCTCGATCAGGACTACGTCAGCTTTCTCCTGTTCTGCAATCTCGAAGAATCGCTGCTTTATTGCATCTGTCACATGGGGGATCATCTGTACGGTTTTTCCCAGGTAATCGCCTTTTCTTTCCTTTTCTATAACCATCTGGAATATCTTTCCAGAGGTGAGATTCCAGGTGAATTTGCAGTCAGTATTGAGAAACCTTTCATAATGGCCAAAATCAAGGTCAACTTCCCCTCCATCATCAAGCACGAAAACTTCTCCATGCTCGAAGGGGTTCATGGTTCCTGGGTCTATATTGAGGTACCCATCACACTTGATGCTTATTACCTTGTTTTTTGTTGCAAGAAGCCTTCCGACGGATGCGCTGACAATCCCTTTTCCAAGCCCGGAAAGTACACCTCCGGTAGTGACTATGAATTTAGGCATAAAATTGCTCTTTTCCACTTGTTTTTAAAACTTTCTTATCCCTCTAGTCCTCCTTAGAGAAACCTTTAAATAAATCATACTATTTGATTTGTCCTAGTATTTATTGAAAGGTGGTAAATGTGACGGATCATGATGAAAAGAAAAAATCTTCTAAACCAAAGAGCGTGAAGGTGAACCGGAAAAAGACCAAACGCCGCAAAACAGAAATCCAAAAACCAGTATCAAAGAATTCAATCTTATATGTTCTTGCAGCAATCGTGCTGGTTGCTGTTGTTGCATGGCTAATCTCCATAAGTGGCTATTCTGATGGTGATTCTAATGGAGACGGCAATGGAGCACAAGAGACAAGTGTTGTTGCAGAAGTGAATGGAGAGGCCATAACACTTGAAGAGATCAACAGGCAGTATGACCTTTTGCCAGCTCAAATGCAACAGACAATAACAAAAGAAGTACTCCTTAACAGAACCATAGACGAGATGATCCTTGTACAGGAGGCTGAAAACCAGGGTATTACTGTAACAAATATGGAAGTCCAGGAATACATCCAACAATTGATGCAACAGAGTGGAATCACTGAAGAGGCACTGGAACAGCAGCTTGAGCAGACAGGGATGACAAGGGATGACCTGGAAGCGATATATGAGAAGCAGCTGAAAATAACCAAGCTTCTCAATAATACTGACTTGGGAATAGATGTCACTGACGAAGAGATATCAGAATATTATGATGAGAATACTAATTCAAGCATGATAACAGTTCCTCCACAAGTCAGGGCAAGACATATCCTAGTGCAGAATGAGAGTCTTGCAGAGGATCTTCTAGTGCGTCTTGAAGATGAATCCTTTGCAGACCTTGCGCAGAACTATTCCCAGGATACAGGCTCTGCCCAACAGGGTGGAGATCTTGGATATTTCCCTGAAGGGGCGATGGTTCCTGCTTTCAATGATGCAGTATTCAGTATGGATGTCAATGACAGCCCTCGTATTGTTGAGAGCTCATTTGGCTATCATATTGTAGATGTCACCGGAACCAAGGAAGGATCTGTTCAGTCCTTAGAAGAGGTTGAGTCAGACATAAGGAATCTGCTTGAACAAGAGAGACAGCAGGAAGCTTTGACTGAATATATTGATGACTTGAGGAACTCTGCGGATATAACCATCAACAAGGAAGCACTGTCCAATCCAGGGTCAGAAAGTTCTGGATCAGATATTGGCACTTTCAGTAGAAGCGGAGAGGAGGTATGTACAGAGAATGGAAAGCCAATCGTCAGGGTATATACATCTTCAACCTGTCCGCATTGTCACTGGGTGAATCCTGCGGTTGACGAGGTCCTGAATGAGTATTCTGACCAGATTGTCGCAAGGCACTGGGAAGTTGATACAAAGGATGACCTGCTTACACCTGAAGAGGAAGGTTCAATTCCAGCTCAGGACATGATGGTTTATCAGGAGAATAATCCACAAGGTTATGTCCCTTACTTTGATTTCGGCTGTGTCTATAATCGTGTAGGAACAGGTTACGAGAGAGAAGACGACCTTGAGAAGGAAAAGCAGGAGTTCCGGACGATAATCGAAGAGTTAATCTAATTTATTCCATTTTTTCTTCTTTTGGATTATATGCATCAATAGGGGCATATGTCATGGATATGAGTGATGCTATAAACATTAATGTGAATACTATCATGAATGCAAATCCATAGGAAGGATAAGTGTTTATTACGTTGAATGAGATGACAAGACCTATTATACTCATTATCATGAAAGAACCTTTTAGTGGAGCAATACCCATTGAATCACCTCTTTTTTGTAGTAGAAGCTTAAAAATATAAAAAGCTTGTGTTAAATGCAGTGGATAAGTTTTATAAATGAAGGTCTTTTTCTCCTGTATAAGCGGGGGTGCCGGAGTGGCCAAACGGGATGGACTCAAGGGTATTGAGTGAAGAGCTCCCCTGGAGCTATGACTGAGCAATCCATTGGCTTAGTGCCTACGAGGGTTCAAATCCCTTCCCCCGCACTTTTTTATA
>JAWOGQ010000095.1:0-3145 GCA_046496745.1 Candidatus Woesearchaeota archaeon | reverse complement strand
GGTGCTGCTGCATTGTGGGTTGTTACAGGTCCGCGTCTGATTGTTGCTCTTACCAGGGACAGGATGTTTCCTCCAAAATTCGGGGCAATGCATCCTGTATACAACAGCCCTTCGAAGGCAATAGTGTTCCAGTTGATTGTCACGAGTGCACTTGTGCTGTTGGCTCTAGTCGGAGGTTATGATACTCTGATGGCGATGATAGTCCCTTTGGTGCTAATCATGATCACTGCAACAGTCGGGGCGTTGTTTGTTCTTCGTGTGAGGAAACCTCATGTGAAAAGACCTTATAAGGCGCCTTTCGGAAAAAATGGCGCGGCAGCAGTCGTACTTTTCAATATGGGGCTTGTTATTGTCTGGTTGATAACTGAAGCTGATGCTTTTTCCATATTGAACCTTTGTTTTTCATTTCTTCTGATAAGCGTACCTATATACTTTTTTCTGCAGGCCCAATACAATCCTACGTCTATCGGGAAAGTGAATGATATGCTTGCTTATCTCACTCTTTATTTTGAAAGGTTTCTATTGACAAAAGGTATAAGGAGGGAGATTGTAAAACATGTCGGGGACCTTCAAGGGAAAACTATCTTTGAGTTTGGTTGTTCTGTAGGGACATTGACAGCATCACTTGCTGAAGAGGTGGGGCCTTATGGAAGGATTTATGCTACAGATTTCTCTTCAAAAAGTGTTGGGATAACAAAATCAAGGATGATGAGAAATGGTTATATGCATGTTGAGACCTTGCATGATCATAAGCATTCTGAAAGGATACACCCGGATGTCCCGGCTGTTGATGTCATCACTTCAATCAATGTGCTTAGCACTGTCGAGAAGATAGACCAGGTCCTTTCTGACATGAATGCCCGGCTTGAATCAGGAAAGCCTATCTGTTTTGTTGAATATGATAAGTTCTTCCATGTGATAAACAATATCAATTGGCTTGGAAGCGATGCGATGATCAAGCATATCTTCCGCAGGAACGGATTTCTGGTCAATGTGACACGAAAGAGGGGCTATTTGTGGGAGACTGTCTTTATCTATGGAAAGAAAGTGATGAGCATTAATTATAAGCCGCAGGATGAGACTATCGATCTTGAAGAGGTCTATCAGGACCTTAAGACTTTTGAGGGGCTTTATGATCTTGTGAAGGATTATGTGATAGATTTCAAGGACAAGATACTTGCAAATACTGTTGGTTTCATATTCAGTTCAGACAAGGAGCTTGATAAGAAGACTTTCTCTGTGAACATGAAATACTTTGAGAAGATTTTCACTATCCTTTTTGATGTTGGATTCCATTATTGCCCTGAGGAAGGGGATATAATCTTTATTGTGGAAAAGCAGGGAGATGATCTTGTGCTGAGGATGCTTTCGCAGATGGAGCCGCATGTGATAGTGATCTTTGCGGACCAGGTTGAAGAGGAGGGTTATGAGCATCGTGAAAGAAAGAGGGATATATCCTATCTGAGGAGGCTTGTGCAACTGGGTTATAAGGGAGAGATGAGTGTGACGCAGATCGAGGAGGATCATATCCCTTCCAATTATCACCAGTACAGGCAGTTGATAGTGGGTGAATACGAGGAAACAGTGATTGAGAAGGGTGCTCCTTTCCTGAAGATAGAGATCAAGATCCCCATGGACAGGATACAGTCCTAAAGTTTATAAATCGGGGAGGCCTGACAAATCATATGGCCGCACGGTTAAAAAAGAGCCTTGGTTTCAACAGCCTTGTTCTCATAGCCATCAATTCGATGATGGGAACAGGAATATTCTTTCTTCCTGCTGTAGGTGCTGCAGTAATGGGCACTTCTTCAATCATCGCTTGGGTGATTCTTGCTCTGACCTCTATATATATCTCAACGCTGTTTGCTGAGCTTTGTTCCATGTTCCCAAAAGCTGGGGGTATCTATGAGTTCTCAAAACATGTCTATCCAAAACCTGTATCTTTTCTTATCGGGTGGAGTACACTTGTTGCATCAAACATAACGATTGCAATGCTTACGATTGGCGCCATCCAGTATCTATTGCCATTTGATGTACTTTACCTGAAGGAAATTGTCTCAATTATTTTCATTCTCTTGTTCAACTACTTCTCTTTCAAGGGGATCAAGACGTCTTCCACGATGCTTGTTACATTCTCTTTTATAACTCTGGGAACCCTTTTCTTGCTGATAGTTCCGAACTTCATGAATTTTCAAGTTTCCAATCTTGCGGCTACGTCCTGGGATTTTCCTTTGCTTTTTCTTACAATCTTTTTTATCTCTGAAACCTTTTTCGGGTGGGAATCACCGTTGTTCCTAGCTGAAGAGACAAAGAATGCTCATATAGTTGTTCCGAGGGCGCTGGTTATAGGAACCATATTCATAAGCATAATCTCAATACTGTTTATAGTGAGTTCCCTGGGTTCATTAAGCTGGCAGGTCTTTGCGGCATCTGATGCTCCTTTGCTTACACTTGCTGTCAACAATTATGGTGTTCAGGCTATTGTTGTCTTTACATTGCTGGTTTACCTTTCAATAATCGGTTCTGTAGCTGATTGGATTACCACCTCTCCTCGTCTGGTGCTTTCGCTTGCAAAGGATAAGATGTTTCCAAAGAAGTTTGCTGCAATACATCCAAAAAACTCAACACCTCATAATGCGATAATCTTCCAGACAGTGATATCAATATTGGTAGTATTCGCGGGTTCTGGTAATTATGAAGCATTGCTTGAGATGCTCTTGCCATTGCTTATATTCCTTTATTCTTCCCTTATACTGACAGTGCTTTTGCTGAGAATAAAAAAACCTGAGTTAAAGAGATATTTCAATGCTCCTTTTCCCAGGATCGGACCAATTGTTGTTATCACTTTTTTTGCTGTTATCTTTTATTTCTGGTTTACGAATTCCCATAATGCTTTCCATTCTTTGCGGCTTGCGTTCACTTTCATCTTGATGGGGTTGCCAGTATATCTTTTCATGCAGATGCAATATAATCCTTATGCAGTGAATGCTATAAATAATCTTTTTGCATATCTCAATCTTTACCTTGAGAGGCTGCTAGTTCCTCCAAGAATGCGTGTGGAGATCCTTGGTCTTCTGGGGCAGATGAGGGGGAAGACCATATTCGAATTTGGCTGTTCTGTTGGGACCCTTACCAAGCACCTGGC
>JAWOGQ010000081.1:0-16512 GCA_046496745.1 Candidatus Woesearchaeota archaeon | reverse complement strand
GCCTGGAGTTTTCTCATGCGCTTGAATATACCGCCTTGCTTCATCAATTGGTCATGAGTCCCTTGTTCAGTAATCTTCCCATCCTCAAGGACAATTATCTTATCCGCATGCTCAATCGTAGACAGGCGGTGCGCTATGACTATCATGGTCTGCTTATTGAAAAGCTTTTTCATCGCTTTCTGGATTGTCTTTTCAGATTCGGTATCAAGAGATGATGTTGCCTCATCAAAAACAAGGATTGCGGGTTTTCGCAAAAGGGCCCGGGCAATGCCAATTCGTTGTTTCTGGCCACCGGAAAGTTTCACTCCTTTCTCCCCTACAATAGTCTCATAGCCATTGCTGAATCCTTCGATGAAATCATGGGCATAGGCGAGCTTTGCTGCCTTGACCACATCAGCGCGGGAGGGGTTGTTGCTACCATAGGTTATGTTCTCATAGATGGTAGCGTTAAAAAGCTCGACATCCTGGGATACGATTGCCATCTGTGACCTGAATGAGTCAAAGCTGCAGTCTCTGATGTCTGTCCCATCAAGTAGAATCTGTCCTGAATCCACGTCAAAATGGCGATAGAGAAGTTTTATGAGCGTGCTTTTCCCGCAGCCGGACCTGCCTACGATGGCTACAGTCTCTTTTGGGTTGATGGATATGTTGATATCCTGCAATACCTTGTCTCCTTTCACGTATGAGAAATCAACATCTTTGAAATCGATCTTTCCCTTGAGCCTGCATTTCTTTGCGTGTTTCTTCTCTGCAACTTCAGGCTCCTTATCCATGAGATCCAGGATTCTTCTGACTCCGGAGATTGAATCGCCCACGTAATTATAGGTCTTACCTATGCGAGTTATTGATGAACTTGCTTTCTCATTAAGAGTCACTATCAATACAAGGCTTCCTGCAGTAATCTCTCCTGTATAGACAAGATAGACTGAGAAGGCTAATGTACAGATTCTTCCTATCTGCATTATTATGTCTCTACCCATGGAATGGTTCTCTTCAAAATGGATCCTATGATTGACATTTTTCTGGTATTCACTAAGTGCGTGCTCGAATTGCTTCCGCTCCTTTTTTTCCTGGGTGAAATCCTTTACTGTGCGAACATTTATTACCATCTCTCCAAGCTTTCCTGACGCGTCCTCAAAATGCTTGTGATAACTCTTTCTTAATGGCTGCAACCTAAGGGCAATCTTATGCGTATAGAGAAGGAAGATAGGGATGAATACAATGAAGACAAGGCCAACCTTCCAGCTGATGAAAAAGATGAAGATTACACTATAGAGTATCTGGAAAATGACTGGCATGAAATCGAATATGGAGTGGAACATCAAAACAGTCATGTGGTGTATGCCTTTTGTAAGACGAGTGACAAGTTCTGAGGTGTTGCGTGTCTCGTGGTATCCCAGAGAAAGGGACATGAGCTTTTGCTGTGCTGACTTGAGAAGCGAGATCTCTGAGGAGATGATAGTCCTGATACCAAACTGGGTAGCATAGTTTGAGGCAACCGCAACAATCGCTGATGCTGTAAAGGATACTCCCACAAGTATCGCGATATAACTCAGATCACCTTCTGTAAAGCTGACCAGGGTGTCTATAAGTTCCTTGAAGACAACAGCAGGAACCAGCTTTACTACTTCAATCAGAAGGGCTGAAAGAATAAGCCACTTGAGAGCTTTTTTCAAGGGCGGCACTAGGTCTATAACTTGTCTAAACATCCAGAATGGGCAGTAGTTTCCCTTTTATAAGTGTTTGTCCGAAAAATCCGGATTACTCAAACTTGACTTTGCCTTCTTCGAGGAGCCTTTTCATGATTGATTTTGCTTTGTTCCACTCGTCCAGTGCAAGCTTGACCTGTCGCTGGGCATTCAGCTTATCCTGATCGACATCTGGCTTGTGGCATGAAAGTTCAATGTCGTTTTCAGTGTCTCCCTGTGCACTTGCAAAGTCCTTGTCAAGCACAATGCGTGCGAATTTCAAGTGTTTTCGATAATTCTGGAAGGATTCGATGAGTTTGCCGATCTGGTCTTCTTCATCAAGTTCCTGCTTGATATGCTCATCAATAACCTGATAAGCTTCCTTGTAAATTGCAGCGTTGTGCTTATCCAGTTCTTCTGGGTCAAGGCCTTCGTCTTCAGCCTTAAGCTCATTAAGCTTGTTTGCAAGGTCCTGGAGCTTCAATCTTATATGTCCCATGATTATATCCTTAATTCAGAGTTATATAAATCTTTTGTCAGAGGGTATAGAATAGGAAGACCATGGCAACGCAAAACTTTATAAATCGCGGCTTCACGCTTTTTAGCATGACAAAATGCCTAATGTGCGGTAAATGTTGCCAATATATCTCTATTGCAATTGATGAGCCAGAAGACCATGATGACTATGATGAGATTGTATGGTATCTGATGCACCATAATATACGTGTGTACATCGATGATGATGAAGACTGGTATGTGGAAGTAAGGACAGATTGCAAGGCACTAGGAGAAGATGGCTTATGCCAGATGTATGAAGAAAGGCCCACGGTCTGCAGGGAACATGATCCTGAAGAATGCGAGAATAACGGCGAAGGGTCACCTTATAATATACTCTTCGAGAACAGGGATGACTTTATTTCGTATCTTAAACTGAAGGGAATAAAATACGTTCCGGGGAAACGCGATGCATAACGCTGCAATATCACGTTGCAAGAGATATTCATATGCATACAGGAGCATAAAGAAAGCAGTAGATTTACTTGGAGGGATGGGGAATTTTGTGAAGCCCAGACAAAGGGTGCTTCTGAAGATCAATCAGCTCAATGCATCTGACCCTAAAAGGGCTGTGACAACTCACCCTCAGATTGTTGCTGCTGTGATAAGGCTTGTGAAAGAGGCAGGAGGGATACCTGTTGTAGGAGATTCACCAATAACTTCAACCCTTTCTCATGTTATGAAGAAAACAGGAATAAAAGAGGTCCTGGAAAAGACAGATACTGAGTTTGTAGAATTTGACAAACCAAAAGAATACCAACTGAACGGCAAGATTCTCAAGGACTTCCAGCTGACATCACAGCTTGATGAATTCGATGTGATAATAAATCTTCCAAAACTGAAGACTCATGCTTTTACCACTTATAGTGGAGCTGTAAAGAACCTTTATGGGCTTGTCCCAGGGAAACTGAAAGCATACCAGCATGTGAAGATACAACAACCATGTGATTTCTGGGATATGCTCCTTGATATCTATGATTTTGTGAAGCCCAGGCTGACGATAATGGATGGAGTGATAGGGATGGAAGGGCAAGGCCCTAACTGGGGAAAACCAAGGCATGCAGGGATCATCATTGCAGGCACTGACAGCCTTGCTGTTGATCGCATCGCTTGCTCCATAATCCATCTTGAGCCTGATCTGTTCAAGCAGGCGATAGCAAGAGGGATGAGCCAGGCAAACAGTGATAATCTGATAGTCTATGGTACAAAGGGATTATCAATCCCTTTCGAGAATCCAAACCTATGGCAAAATTCTAAGTTAATATGTGCTTTGCAGCGTTTCGGAACAATGTTTACAAGCAAGCCTGTAATAAACAAGGATTGTACAGGGTGCGGAGAGTGCCAGAAGGTTTGTCCAAAGAATGCAATAGCGCTTGACAAGGTTGCGCGAATAAATTATAATCTATGTATTAGGTGCATGTGCTGCAATGAGGCATGCCCACATGATGCGATAAAAATAAGCAGAAACAGATTGCTCGGCTTACTCAAGTGAGCAGGGAGCTAACTTTTCTTCTGGAAGGAAAATGCACAACGAGGTATCCTGTGTCTCACGAACCAGATCATAAAGGCATTGTTCTGTCTCATTCTTGCTCTTGCAAAGCTTTATGTGAGAGAGGTATGCTTCAGGATCATCCTGTGCAAGGAGATTGTCCATGAATTGCATTGTCAGGTTATTCTGAAGCTCATGGGTTGTCTTCAATGTGCGCAGTTCCTGTACAGCCTCATCACTATTGCAATCATCAAGTTCTTTTTCACAGTCAACCACACTTACAAGCTGGAATATGAAGAGAGAAAAAAAGATTCCTATTGCAAGCCCGTACCAGAAGGTTTTCATGGGAAAAATTGGAAGAAAGAACTTTATAAAAGTTTCCGAAATGTTTATAAGATTTTGAGAGATATTCAGAGATATGAAGGATATACGAACCAAGATAATTGATCTTTTCAAGGAAGGTTTTTGCACACCGCAGATTGCAAGATTATCAAAAAAGCTTAAAGTGCCTTCAACCACTCTTCATTACAATATAAAGAAACTTGAGACCGAAGGTGCGATCAAGGCTTATAAGGCGGTATTCGATTCAAAAAAGATCGGTGAGGGATTATGCACATATATCTTGATAAATCTTTCACGCGGAGATTATGCTAATCCTGAAAAAGTAGGGGCTGAACTTGCCAAGGACCCTAAGGTTGAGAGCCTTGACATATGTACAGGGGACCAGGAACTTATAGTCAAACTTCGAACGAAGGATATCGACGAATATTATGAATGGATAAAATCAAAAGTGAAAAAATATAATTTCTCAAAAACAAATTCGCTTACATCACTTAAACAGATCAAAAGTGAGTTTGTAATAATGGACTCATAACCTGTACTGCATCACTGCATCCTGAAGATGCTTCTTTTTTATTTCCTCTGCAAAACTGACTGACGGAGTCTCTCTTTGTTTTATACGATCTCTTATCAGATGACTATATTCCTGAATCTCATCATAACCAAATGAACTCAAACCAAATTCTGCCTTATTCAGCTCGTTTTCAACTGCTACAGCACTATCCACTAGTTTACCATCACAGATAAGTTTTCCCCTGAGTCCGTCTTTCATTGCTGAGGCGCGATTGGCATGGACCTGGTTCATAGGCATCAATGGCTCATCAGTCATCTGGCTATATGTCAGCCTGCCTATATAGAACATGGTCATTGCTATGTCTTCCTTTGCTGTTGGCTGGGGAGACATCGCCCGGTACTCGACGACTGGGTTTCCCATGAACTTGATGCGTGTGTCCAGCCAGTAAAGGCCGACCCCTATCTCAAAGGCAGCATCTTTATCATCCAGGATAAAGGGATGGCTAAGACAGCGACCAAAGTAATCATCGATTGATGAAAAATAACTGTTTGGTGTTCCAATTCGTGTTTCAGTGCCCTTTATTATCTCTTCGGGGCTTCTTGTGTCATGACTTGCATGCCATGCAGGCATGCGTATGTCATTATAGTGAGTGTCTTTCCCTTCCATTATACGGGCATTACAGCTTGCTGCAACAATATATGGAGATATCATGAAGCTCCGGTTCATCTTGTCAACTGCGTCAGTCAGACTGTCTGCCTGCAGGTTCACCTGGGTAGAACAGAAGAGTCCTACACAGGCAGCCCTGTTGAAATCAATCCCACCTATTCTCGTATCGATATGAGAGCCACGGTTCTGGTCGTGAAATGCAGGGACCTTGCGGTATTTCTCCTTGTCTGTAACCTTTGCTTCAGAAACAGAGATGTTTGGGATAGCACCTATCCTTACCGGGTCTATGACTCCTCCTGCTATTGCTTTCTCTTTTGAGAGAAGCTCATTCTCGAGATTTTCAAGAGTATAAAGGATAACAGGGTCTGTTCTCAACTCAATCTGAGAATCTCCTAGTTCTGTATCTATATGCTCATACTCAGGAAAATTGGAACTGCTTGCAGGAGTTCCATCCTTGAAAAGTCCTAATTCTACTTCAAGCCCTACCTTTGGGAAGGGCAACGCCTCTTCTACTGGTTCCAGAGCTTTTGCTTTCCTGATAAAATTTTCTCTCATTCTCTGGAGGAGACTAAAACACCATTAAATAATTAGTTGAAGAATATTCATTTATCGTGCGATAACAAGAGAGTTAATTCGTAGATTATTCAATTTAGGCATTTTGATGGTCTCTTTCACAATTAAGTAAAGAAGCGTCAAGAAAGGTAAATAGTGGAAAGCAGAGATGGAGGGTATGAAGAGATATTGATGGATAGAAAATGGAGAGGGAAAGATTAAGAGAGGATAAGGGTAAATAAAGGCTAGGAAAGAGAAGAAAGGTTCTGGGGAAAAGAGAGAATAGAAGAGATAGGAAGGGAGAAAAGTGTAAAAATGAGGTAAAGAGGAATAAGGGTAAGCGAGATTAAAGGGCTAAGAAAGCACAGGTCAAAATGGGACCTCAGAGAACCATTATTTGCCTGTTCTCATATTGATCATTGGATTCCCTATAAAATTTTGGTGTATGATCTGTCACCAAAGCTTCAAGTTTTTGAACAGTAGCCTGAGCACCTTCTATATCACCTGCAAAAGCTTTCTCGTCGAGTTCATCCCATTCCTTTCTAGTGATGCCTTCCAATATATGGTAATAGGGTGTTTGCATTGTGCCCTCTAGATGAGGTGTTTTTGGTATACGCTTTGGAATCTTATCAAGAGTCAACAAGGATACTTGATCAATATGGTTCTTTGAAAGGCTGACACCGTTCAAGGTTTCTGGATTCAAGAAAAACTTTTCCCCACAAATGTATTCAGGATAATATTCTATCTTCATAACAGTAAGGAATGAAAACCACTTTTTAATCCTTTCGTGAGGAAAAAAATCAAAGATATTTTTTAAGGTCTAGCCTGGCCAGATCGAATTCCACTGAACGATTGCTTGCTGGTTGGATCCCAAAGTAATCAAATACTGAATCCATTACAGTACTGAATGATTCCTCATGCTTTTTCAGGCTTTCACAAAGATCCCCAAAGCCATGATTATCAGCATTGTAGACCGGTTGGACTATACCTATGAGAGAGGGTATGAATCCCTGATATTCACGCTTTTCCTCATGCCACATGATGGAATCACGATTTGGGACGAGATAGCTGTTTACCTTATCTTCAATGCGGCTCTCCTGCAGGAAACGTTCACTATTGAAGTTGGTAAAGACTTGAGCCCATAGATTCACCTGGTGAATATCATTTCCTTGACCATCTGAAACATCCATGTAGAGATCTACACTGTTAAAAAGCGGATCATCAAAAGGAACCTTACGAAGATGCTCCATTTTCTCCAGATGCTGTCCTTTATGCATTCCGGTGTATTCCTCCAGAAAATCATGGAATACCTTGGGATTTGAATAGTTTATGTTGGGTTTTTCTATCATTTTTTCACCTGTCAAGCTACCTTTAGGAGGTTGTGCTTCTGGAAAGTGTAGTCACTGTGTAGTTAATATCTTTTTTTGAGCTATATTCATACAAAGATACATAAATTGACCTTGAAAATGCTGTTTTGAAAGTTGAAAAGAAATATTCTTGATTTGAAACAAGAAAGATATTTATAGAAGAAAAAGCCAAATGAAAGAATGGTATTAACCTGTCACTATTGCCATCAAAAAATGAAACCTGAAGAGGTTTATGTCATAAGAAAGATATTGATCAAAGACTCAATATTTGCCCATAAGGAATGCATACCAAGTAAAAGATCAATCCTATATCCTGCAAGAATCTATTCTCTTGATGTCAGTATAAAATTAATCAGGATATTTATCATACTTATCATATTTAATCTTATCTTGTTCGGAATTGTTCTCTTGATTGGGGGGCTTGATGGAGAAGAAATGATGCTTCTTTTGCTTGCATCAATCATATTACTCCCTTATCTCTATAAGTACAAAAAATATCTTGAGTCTATAAAAGCTAAATGTATCTATCAAGGTCCATAGACGCAAAATCAAATTCAGCCGTCCTGTCATTTAATCCATTGCAGCCCATGTAATTACAGATCGTATCAATCATCTTATTCACTTCATCCTGGTGTGCCTGGATCCGATTCACATATGCTCTTCCTTCAAACACGCTCCTTCTTGAGAAATCTTCGTATATAGGGGTCAGGAGATGAATCTCATTGGGGATATATGATTTGCTATCCTGAACCTGCCACTCGATTGCATCAATTTCAGGAATAATAACAGAGGAGAGATCCTCCTCTATCCGAGTGTTTTTCAGGAAATGGTCAGCATTGAAATTGGTATATAGAGAGGTCTTTAATCCCAGCTTATAATCATCAAGGAAAGGATCGTTTACTGTCGAAAGACTGGATTCAATTATCCCGAACAGAGGATTATCTATTGTTATCTCATCAAGGGTATTGTTTTCATCCAATGACTTATCAATATTCTTTCGGGTGTACTCTCGTGCGAATTCATTAAAGACATGGGGGTTTTTGTATGTGACATATGGTTTTTCGTTCATGATTACACCACAAACTGGTTTTAGGGTTATAGAAAAAAGTTTAGGCATGATTTTCAAACGAAAATGCAAATAAATTATTTTTTGATGTCAAAAATAAAGAAAAAAATCAAAACCAGCTATTTTTGGATTCATCAAAATCTTTCAAGAGCTGTTTTTGCTTTCTTGTGAGCTTGGTCGGAACCTCTATATTGACTGTCACATGAATGTCGCCGGTGCCAAAGCGGTTCAGATGTGGTATACCTTTGCCTTTCAGCCGGAATACGGTTCCAGGTTGTGTTCCAGCAGGAATCTTCATCTTGACAGGATCAGTTAGTGTGGGGACCTTGATCTCATCACCAAGTGCTGCCTGGCTGAATTTGATCCTCTGCTCAACATAAAGGTCATCACCACGGCGGTCAAAGATCTCATGGGGTTTTATGTGGAGTACTACGTATAGGTCCCCTGGCGGGGCTCCCTTTTCTCCAGCTTCACCCTCATTTGAAACACGAAGACGCATGCTGTCCTCAACACCTTTAGGGATCTGGATCTCTATGTTCTTGTTCTTGCGGACCCGGCCGTCTCCGTCGCACATGGGACAGAACTCCTTGATTATGTCTCCACTGCCTCCGCAATCAGAACAGGCTGACGTGGTCTGGAACATACCAAAAGGTGTCCGTTTTGTCTTCTTGATATAACCTGCACCATGGCATGTATCACATTTCTTCACGTCTCCCGGGCTCTTTGCTCCAGTTCCACCACACTTCTCACAAGCCTCATGTTTGGGGACAAGGATTGTCTTTGTCTCTCCGAAGGCTGCTTCTTCCAGTGTTATCTCCAGATCAAAGCGAAGATTTGCGCCTCGTTGAGGGCCCCTGGGACCTCTTCGTCCAAATGGGTCACCACCAAAAAAACTCTCGAAAATGTCACCAAAATCAAAGCCTCCACCCATGAAATCAGAATAATCAAATCCGCCAAAGCCTCCGCCCTGGGGACCTTCTGATCCAAAGGTGTCATACTGCTGTCTTTTCTGGTCGTCACTTAAGACACTGAAGGCCTCGTTGACCTCCTTGAATTTATCGGCTGACCCTTCTTCCTTGTTGATGTCAGGGTGGTATTTCTTCGCGAGACGCTTGTATGCCTTCTTTATATCATCCTTTGAGGCGTTCTTATCAACGCCAAGGACCTCATAATAGTCTTTACTCATTTCTTATCACTGCTACCCTCTTCTGCATTTTCTTCGTCCACAACTTCTGCATCAACAACATTCTCGTCTTCCTTACCTTCCTGTTGACCTGGCTGTTCCTGCTGGGCTTCCTGGGCTTTCTGGTACATCTCAGTCGAAACTTTCTGGACTTTTGAGTTGAGATCTTCCATCTGCTTCTGGATTCCAGTCATGTCTTTCTTTTCTTCCTGCAGCATCTTCTTGAGTTTTTCTGCCTCGTCTTTGATCTCATCTGCCTGGGTCTTGTCTATTTTTCCTTCAAAGTCCTTAAGAAGCTTCTCTGTTGTGTAGACGGTGGTATCTGCCTGGTTGATAAGCTCTATCTCTTCCTGTTTTTTCTTGTCTTCTTCCTGATGGGATTCAGCTTCCTTTTTCATGCGCTCAATCTCTTCCTTTGAAAGGTTGCTTGAACCGCTTACTGTGATCTGCTGTTTCTTACCACTTGCCTTATCATGAGCAGACACATTCACTATACCGTTTGCGTCTATATCAAAGGCAACCTCAATCTGAGGGACACCACGTGGCGCAGGAGGAATACCTGTCAGGTCAAAGTGCCCGAGGAACTTGTTATCCTTTGCCATGGGTCGTTCACCCTGGTATACACTGATTGTTACTGCAGTCTGGTTGTCTGCTGCTGTGCTGAATACCTGGGACTGCTTTGTCGGGATGGTACTATTCTTCTCTATCAGCTTGGTGAATACTCCTCCAAGGGTCTCAATCCCAAGGCTAAGTGGGGTGACATCAAGCAGCAGCACGTCCTTGACATCTCCTCCCAAAATACCTGCCTGGATTGCAGCACCTACAGCAACAGCCTCATCAGGATTGACTGACTTGTCGCCTTCCTTTCCTGTTATGTCCTGCACAAGCTTTTGTACAGAAGGAATCCGGGTTGACCCACCAATGAGGATCACTTTATGGATGTCATCCTTTGATATTTTTGCATCTTCAAGTGCCTTAAGGGTTGGCTGTTTCAGGCGATCAAGAATGTTCTCTATCATCTGCTCGAACTTTGCACGGGAAAGTTCCTTGTTCAGGTGCTTTGGCCCTGACTGGTCTGCGGTTATGAATGGCAGATTGATCGTTGTCTTCTGAGATGTTGATAGCTCGATCTTTGCCTTTTCAGAAGCATCTTTTAGCCTTTGTAGTGCTGTTGCATCCTGCAGAAGGTCTACACCTGTCTCTTTCTTGAACTCTTCTGCCAGCCAATTGGTTATTACTTCATCAACGTCATCTCCACCTAAGTGATTGTCTCCTTTTGTTGCTTTTACTTCAAAGACTCCTTCACTGAGTTCAAGGATAGATACGTCAAAGGTACCTCCGCCAAAGTCAAAAACCAGGACTGTCTGATCATCTGCCTTGTCAAGCCCATAAGCAAGTGATGCGGCAGTTGGCTCGTTGATTATCCTTTGCACCGTGAGACCAGCAATCTCACCTGCATCCTTTGTAGCCTGTCTCTGAGAATCGTTGAAGTACGCGGGTACAGTGATGATCGCATCTGTGACATCTGTCCCAAGATATGATTCTGCGTCGGTCTTCAGTTTTTGCAGGATCATGGCTGATATTTCCTGAGGTGTATATTCTTTACCCTCAATCTTTTCCTTGTGATCTGTACCCATGTGCCTCTTTATGCTTCGGACAGTGTGGTTCGGATCAGTCACTGCCTGGTTCTTTGCAATCTGACCTACAATCCGCTCATTGTCCTTGATTGTCACAACTGAGGGAGTGGTCCTAGCTCCTTCTGCGTTTGTTATTATTGTTGGTTTTCCTCCTTCCATTACAGCAACTGCTGAAAATGTAGTACCAAGATCGATTCCTATTGTTTTTCCCATAGTATTACCTCCTAAATGCTTTGATTCTGTTCGTATTGAGCAATCTTTTTGCGGACCTGCTCAAAGTCCTCCTTGTATATCAAAGGGCCGTGGCCCGGTATGACGGTATCTGCCATATCAAGCACTTTCTTTGCACTGGTTATCTTTTCATGTCTTTCGTAGCCTGTTATGAAAAAATCCTTTGTTATCGTGTCTCCAGCAATCACATACTTTTGGTCTGCCTCAACAACTACAGAGACATGAGGGAATTTATGCCCTGGTGTTTCTATTAGCTTTATTCCCTTTTGAATATCTATATCCTCTATGTTTTCATAGACATCAATACTTGTATCAGGGTTCCATTTTATCTTCCCCACGATTGCAGATGCATTGGGAAAGAGATGGTTGTTTCCGCAATGATCAAAATGTTCGTGAGTATTGATGATATACTGGATATCTTCAGGCTCTATACCTTCATTACGGAGATTATCTAGTATCTCCTGGCCATAAGAATGGTATCCTGTGTCTATCAATATGTTCGTTTCGTCATTGTTCTCTGCCTTAACAAGAGTCACTGAGGAGCAGATAGGATCAATCCTTGATATGTATCCTGTGCCTGGTTCCTGTTTCCTATGAATACCTTCCTTGATGACAATAACCTTCATTACTCCTCACCTGCTTTCTTTATCTCATTGACACGATCTTCAGTCAGTATTGTCCGATCCTTTTTCATGGTAACCCTGAAGGGTCTTATCTCTGTAACTTCCAATAACTTGACAATCTTGTTGTAGTCTATTGATGATCTGTCCTCGATGCTTCCTATCGCTTCGTAAAGACTCTGATCGGTTGTAAGGAGATTGATTGTTCCTGACTTGCACATTATAAGGGTCTCAATATCTTCATCTATTCCTAAGATGTACTTGTAGATTGCTTCTGCAGTCAGGTACATTGTTTGTTTTTGTTTCATATTATTCACCCTGTATCTTTTTTTTCAGGTCTGTGGTGACCAACTCGTCTATCCTGCCACCTTCGATTGTCGGGATCACTTTTACCCGGGCAGCCCACTGGCGTAATGATGATATGTTATCAGTGACACAGTAATTCAGGTAAAACCATTCTGTTATCGCTTTACCATGCTTACTGCATGTGCCGATCCTGCAATGGAAGGGCTTTACTGCGTGTATGCTGCACCCCTTCTCATAAAATACACATGGACCGTATGGTTTTTTGGTCTTTGGCTTGTAAAGGGCAGTGTTGAAGACATCAACCTCTTCAAGGTATCTGTCTTTAAGTTCTTCCTCGGTGATACCCAGGTATTCGGCTATAGGCCTGATGTCTGCGGGAAGCACATAGCCGCTTGTGTATTGGCAGCATCTACCGCAATTCCTGCACTCTTTGCCGAGTTCAAGAATCGTTTCCCTGGGAGTCTGTTTTTTTACCAACCTTCACCTTTGCAGGACGTATCACCTTGCCATGCAAAGTATAACCCTTCTGGAATTCATCCAGGACAATGTTGTCCTGATCACTTTCCTCAGTAAGCATCGCTTCATGACAGGAAGGGTCAAACACCTTTCCAATGCAATCCATCTCACGGATACCTTCATCAATGAGCAGTTTCCTGAATTGATCAAAAATCATCTGCACACCTCTGATGAACTCATCCTTATCCTTATCATTCTTCAATGCCAGGTCTATGTTATCGATGATTGGTAATAGTTTCATGACAAATGCTTTAGTTGAAGTCTTGATTATATCTTCGTATTCCTTATGTGTCCTTTTCCGGTAATTGTCAAATTCTGCCTGAAGGCGTTGAAGGGAGCTAGTGAGTTCCTGTATCTTCTGGTCCTTTGGATCTTCGTTTGGTTGCTGTTCATTCATCTGCTCTTGGGCCTCTTCCTGAAGTTGGTCTTTAGTTTGATTCTGAGGCTCATCTTGAGTTTTTTCCTGAGTTTCCTTATCCATCTTATCTTGAGGCTCTTTATTATTTTCATCTGTCATTTGTATCACCAAAAAAAATAAATTAAAAATTTACATCATGGGCATTCCACCCATTCCGCCCATGCCTCCCATACCGCCGGAGGAATCATTGTCATCCTTTTCCTTTGGTATGTCTGTAACAAGGGCTTCGGTGGTAAGCACCATTGATGCAATGCTTGCTGCGTTCTGGAGTGCAGAGCGTGTCACTTTCGTAGGATCGATGACACCTGCCTTGATAAGGTCTTCAATTTCACCTTTCTTGGCATTGTAACCCACATTATCGTCGGTCTCTTTCTTTAGCTGGTCAACTATCAACGCAGGCTCTGCACCAGAGTTGTGTACTAGTTGGCGGAGAGGGAATGAGAGAGACTCTTTAACGATCTTAAGACCGATCATGCGATCACCCTCAAGTTTAACATCCTCAAGTGCTTTTGCTGAACGCAGAAGGGTAACTCCACCACCTGCAATGATACCTTCCTCAACTGCAGCTCTTGTAGCGTGAAGGGCATCATCAATCCTTGCTTTCTTCTCTTTCATCTCGGTCTCTGTTGCAGCACCTACATTGATTACTGCTACACCGCCTGAGAGTTTTGCAAGGCGCTTCTGAAGGTCTTCTTTGTCAAAGTCAGAGTCAGAAAGCTTGACCTGGGACTCGATCATCTCGGTACGCTTCTTGATGTCTGCTTCTTTGCCAAGACCGTCAACAATTATTGTGTGGTCCTTTGTTGAGCGAACCTTCTTTGCCCTTCCGAGGTCATCAAGGGTGATTGACTCAAGCTTCAAACCCTTGTCTTCTGTGATCAATTTTCCGCCGGTAAGGGTAGCTATGTCTTCAAGCATCTCTTTTTGGTCATTACCAAATCCTGGAGCTTTCACTGCACAGGTCTTTAGAGCACCCCTTAGCTGGTTAATCACCAGGGTTGCCAATGCTTCACCTTCTACATCCTCTGCAATTATTACAAGAGGCCTTCCTTGTCCTGAAACCTGTTCCAGGATTGGTACCAGTTCTTTCATGGCACTGATCTTCTTGTCGTAAATCAGGATGTAGGGGTCTTCAAGAACCGCTTCCATCTTTTCTGAGTCAGTTGCCATGTATGGGGATACGAATCCTTTGTCAAACTGCATCCCTTCAACAATATCCAGGCTGGTATCAAGAGACTTTGCCTCTTCTACGGTAATCACACCTTTGTGGCCTACTTTCTTCATCGCATCAGCAATAAGCTTACCAATCTCCGGGTCGTTGTTTGCAGAGATTGCTGCGACCTGGGCAATCTTCTCCTGGTCTTTTACGTCGATACTCTTTTTCTTGAGGTATTCAACAACCTTTTCTGTTGCCTGGTCAATGCCTCGTTTTATCTCGATTGCACTTGCACCTGCAGCGATGTTCCTTAGGCCTTCCTTAACGATTGCCTGAGCAAGAATGACTGCTGTTGTAGTTCCGTCTCCAGCGATGTCCTGGGTCTTGGTTGCTACCTCTTTTACAAGTTCACAACCCATGTTCTCATAAGGATCCTCTAGCTCAATCTCTTTTGCTATACTTACACCATCATTGGTGATTGTAGGCGAACCATATCCCTTATCAAGAACCACGTTTCGGCCTTTCGGTCCAAGTGTCACTTTAACTGTGTCTGCTACAGTACTGATCCCTTTCAATAGGGTCTGTCGTGCTTTATCATCATACATAATCTGTTTTGCCATTTACTTCACCCCCATACAGCCAGGATATCCTTTATATCCATGACAAGATATTTCTTATCTTCAATATTGATCTCAGTGCCAGCGTAGGATTCAAAGATCACATGGTCTCCAGCCTTAACCGGAATATCCTTACCGTCACCTACAGCTACAATCTTGCCTCTGTAGGTCTTCTCCTTTGCAGTGTCAGGGATATAGATCCCACCCTTTGTCTTTTCTTCCACTTGTTCGCGTTCAAGCAACACGCGGTTACCTAATGGTTTTACATTCATGCTATCCCTCCTTTATGAATTGTATTTGGTTGGCTTAAGCTCAACAGTGAATGTTGGTTGAAAAAGGTTATATAAAAAAGTTTTCCTTTTTGTCGAACTTAAATCAACCTCTGTAGTGGTTATTGAGATGTTATTTAAAACTTGTGGAAAAGTTTATTAACAAGCGAGTCATATTCACTTCTTATGCGGGACTTCCAGAAGATTACTATTGTCTGTAGTGAAAAGCCTACAACATCCAATATAAACAGCAAGCTGCAGTGGTTCGGAACATCTCTTGGGCTTTTCACGTTGAGAGACAAGGATAAATCATACTACAGGATTTTTATTGAGCTTATAAAAGGGGCCAAGCACAAAAAAAGGATGACTTCTGATGAACTGGCTGAGCAATTGCACTTATCAAGAGGCACAGTTGTCCACCACCTGAATAAACTCATCGATGCTGGAATTGCAGTCCCATTAAAGAACACTTATATCTTGCGGGTCGACAAACTGACTGAACTTGTGGATGTACTAGAGAAAGATATCCTTGAATCCCTTAAGGATATCAGATCAATTGCAGAGGAACTGGACTCATGGCTAGGACTTTAAGAACAACCATCATCTTATCACTTTCAATCTTATTCCCTTTAATTAACCTGGTTTTCCCGCCTTTTCCCAGAAACAGCTTATGGAAGACTCTGGGATATGACCCTGAGCTTTCCAGGATCTATATCTACATCTTTCTCCTCTGGATCCTTATGGCTGTATTCCTTATCATTGCAAAAAAACTCCAGCTGAAGATGAAGATGATAAAGCATCATAAGTATAAGTTTACTTTTTTTGCAGCAATGACAGGGATATGTTTCGGGATTATATTCTACGGCGAGGTTATAGCTAAGCCGAGCCTTGCGCTTTTTGTCCTCATGATAGTATCATCCCTTGTGGAAGAGTATTATTTCAGAGGGATGCTTCTTAGTTATTTCAAGAAATACGGGAACATAATCCAGGCAAGCCTTTTTGCAGTCATGCACCTGAGATTCTCTTACCTTATTGCAGGATATTTCTTGTTCGGGCTTTTCATGGGCCACCTGAGAAAACATGGCCTGTTCTACCCCATGCTTGCACATGCCATAACGAATGCGGTTGAATTCGGCATTCTGTATGTCACATTCTTATGACCAGAAGAGGGACCACAAGGTCGTAGATATCCGTATAGATCGAATAAAGGATCGCCACATGGAAGGTCATGGGGACCTCATGAAATCTTTTGTTCAGGTTATCCTGGCGGTCCAGGTACTGCTCCACATTGCTTGCCTTGAACCTGTAAAATAGTTCATAGAA
>JAWOGQ010000060.1:0-6640 GCA_046496745.1 Candidatus Woesearchaeota archaeon | reverse complement strand
CAGCAACTGCACTCTTACCAGATGTATCATGGTCATATGATGATCTTCTCAATAGATTGGCCAAGAAAGGTCATCTGTCAGAGCAAAAAGAGGAATTTCTCATAAACAAAGGAAACCTATGGTATGTCCCATGCCAACTAAGGAAAAACCAATCGATTGAAAACATTGTACAGGACAGGAAAAAATTCCACTTTGTCCCGAAAGACGAGATGGTGCAGGGAATCTGGTTCTACCCAGGCTTTGAGACCAAGATCGGCTTTGAAAAGAACCCTGATGTACTTGCAAGAAAAGTGACCGATAAGATCTACGCAGCAAATTACAAGAGCCTGACACTCCTTGAAGAATTCAACGTCAACACTGCATATGTTTCAGCCCTCAACCACTTCAACGCCCTTGATTTTTATACTTCCAAAAAAGACAGGCGAAGGCACTGGGCGGATTACAAGACATTCAACCATCTCATGGAAACCTTTGGCCTTGCAGCAAACGATCCTGAAATACATGAGAAAGGAGTAAACCCAAAAGAGATATCGGTTCTCGGGTATGAAGACACAGTATTTCTTGATTGGGACCAAAAAAAGCTCCACAAGCATTTCAGGCAACTTATCCAGAACACATGCCATTTCGCACGAAACTACCAGATAGATGTAGAACCCCATGCAATGGATCTCAAGGGCAATTACTTCAGGAATAACAAGGAAAGCCGAAAGCAACTAATCCATCAATACATGAAACTCTGCGAGACCATGTATAATACAGCAGAAGAGTTCAACCAGCACTTCAGGGAGAACTCAATCGACCATGAAGTAAGGTTCATCCCTGCAGTCCCATTCATAGGGCCACCAAGCACATCTGAAAGCATGGATTATAACGCAGTCCTCAAAGAATGCGGGTACGAAGGACTTGACTCAATACCTTGCCATGAGCTAATCCTGATGAGCTATTCCTGGACCGCTGAACAGTTCTATGACATGTGCCTTAATCTCGGAGTAGAAGAAGTCAATACACCCTTTACCCTAGCAAGCTCGAATTTCCCTAATGTATGGGACCCATACTTTTCTACAGCTGAAGAGCACAAGAAGATGCCCGAACAGGTAAGGCGCATCCAGACAAGAAATCCCAATTGCAGAGGTTACCAGATATTCTGCAACCTCTCTTTGATGAATGAAGATCTACCAATGAAAGGAAGGTGAAAAAATGAAAAAGTTATATACAGGTCTGATGATTGCCTCTGCACTCGCAATAGGAGCAGCTGGCGCACATTACATACCAAAGATGGGCTCAGAACCTACCATCAACACTCAAAAGGTTCAAGAGCTGGAACAGATTGTACAAAAAGAAGATAAAGCAGAAAAGACTGAAAAATCAGATACAGGTTTTATTGATCCAGCAAAATATACAGGAACTATGTCAGACCAGGGCATAGAGATTCATGTAGGAGAAATAAAGGTTTCCCGGTCCAATGGTTATGAACAGAATGCCGAAAGGATTCCTGTAACAATCCAGATTCCTCAGGAACTTGAAAAGCCAGGACAACAAAGGTTCATAACCTACACCCACAGCGAAGATGCCCATTATTTCATCCCAAACACTGGAAAGATGGTCACCGGAAAACTGAATCCAGATGACGGAAAAGTATGGTACCAGACAACTCTTGACTCTGACGGCATGAAACTCCGCGCAGGTCCTGGATCGTCAAAGACAACAAATGTCCCGGGCCACTGCGGTGAACTCTACATAGTTTCCGTCTCAGAAGATATGGCGCAGATGCTTCCAGGAAACATAGGACTATATGGTATGGATAAATTCAAGGACATGTACACAGGAGACCTGAAAGCGATAGTAAGTCCTGATCCAGTAGAGATATGCGCAGGAGATAGCAAGTTCGATCTTGATATCAAAAACCCATATCAATAGAACTTATTTTTTTATTGGTTTATTATTGTTCTGTTATTGTTTTATCAGTGTTTTATCAGTGTTTTATTATTGTTTTATTGTTTTATTGTTTTATTATTGTTTTATTGTTTTATGATTTTTTGTGAGTTTTTCGTTGTTTCTTGTTGATTTTTTTACTGATTATTTATTGATCTTTTATCTTACTTGAGTTTTTCGAATAATTCCGGCATCGACTTCGGCTTGAATTCCTTTTTAAAAAAAGGTGACATCCCCGTAAGGGACCTCCCCCTGTCACCTTATATAGGGATAGCTGATTGGCCTTCGTAATAATGATGCATTTCTTCGAAAAACTCGTTTTACTTAGTTTTTGGTTTATACTGTTCGTTATTGAATATCTTAACCTCTAATTACTGATCTCTTTATAGAATCTCCAACTTATTGATTGTCTTATTGATTGTCTTATTGATTGTCTTATTGATTGTCTTATTGATTGTTTAGCTCTCTTGATTTTCTGAACAGGTCCTAAAAAGACTAATCATACTTCAAGTCATCAGAAATAAAAGCATTGGCGATATCAGCCTGATCAAACCGGTCTATCTCATCTGTATCTCCCCATATATCAATACCAAGATGATTTGCTGAATCAAGTATTGACATGGCAAGGGTCCCGCTCTCAAGATAACTGGGCAGGTTTTCCATGCCTGTAACTTCTTTTACCCACGAATCCCGCTTTGGCTTGTACTTATCGACTGCTGCGAGCAACAATTCCTCTGCAGCAGAATCATACACCTTCAGCCTGCTTCCCCTTTCAATCGAAATACCCGTATCACCAACAGTATAGCTCTCCCTTATCATATCACTTCGATAAGGCTCGTTCCTGGAATACCAACTGCCCTCAAAAGGTATCACGAAAGGATAAGCAGCGATGGGCGATCCTGTTTCCCAGTATATCATGAATGCCTGGAGATTATCACGGATACCAGCAACATCCACATGAGGTGTACCAAGTATCACATTAGACCATGGAGCAATCCCTGCATCAAGTGTTGCATCAAGAGTATCAACAATCGTGTCGACATCAATACGCTTGTTCAGGCTCAAGAGACCCGAATCAGAAAAATTCTCCACCCCATAACCTATCATCTCAACCCCTGCCTCAAAAGCGGTTTCCAGCAAGGAAGGGCTTATGGTATCAACACGGCTCTGCAGGAGCTGTGGTATCTTCAGCCCCGAATCAATCATTTTAGAGAAATATCCCTTGGCTCTATCCTGCAATCGTTTTCCATACAAGAAATTATCATCATTGAAATACAGGGTTGAGATATCAGGACGAAGTTTGACCAGATCACTCACTAGCGAGAAAAGTTCATCAGAACTTAGATTATGCATCTTAGGTCTCTTTCCGCTGGACTCCTCATGGAAATTGGTTGAAGCACAAAAAGCGCATTTTGCTGGACAATGATTGGAACCAGTCACAGCAACAATAAGTTTCCCAACTGCCTGCTTGTAAGAATCAAATGGTATCCTGGAATAATCAATATTCATCCGGGCATCCCTGAATTCATCTGCATCAAGAGATTCACGCGGACCTGTAAAGATTCCTTTCCTTTCCTCATCCATAAGGTATAATCCCTTGATACCACTGACCTCTTTCCTAAGTTGCCTTGCATCAACTTTTCCATATCTTTGCTTCAGATTGTCAGCAATATTCATTATATCAGTTGTTGGCTTTTCACCTTCTCCCATCACGATAAGGTCTGCAAGAGATCCCTTTGATACATCTTCCCTGTTGAACGTAGGCTCTATCCCTCCGAAAATGATAGGCATCTCAGGATATTTTCGCTTGATAAGATGGCTTGCAAAAAAATCATGCGGTGCAGTGAAATACATTGAAGAGATTCCAACCATGTCATACTTCTTTGCTTCCAAAGAATCAAGGACTATTCTTTCAGGTTCTGCACCACTAAGATATGATTCGATATTCGGGTCTATCACATCCGCTTCATGCCCTCTGGCACGGACCCAGGACGCAATGCTATGGATACCCAAAGGTGCACCATATCGATCACCCTCCTTATCGATCCCCTGAAATAATGCAATCCTACTCATATTATCTCACGCAAGGTATAGGGATTCCCATAACCTCTTTCAATCCAGTTCTCAATAAATTCTTCCCTGAAAGTCTCAAGCTGTTTACGGACATTATCCTTGACTTCATCACCCTTATACTGCTCAAAACAATCTTTTACAAAAGAAGTACTGGCATATTCAGTGCAAGCCAATAAGTAATCCCGAAGGTCCCTTGCTGCTGCCTGAACAAAAGACACATCTTCACGTACTTGGGTTCCAAAATCTATCCAACGCAAAACATCTCCACATAAGAGATTATCAGGATGCGCATCACCATGGTAATGCCCGTTAAGATGCAATCTATTCAATGATTCAAGCCCGTATCCTAACTCATCCTCTGTCTCCGCAGGAAACCCTTCAAAAAATTTTGTCAGGACTATTCCTTTCTGATCTGTGAACACTGGCTCCACGACATCGTAACCATCGGCATACAAGTGGATCAGCTTGGATTGCTCAAGATCATGCCGATCATCAGCCTTTTGGCAGGAGGTGTATAATCCAAAACACAGATCCTCCAGACGAGGCTGATTACCTAGGAGATCACCCCACTTCATGACAAGATTATCTCTCAATAAAGACACATGAGATTGCTGGTGGAAAGTGTCAATGTCAACCCCTGGCATATATTCCCTTAATTCCTCTGAACTGATAAATTCCATACCACAGGAGAACAAAAAAAGATATTTAAAGCTTTGTATAAGTTACCCCTATATAGTAAAAAAGATTAAGATTTTGCATTTAGTAACCCTTATTCAAAAAAAAGAATCACATTTTTCTCATTTAACATATTCGGCTTTCAGCTTTGAGAAGACCAGTGTGTTTCGCAGATCATTGAAATATTGATTAAAATAATCTTCCCTGAGTTTTCCTTCATACTTATAACCACATTTCTTAGCTACACCAAAAGAGGCTTTATTCCTTTCATCACATTTTATCTGCAGTCGATTTAATCCCTTTTCAAAAGCTTCTTTTTCAAGTACCTTTATCGCTTCTGTCATGTATCCATTTCTAGTATAAGAAGATGAGATCCAATATCCTATTTCTGCAGACTTATCCTTTTCATCTATATCAAAAAGAGAAATATTTCCCATATATTCATTGTCAGCGTATAGACCATATTCTATCTTTTTGCCTGCTTTTGTTTCTTCTTCCTTATCAAATAGATATTTCAGACTGTCTTCTACCTTTTGTGTTAACTTTGCCCATGAGAACCAAGGATCCAGATGTTCACGGTTTCCATCGATTACATCAAACATTGCTTTTGCCATCTTCAGTGTTGGTTTTGTTCGTTTCAGAATCAGCCTTTTCCCTTTCAGTGTACTTCTTAATCTAATTGCCATGCTTCTTTATGAGCCTTCAAGGTATAAAAAGTTTTGCACCTAAAGAAATTAAAAAACATAATACCAGAGCATAAGAAATCCCAAAAGTACTAAGAAGAGTCAAAAAGGCCATATAAGCTAATAAAAACATCACTACCTAGTAGAAACATATAAAAATAAAACTGCATTCCATCAGGCCATGCGTTTCACAATCTATCCACCAGAGCAGGAATATATTTTCACAAGGATTGGAGATTGGATCAAAAAGGAGATTGAACCGGATCCACAGGCAATAATCTATCGGGGCTCACGCACATGCACCCCAAACCAGGAGACTGATCTTGATGCAATGGTTGTTGCAGACGGATTCACAAAACAGGATGAGTTTTTCGAGGTCGCAGGCTATGATGTTGACATCACACTCATATCACCCAAAGAATTGCACAGGCGAGTGACCAATATCCACCTGGACTCGATAGAAAGGGTTTCAATGATGGATATGTCATACCTTGTATGGCAGGGAGACATCTCAAAGATCGAGCAAGATATGTATCAGGCAGTGATTGATGATTTCCACCGATTCAAGACAGCATGCATCGGAGAAAACCAAGCAGAGCATACCGCAGAAGACCTGCTTTTATACCCCCTGATGCTTGACCTGTATCGCCTACCGACCATAAATGACCCTGCCCGCTTTTTCTTTGAATCAGACTATCGCGAAGAAAACAACAAGCTACTTCCAGGAAAAATATTCACAGCAGGAAAAGATACAGAAATAACTGAGCCAATCCCACAGATACAACAACAACAGCTAAGAGATACACCACTGGAATACAGCATAGCAACCACCCACTTAGAACAATTACCCCCAGTCTATCACACATTCAACCTTATGGAACACTTCAAATTTGATGGAAAGTTCATATACGATCCAAGAATAGAGGAGTTGCTGGAATGAGAATAATATCGATGTATGGCTATAAGCAGGGAAGCGGAGGGATCGAATCCATTCTCAAAAACCAGAGAGGCCTTGATTTTCACGAAATCTCGAGTAATGACCCCTATGATACAGATGAAGGCGCAGAAGAGATGTACAATCAATTCTGGCAGTCGCTTCCAGCAGACCTCCTGCACATACACTCCCCGAATACTTTCGCAGGCTACGTACTTGCAAATGAAGCAAGAGAAGCAAATATCCCTTCTATTGCAACCTTCCATTATGGAGGATTCACCAACTGGCCCGAATATGCTGATAATGAAGAGCTTGCCCGCGATACGCTCGCATGCGTCGATCA
>JAWOGQ010000038.1:0-19115 GCA_046496745.1 Candidatus Woesearchaeota archaeon | reverse complement strand
TGCGTTCCCGTAGGGAGCAACCCCCCGCGACGGCTTTGAAGAGCTTATCAAGGAGCTCGGACTAACGATAGTAGAAAGGGTCTCCAAGCAATGAAATAATAAACTTTTTAAAATCTCCTGACTGGATTGTTCTACATGAAAGAGGATGTGATAGTCTCAATTCTTAAAGCTGAAAAGAATGCTCATCGTGCAATAAGCAGTGCACGAACCAAATATGAGAAAAAGCTTGCCCATGATAAGGAAAAGATCAGAGCTGAATACCAAAAGAGGCTTGAAGATAAAAAGGCAGAGCTTGATGAGGAGCTGAAGGAATATGGCAAATCACTGAAATCACAACCAAAATCGCCTCCTGAGTACACAGACGAGGATGTATCAGGTTCAGCGCAACGTGTTCTTGAGGTGTTGCTAAGTGGCTACTGAACCGCTTCTTTCGTTCACACTTATAGGGATGCAGGAAGAAAAGAGGGAGGTCCTTGATTTCCTGCATGATAGGGGAATAATCCATGTGAAAGAGAGGGAGGAATCCCTTAGTGCTGATTCTCCACCAGAAGAGCTTGAACAGGTATCCTCAGCATTGCTTGAGCTTCGATGGATGATTGAGCATCTTAAGCCTTATTCTCCTGCAGTGACTTCTAATTTCTCAGGTGCGGATCTTGATTCTTTACTCAAGGCAGAACGTGAGCTTGCCGTGCATCATAAGGATATTGAAACACTTACAAAGAAGCATTCCACGATACAGGATAAGCTTGGGACACTCCGAAGCAGGCTTTCATTGCTGCGTAAGATCCCTTTCAGGCTTGACTCTGAGCTTTATACCAATACAGGGAATTTTGTTTTCACGATGCTTGCGAAGGGGCAGGTGAATGATTATCTTGGTGATCTTCGTGATAAACTTACAGTGGTATGCAGGGGAGAATATGCTTTTATCGCAGGAAAGATAGAAGATTACAATGATGTATACCAGGCGTTGAGGTCTTGTGAGATCATCAAGATTCCTGAATTGAAAGGCACGCATAGGCAGGTAATGTCTTCTCTGAAGAGTGAGATAAGGGATCTTTCCAAGGAAAAAAAGAAGATCGAAAAAAAGCTGAGAAGTCTTGCAGGAATCTACAGGAAGGCAGTAGCTGTGCATGCTGATCTTTCGATCTATCATGAGAGATATACAATCGGGATGGGAAGGACTGAACAGACTTTTGTCCTGGAGGGTTATGTCCCTCATCGAAAGCTGAAGGCATTGAAGGATGTGATGCAGGCAGCAAAAGTCCACCTGGATGTGGATGATGTGCCTGATGGGCCTAGCAAGCTCCATAACGCTTTCTATGTGCAACACTTTGAATTCATAACAAAGATGTTTGGATTACCTAAGTATGGCCGGCTTGATCCTACAATCTATCTTTCAATCTTTATACCTCTGTTTTTTGGTTTCATGTTCTCTGATATGGGTTATGCATTGCTTCTTGCTGTGCTTTCTGGGTGGTTGTTGAGCAAGGCTGACAAGACGCGCAAGATATACCTTGATTCTGGGATGGTACTCCTGACTTGTTCTTTGACAACTGCGTTGTTCGGATGGTTCTTTGGGTCTTTTTTCGGGAATCTTCTGAACCTGAAACCTCTTTTGTTTGATCCTTTCCAGAACGCGAAGATGATACTTGTACTCAGTCTTGCAATCGGGCTTTTGCATATAAACCTTGGACTGCTTTTGGGGATTTATGCTAATCTTCATAACTGGAAGGTTCTTTTATATGATTATATCTCGCTTCTTGCATTGCAGGCGGGAGCTTTATTGCTTGCTTTTGGTCTTGACGCGGGATTTGCTGTGCTTCTATTTGCAGTTGTACTGCTTGTCATAAGGCAGTCATTCATGGGTCTTATGGAGATCACCAAGTTCCTGGGCGCTTGGTTCAGTTATGCAAGGCTGCTTGCTTTGTGTCTTGCAACAGCCGGGATTGCACTGGGTGTGAACATAATGGCTGAGAAACTGAGCTCTTTAGGGCTTTTTGGGCCTGTGCTTTTCGTGTTGATGCTTTTGGTCGGGCATTCTTTTAATTTTGTGATGAATGTACTTGGAAGCTCGATCCATTCGGTGAGGCTGCATTATATCGAGTTTTTCTCAAGGTTCTATGAGGGAGATGGAGAGCCTTTTGTCGCGTATTCCAGTCTTAAAACAAAAGATACTTTATGAGGTGAAAAAATGGATGTTGGTTTGATAGCTATCGGAGCAGGGCTTGCAATCGGTGTTGCAGGATGCGGATCAGGGATAGGACAAGGCATAGCTTCAGCTGCAGGAGCAGGCGCTACTGCTGAGAATGAGAAACTGCTTGGGAAGATGATGGTGTTTGCAGCTCTGCCTGAGACACAGGCGATCTATGGGTTCGTGATTGCCATATTGTTGATGTTTGTTTATGCAGCATGAGGGGAATAGATAACAGCGACCACCTGATCAGATCAGTGGAAGAAACAAAGGAGCGTGAGCTTCAAAAGATCAGGTTATCCTATGAGCTTGAGATCGAGAGATTCAGGGCTGAGCAGGAAAGGTTGATCGAATCGGAGATTAAGGCTCTCGAAAAAAGGCATCTGGACGAGAAAGAGAGGCTAAAGCGTCAGCATGAAAGCCAGAATGATCTTCTTGAACAACGTTTTCGTCTGACAATGCATTCGGAATATCTTAAGGCGATAAGGGAAGAGGTGTTCTCGATTTTGGAATCCAATCCTTCGCTGGCAAAAGTCGTTGTCACAAACCTAATCCAAAGACTCAAGAACCAAGGTAGAATAAAAAAGTTCTATACGCCCAAGGGTTCGGGTATAGGAAATGACGTGCTTGAGACATTCACTGTCAGAGGTGTTGTTGATGAGAATGAGGAATACGAGGATTCCCTTGAATTGTCAGATGGTTTTATCCAGCAGGTGATTTATCTAGAATGAATGTGATAATAGGGATCGGGGCTTTGCTTGTATTGATTGCTGTACTCATATATCCGGCATTCAGGGTGCTTCATTTTGCATACGGTGCAGCAAGGATGCGTGCAGCACAGGGTAAATTGATCAGGAGCGATGAATTGCTTTCCTTATCAAGCCAGAGAAGCTATAAGGATATAATCTACCAGCTTGAAAGAAGGGGATTTAAAGAACTGCTTGAACTGAAAGGAAGCGATTACCGGGAAGAGCTTGCACAGGGATTGTTGCGAAGACATTTCAATGATAATCTCAGGAAGATAATAAATTCGGTTCCTACCAAGTACAAGCCTTTTTTCTTGACCCTTGCAAAGGAGGAGGATATAAGGCTTATCAATACAGTGAAGCGGGTGAAGAAGCATGACAGGACAGGGTTGATATCTGATATGTTCTCATATACACCCGGTTTTTCCAGGAAGACTATACAGGAGATCGATTCTATGAGTCTTGATGAATTCTATCTTATCTGCAGGAAGGCAGGGTATCCTACTGAAAACCTATATCAGTGGTTCTTTGAATCACTCAGGTCATGCGCAGTTGATGAGGTACTGTTATCATATACAAAGCTCTTGATTGATGTGCATAATGTCACAGAGGCCCTGGGCCGGTCATTCAATCTTATAGAAGGAGGGAAGCATGATGAGGTATTGCTTCCTTTGAAAGATGCAAGTCAGGATGATGTTATCAATGCACTTGAGAAGACACCTTTTCGTTGTGAGAACGTGTTTTGTATAATGCGCAAGATCCTGGGGGTAAAGAAGGATTTTGCACAAAAACTAAAGAGCCAGGATCCTCTTTCGATAAAACCTTTCATATCATACCATATAGAAAAGGAACTTGAGCTGAAAAACATAAGGATGCTGCTTAAGCTTGTCCATTCAAGGGCGGCGCCTGAGCATATAGAGGAGGTGCTGGTATGATCACTTTGATAGGGAACTCTACAACATGCATAGGTTTCGGGCTGTGCGGCATACAGGATATTGTCGAGGTGGATGACCCTGAGGCAGTAGTCTCTGCTGTAGAAAAAAGCAGGAATGATGTTATCATGATCGATGAGGAGTTATACCGGAAGGTGAGGGGCAGGCTTCCGAAGGAGAAGTTTTATATTAAGATACCACAGGAAAATGGATTCGAAGATGAGATCGAAGAGATTGTCAAAGAAACGACAGGGTAAGATAGTTTCTATTGCAGGGCCTGTTGTCCGTGGCACTAGTTTCGAGGATGCAAGGATACATGATGTAGTCCATGTTGGAAATGAGAAACTGCTTGGAGAGATCATCGAGATGAAAGGGGATCAGATTGTTGTCCAGGTGTATGAGGATACTGATGGGCTGGTCCCGGGTGAGCCTGTGATCACTACAAAGATGCCTCTATCAGTTGAGCTCGGACCCGGACTCTTGGGTACAGTGTATGATGGTGTGCAGCGCCCCCTGTTCAGGATCAAGGAAGAGGCAGGCAATTTCATAACAAGGGGGATATATGTCCCGCCTTTGAGCGATAAGCTATGGCAGTTTGAGCCAGTCAAAAAGAAGGGAGATAATGTATCTTCAGGGGATATCCTTGGAGAAGTGCAGGAGACTTCACTGATCAGGCACAGGGTGATGGTCCCTCCAGGGGTCTCAGGAAAGATAACAAGGATTGTTTCAGGCAAGAAGCATGCGGATGATGTGGTCGCAGTTGTGGGCGGGCACAAGGTAACCATGAAACAACGCTGGCCTGTCAAGGTTCCACGGGGTTACAAGGAGAAGGAGCCTTTCAGGATACCTCTGATCACAGGACAAAGAATCTATGATATCTTCTTCCCTACAGTCAAGGGAGGGCAGACAGCAATCCCTGGTCCTTTTGGCGCGGGAAAGACAATGACTCAGCAAGCGATAGCAAAATATTGTGATGCTGACCTGATAGTTTACATCGGCTGTGGTGAGAGGGGGAATGAGATGACAGAGGTTCTGACTGAATTCCCTGAGCTTAAAGACCCTTCATCAGGAAAGCCTTTGATGGACAGGACCATACTTATTGCGAACACTTCAAACATGCCGGTTGCTGCGAGAGAGGCAAGCATCTATACCGGAATGACCATAGCTGAGTATTACAGGGATATGGGTTATGATGTTGCTTTGATGGCAGATTCCACTTCAAGATGGGCTGAGGCTATGCGTGAGATATCCGGCAGACTCGAGGAAATGCCGGGTGAAGAGGGTTATCCTGCATATCTTGCTACAAGGCTTGCGCAATTCTATGAACGTGCTGGAAGGGTGAAGACTCTTGGTGGAAGGGAGGGTTCTGTTACTGTTATAGGAGCTGTAAGCCCGCCGGGAGGGGATTTTTCTGAGCCGGTCACACAAAGCACGCTGAAGATTGCAAAGGTATTCTGGGCTCTTGATTCGAAGCTTGCGGCAAAAAGGCATTATTGGGCCATAAACTGGCTTAATAGCTATTCGCTTTATAGTGATACGACTGATGACTGGTTCAACACAGAAGTCGCTTCTGATTGGGCAGACATGCGGCAAAAGCTGATGGAGGTCCTGCAAAGGGAATCCCAGTTGATAGAGATTGCCCAGTTGGTGGGCAAGGATTCGCTTTCCGAGGAGGAAAGGTTTGTGCTGCTTGCAGCAAGACTGATAAGAGAAGACCTTTTGCAGCAGAACGCATTCCATAAGGAGGACATGTATTGTCCTGTCTCAAAGCAATACCAGATGCTGCGCGCAATATGGCTTTTCTATGAGCATGGAAAGGCTAATTATGAGGATGTTGATGAGCTTGAGGCTTCTGAAATCGTGAAAGATATCGGGCAGATGAAATACATAGGAGAGAAAGAAGTAAAAGAGCTTTGCAAGAAGATAGAATCGTATTTTTCAAAATGAAAGTCTACAAGAAAATTGATTCAGTGAAGGGACCGCTGGTTGTACTGGAAAATGTCTCAGGCATATCTTTCAAGGAGATGGTGACAATCATACTCGAGGATGGTCGCAAGCTTACTGGACAGGTCCTTGAATCACATGAGAACAAGGCAGTTGTGCAGGTATTTGAGGGAACTTCAGGAATCTCACAGAAGAATGTGCGTGTCAATTTTACAGGAAAGACTGCCCAGTTCGGAGTGTCTGATGATCTGCTTGGAAGGATATTTGATGGAAGAGGCAGGCCAATTGATGGTCTTTCCCATATAGCAAGCGAGTACAGGGATATAAACGGAATACCCATAAATCCTACTGCAAGAGTTACACCGCAGGATTTCATACAGACAGGGGTATCCACTATCGACTGCATGATGCCTATTGTGAGGGGGCAGAAGATCCCTATCTTTTCACTTTCAGGGATGCCGCATAATAAGCTTGCAGCGCAGATTGCAAGGCAGGCAAAGGTGATTGACAAGTCTGAATTCGCGGTTGTTTTCGCAGCGGTCGGGATAAGCCGCTCTGAGGCGGATTTCTTCAAGAAGGAGTTCGAGGAGACTGGGGCTCTGAAGAATACTGTGCTTTTCCTTAACCTTGCAAGCGATCCTTCAGTTGAGAGGATAATGACACCGAGGGTTGCTTTGAGCGCTGCTGAATACCTTGCATTTGATAAGGGAATACATGTACTGGTAATACTTACTGATATCACCAATTATTGCGAGGCATTACGGGAGATAAGCGCTGCTCGTGGGGAGATTCCAGGCAGAAGGGGATATCCTGGTTACATGTATACTGATCTTGCAAGCATCTTTGAAAGGGCCGGAAAGATCGAGGGCTCTAAGGGTTCAGTCACGCAAATCCCTATACTTACAATGCCTGGAGATGATAAGACCCATCCTGTTCCTGACCTGACAGGATACATAACTGAAGGGCAGGTGATAATAGATCGTGACTTGGCAAAAAATAATCTTAATCCTCCTATCAATATCCTGGGATCACTTTCCAGGCTTAAAGTGGGAGAGGGGCAGGTAAGAGAGGATGCGAGAGCTGTGGCTGATCAGCTGTATGCCTGTTATGCCTATGGAAATGAGCTTCGTGACCTTGTTGCTGTTGTAGGGCGAGGTGCATTATCTGAAAGGGATGAAAGATACCTTGATTTTGCTGAGGATTTTGAGAAGGAGTTTGTCAACCAGGGTTTTAGGGAGAACCGTTCAATAAATGAGACACTTGATGTAGGGTGGAAGATATTGAGAAAGATTCCGAAAGAAGAACTTAAGAAGGTTTCAAGGGAACAAATCAAAAGATACTATGAGGGTTAATCCAACCAGATCGGAACTGCTTGAATTGCGAAAAAAAGGGGAGCTTGCCAAAAAAGGGCATGACCTTCTGAAGAAGAAACAGGATGTGCTATTGAATGAGTTCTTCTTGCGTGTAGAGGAGTACAAGAAACAGCGAGGTTCTGTCCAGCAGAAAGTGAAGGCCGGTTATTCAGAGTTGATTGATTCAATCGCATTTGAAGGGATCTTTGAATCAAGGAGTATTGCTTACACACAGGATCCCCGTTTTGAGCTGGCCCCTTCAAAGAAGAACCTCATGGGTGTCAAGCTTAAGGATTTCTCTTTGCATAAGAAGGATAAGCATGCTGAAGGATCACCTTTGATGGTCATGATGGGAGAACGTTTCATGGATATTCTGGCAGACCTTGTCAATCTTGCATCACTTGAGGCGATCATAAGGCAGCTCAGCGAGGAAATAAAGAAGGTCAGAAGAAGGGTCAATTCACTTGAGCATATACAGATCCCAAGAATCAATGAGACAAAGGATTATATACAATTCGTGCTTGAGGAGAATGAAAGGGATAATTTTTCCAGGCTTAAAACCATAAAATGACATATATCTTTATAGCTCAAAGCATAGCTTTTATATTATTGGTTATTGGTATGCTGATTTTTGTCTTTTTGTCTTTTTAAATTTATTGCAAATAAAACGCCTTATTTTTGATGATTAGGGTAGCCTATTTGTTCAGGATATGGTGTTCTATCACACTTTTGTCGGGGGAAACATTTACTGTTCTATAGTTAACTTTATAAAAAGTTCGTAGTTCCACCAAAATGGGATGGATTCAATCAAAGAAATCATGGATATTGAGAACAAAGAGGAAGAGACTCTCAAGAAGACTCATGAGGATGCGCAAAAGATCATTGATGATGCGTATGCTGAAGCATCTCAGAGAAAAGAGAAAATTCTTTCTGAGTTTGAAGATAAAAAAGCTGACAGGATAAAGGCTGAAGAAAAGGAAATTGAAAAAGAAGTGCAGCAAGAGAGAAAAAAAGCTGAGACTGAAAAACAGCAGCTAGTAAAGAAAGCAGAAAAAAAAATCCCTGAAGCTGTTGATTTTGTGATAGATAAATTAAATGAGGTACGATAATGCTCAGACCAGAGCCCATGGTCAAGTTACAGATACTCTGTGCGAAGCAGGACTTACAATCAATCATTGAATACCTGTACGATGCAAAAGCACTTGATATAAAGCATCATGATGCAGGAGAGATTGATATTGGCAAGCCGCTTGACGAGATTAGCGACATATCAGGGGCTCTCGTAAAATTAAGGACTATAATGTATAGTCTCGGGTATTCACCAGTAAAGCGTTCGCCAAGGGACCTGAGCAAATCAGAACTAAAAAAGGCGTTCTCTTACATCGAGGACCTGCACTCAAAAATTCAGGCGATAACTGAAGAGCGCAGGAACATAGCAGAGCGCAAGAAGAAATTGCAGGAAGAGTACAGTAAACTAAAGGCACTCAAATCACTTGGTCCTCTGGATATATTCAGGGAGACAAAACGGATCTCTTTTATCATCGGGTATGTACAGGATAATTTTCCTGATAGCCTAGGAGAGAATACAGAGGTGCTTAGGTCAGGAAATCTTGCGGCTGTTTTCTACGAAAAATCCAGGGAAGGGGATGTGCTTGATCAGGTAAAGAATTCTGGATTCACTGAATTCAAGATGCCTGAGATGTATGACATGGAAGCCATGGAAAAGGAGCTAGTGGAGCTTCACAGGAGGTCCCATAGCCTTGATAATCAGATATCTGAACTCAAGAACAAGAACAGGCATGAGGTAACTTCCCTTGAGAGGACTTTATCAATATATGCAAAGAAGGCGGAAGCGCCTCTGATGTTTGGAGAGACCAAAAACATCGGAGTAATCACTGGATGGGTTCCGGAAAAAGCGAAGAAAAAATTCTTGGCACGATTACCTGAAGATACTCATGTGGAAGAATTGCCAACTAACGGGGAGGCTCCGGTCAAGATAAGAAATTCAAGGATAGTGAAACCTTATGAGGCTTTGCTGGAAATGTTCACTTATCCATCATACAGGGAGATAGATCCCAGCATTTTCATGTTCATAACTTTTCCGCTTTTCTTCGGGTTCATGCTTGGAGATGTGGGATATGGCCTTGTAACTTTACTCTTGTTTCACGTAATCAAGAAGAAAAATCCTGCCATGGCAAGTTTCCTGAATATACTGATGTTCAGTGCAATATCATCAATCATCTTTGGGTTGTTATACGGTGAGTTTTTCGGTTTCCATATGTCCCACTGGGGACCTATTGAAAATCTAGTGCATTCAGCTAACATTCATTATCCTTTCATGGAAAGGAATGCCGGAGCGGTGATGCAGCTCATAACCACATCGCTGATAGTGGGTTTCATACACGTGAATCTTGGTGTTCTGATCGGGTTCTTCAATGCTTACAGGGCACATGGCCTGAAGGATGCTATACTTGAGAAAGGATCATGGTTCATTATCGAGATAGCACTTGCACTTGGTTATCTTGGATACCAATACGGATTTGGTGTCTGGTATGGTGTGATACTTGGTGTTATAGCCGTTGTCATGCTCTATAAAGGTGAAGGGACTATCGGGATTGTTGAGATACCAACATTCTTCATACACATGGCCTCTTATCTCAGGCTGATGGCAATAGGGATGGCATCAGTGAGTCTTGCGGTCGTTGTGAATGAGCAGGTAGGACCGTTGTTTGGGGGAGGACCATTGATGATCTTTGGTGGCATAATCCTTTTTGCAATAGGGCACACAATAAATATAGGCCTTGGGGTACTTGGGCCTTTCTTACACTCTTTGAGGCTTCACTATGTGGAATATTTCACTAAATTCTACAAGGGTGGAGGAAGAAAATATCAACCATTTGGAACGGAGGTATAAATATGGATATAGGAGCAGGAATAATTGGAATCGGAGCTGCTTTGGCAGTAGGATTGAGTGCGTTTGCATCTGCATGGGCTGAGAAAGAGATCGGTGCGGCAGCTGTTGGCGCTCTTGCAGAGAATGACAAGATATTTGGTAAGGTACTAATCCTGACAGTCATTCCGGAAACACTGGTCATATTCGGACTCGTTATCGGAATCTTACTGATCGGCTTGTTGTAAGGGGAAGAATATGAGTTTTGAAAAACTTAAAGCCAAAGTAGAGAAAGAGATGAAAGCTGAGCGTCAGAAGATAATATCTGATGCTAAAGCGAAAGCAAAGGAGATAGTGGAAGCTGCTGAGGCTGAGGCTCGTCAGGAAGAGGAGCAAAGGATGAAGGCACTTGAGAACCAGCTAGCGAGTAAGAGAACACAAGAAGTGGCTTCAGCGAAACTTGAGCAGAAAAAACAGAAACTTATTGCGCGAAAAGAGATGCTTGACAAGGTGTTTGAAGAGGCAAGTAATAAGCTTCCCAAGAAACTGACACAGGCAAAGCGCAAGAAACTCCTGGGTGATCTTTTCAAGTCAGCGCAAAAAGAGATAACTGTAGCAAAAGTTTATTGCAAGGATGCTGATGCTAAGCTTTTGGATACTGAGCATAAAAAGATGAATATGCTTGGTGGGTTTATCGCTGAGAACAAGGATGGAACAATCTCTGTGGATTACAGGTTTGAGACTCTGCTGGAAGAGATACGGGGAAGGTATCTTGCAGATATAAACAGGATATTATTTGAAAATGTATAGGAAAGCTTCAAAGACAAAGATACCCTATACCTGTGCAAGGGTCAGGGCAATGAAGAGCAAGCTTATCCACCCGGATGAGTATCATAAACTGCTCAAGCTTGACCTGAACTCAATCACGAGATATCTGCAGGATTCCAGGTACAAGGATTCCCTGACCAAGCTTTCTCTTGAATTCCAGGGCATAGAGCTTATTGACATGGCACTTCGGCGTGAACAGTACAGGACATTCAATAAGTTGCGTGAGATAAGCCCTGAATCAGTGGTCAGTGTCCTTGATCTTTATCTTGGGCGGTTTGATGTGCATAACCTGAAGGTTGTCCTCAGGGGGCTTTACAGCGGTGCTCAAAGAGATGAGGTATTCCGTCTGATCGAGCCGATTGGAAGGTACAGAAAGGAATATTTCATGGATCTCTTTGATCTTCAAAGCGTCAAGAAGGTTTTGGAGAAGAACAATATCTTTTCCTTGAAAGACCTTGCCAAGGCTTATGATTCTTTCAAGGAGAATAATAGTCTTGTTGAGCTTGAGAATCAGATGGACAAGCTTTTTTTCATGAACTCTATCGAAGGAGCTAATCAGCTCAAGGATTACGGGATAAGGTTCCAGGGTTTTTTACTCATGCATATAGATGTGATGAACATGAAAAACCTGATGCGTTTCAAGCGCGAGGGGATGGATTCCCAGCAGATAATGGATTATATGATCATACAAGGGCAGCACCTGGCAAAAGAACACCTCTTGTCGCTTGCAAAGACAAAGGATGTCAAGGACCTGGTGGAGAAACTTCAGAAGACTTTCTATGGCAGGCGCATGGAATTCTCGACTGATGTATTCGATACAGAGATCGGGCTTGACAGGTTACTTAACAGGCAGGCATTGCTGCGCTCTTATAGGAACCCGCTTTCAATAGAGACTGTGCTTGATTATACCATGGCAAAGATAACTGAGATAAGGAATCTGAGGTCCATAATAAAGGCAAAGTATCTGGGAATTGATGCGGATTATGTGGAGAAGAAACTTTTGATAAAATGAAAGAGATTGCTGTATTTGGTGAAGAACAATTTGTTTTGGGTTTCCAGCTGAGCGGAATCAAGAAGATATTTGTTGCGCAGGATAACCCTAAGGAACAGATAAGTTCGATCATAGGCTACCCTGAAATAGGGCTTGTTATAATGCAGACCAAGATGATGGATAATCTTGATGATGAGACAAAGGAGCTTGTGACTAAATCCATCGAACCTATATTTTTGACACTTTCACGGAAGGATTCAAACGAGGAGATGCAAAGGCTGATCAAGAAATCGATCGGTATTGATGTGTGGAACAAAGGTGACTGATAATGGCAAAGAAAGGAACTCTTTATAGAATTGCAGGACCAGTGGTTGTTGCAAAAGGTATCAAGGCCCGTATGTATGATGTTGTGCGGGTAGGTAATGAGAAGCTCATGGGCGAGGTCATCCAGATTGATGGTGATCATACGACTATCCAGGTCTATGAGGATACTACTGGTATAAAACCAGGAGAACCAGTGGAGAATACTGGTAAGCCTCTATCTGTGGAACTTGGACCCGGGCTTCTGACGAGCATATATGATGGTATCCAAAGGCCTCTTCCGGTACTGGAAGAGAAGATGGGAAACTTTATCGAGCGTGGTGTTGATGCGCCTGGACTTGACCATAAGAAAAAATGGGCTTTCAAGGCTACTGCCAAGGTAGGTGATGAGGTATCTGTAGGAAATGTCATCGGTGAGGTCGAGGAGACTGAAGGTTTCACACACAGGATCATGGTTCCGCCGGGATCAAAGGGCAAGATAAGAACAATCGAATCAGGAAATTTTACAGTGGAAGATATTGTATGCACTCTTGATGACGGTTCAAAGATAGGGCTTATGCAGAGCTGTCCTATAAAGAGACCAAGATCATTTGTCAAGAAGCTTGCACCTGAGCTGCCACTGAAGACAGGACAAAGGATATTTGATGTATTCTTTCCGGTTGCAAAGGGCGGTGTTGCAGCGATTCCAGGTCCTTTTGGTGCTGGTAAGACTGTTTCACAACAGCAGCTTGCGAAGTGGTGCGATGCAGAGATAATCGTCTACATCGGCTGCGGTGAAAGGGGGAACGAGATGACAGAAGTCCTTACTGAATTCCCGCACCTGCAGGATCCAAAGAGCGGAAAGCCTTTGATGAACAGGACAGTACTTATTGCAAACACTTCAAACATGCCAGTTGCTGCAAGAGAGGCAAGCATATACACAGGTATCACTATCGCTGAGTATTTCCGGGATATGGGATACAATGTAGCTCTCATGGCAGATTCCACTTCAAGGTGGGCTGAGGCAATGCGTGAGATCTCAAGCAGGCTTGAAGAGATGCCAGGGGAAGAGGGTTATCCTGCGTATCTTTCAACAAGGCTTGCTGAATTCTATGAAAGGAGCGGCCGGGTTGTTCCGCACGGAAGTGCAGAGGATGGATCTGTCACGATAATCGGGGCTGTAAGTCCTCCTGGAGGGGATTTCTCTGAACCAGTTACACAGAACACATTGCGGGTTGCAAAGACATTCTGGGCACTGGATGCAAAACTTGCGCAAAAGAGGCATTTCCCTTCGATAAACTGGCTGACCTCGTATTCGCTTTATCTTACGTCTCTTAAGGACTGGTTTGCAGAGAATGTTGATGAGGCATGGTATGATACAGTGAACAAGCTTATGACCATACTGCAGGAAGAGAACAAGCTCATGGAGATTGTCCAGCTTGTAGGGTCTGATGCATTACCTGAAAAGCAGCAGCTTGAACTGGAGGTCGCAAGGCTGATAAGAGAGTTTGTCCTGCAGCAGAACGCATTCCATGATGTTGATACGTATTGCGAACTTGAGAAGAGCTTTGCTCTGATGAAGATAATCCTTCATTTCAGGAAATTGGCGTTCGATGCAATAGAAAGAGTGAATATCAAGAATATCCTTGCAACCAAAGCAAAAGAGAAGATCGCGAATGCAAAATTCGAGAAGGATTATGAGACCTTGCTTGCTGAGGTAAGAAAGGAGATGGATGAGGAATTCAAACAGCTAGGGTGAACATGATGAAGGAATATAAATCAATCACACGTATTGCAGGACCACTTGTTTTTGTAAAGAAGACAGATACTGTGGCATACGGGGATCTTGTCAGCATAAAGCTTTCAGATGGTTCAAAAAAGAGCGGGCAGGTACTTGATACTTCAGAGGAGATGGTAGTTGTCCAGGTTTTCGAAGGAACAAGCAGTATCGACCAGAACAGTTCTGTGAAGTTCTTAGGAGAGAGCATCAAGCTTAACTGTTCAAAGGATATGCTCGGGCGTATACTTAACGGCGCAGGTGAACCTATAGACGATGGACCAGGTGTTGTGCCTGATAAAAGGCTTGATATAATGGGTGCTGCAATGAACCCTTATTCAAGGCTTAATCCTTCTGATTTCATACAGACAGGTATCTCCACGATAGATGCGACAAACACCCTGGTCAGGGGACAGAAGCTTCCAATCTTTTCAGGTTCAGGGCTACCTCATAACGAGATCGCACTGCAGATCGCACGACAGGCTTCAGTTGTGGGAAAGGATTCCAATTTCGCTATCGTGTTTGCTGCTATGGGTATAACGAATGAGGAAGCGCAATATTTCATGCAGGATTTCGAGAGGACAGGAGCGCTGGAAAGGTCTTTGGTCTTCCTGAATCTTGCAGATGATCCAGCTATCGAGCGGATTATCACGCCAAAGATGGCTCTTACTGCTGCAGAATACCTTGCATTCGAGCATGATATGCACGTGCTAGTCATATTTACTGATATCACCAATTACTGCGAGTCATTGCGGGAGATCGGTGCGGCACGTGAGGAGATCCCTGGAAGAAGAGGGTATCCAGGATACATGTATACTGACCTTGCAGGAATCTATGAGAGGGCAGGAATGATAAAGGGTAAGAATGGTTCAATAACGCAGATCCCTATCCTTACCATGGTAGGTGATGATATAACGCATCCGATCCCTGATCTTACGGGTTATATCACCGAGGGACAGATTGTCCTGAGCCGTGAGCTTCATGGTAAGGGGATATACCCTCCAGTGGATATACTACCATCCCTTTCAAGGCTTATGAATGCAGGAATAGGGAAAGAGAAGACACGGGAAGACCACAAGCAGGTGGCTGACCAGATCTATGCTAACTATGCTGCAGGTCGTGATCTCAGGGGGTTGGTTGCAATCGTAGGAGAGGAATCCCTTAGTGAGAAAGACAAGAGACTTCTTGCTTTCGCTGAATCCTTTGAAGATAAGTTTGTCCGGCAGGATAAGAACGAGAACCGTTCAATCGAGGCAACTCTAGGTCTTGGTTGGAGTCTGATGTCAGCGATGCCTAAGGAGGAACTTACAAGGATTGATCCAAAATTCAGGGAATCTTATTACGAGGGGGAAGAATGATTTCTGAATTGCTCAAGAATAACGAGAAGTATGTCAAGGAACATGGACACTTGTTTGAGGAGTTATCAAAAGGACAGAGTCCCCAGGTAACACTTGTTACATGTTCTGACTCACGTGTCCCTACACGTGTTCTTGCAGAGGATAACGAGAACAAGCTTTTTGTCATAGAGAATATCGGCAATCAGATCAAGACAGCACAGGGCAGTGTGGATTATGGTGTGCTGCATCTCAAGACCCCTTACCTGATAATTCTGGGGCATAGTGATTGCGGAGCTGTGAAGGCTGCAGATGGTGATTACAGTGAAGAACCAGATGCTATCATCCGTGAGCTTGAGCTTGTCAAGAAAGCTATGGGTGAGGGTTCGGTCGATGAGAGGACAAAGAACAATGTTGATTTCCAGGTATCAGCTGCTCTCGAGAGATATAATCATCTTGTGGATAATGGAAAACTTACTGTTCTTGGAATGATGATGGATTTTTCAGGTATCTATGGAGAAGAGAAAGGGAAGATCCATATAATCAATGTTAACGGTTCCAATGATAGTGAAGAGATAGAACGGTGGATCAAATGAAGCTTGACTCGCTTTTCATGGTGGGGCCTGCCAGATATGAGAATCGTCCAGGAGAGCCACGGCAATATGAAGGAGTGTTCTCTGATCTGGAACTCACTGCAGATGCTTTAGGCCTGGAGGCCATTGATACAAGCACAGTTTGTCCTGATGAGCTTAATTCCAAGGATCTGCAAAGGCGGCTTGATGCTTTTGGCAAAAGCTTCATCAATGCCCAGATAGGATCGCAGGTATCAAGGCAGCCGCTTAATGTTGCGCTTGGTGAGGGGCATGGTTCCAGGATTGTCCAGGTTGTGTCACACATAGGACGAGAGGGTCTTTATGGAAGAAGCCTGGGTCCTGATGGATACATGCGTAGCAATTGCGGAGCATTGTCTCATATTGTTGATTATTTCATTACTGATACTGAACCTGAGCATAAGGTGGTTGATGGGATTCATATCTGGAATGATACAGGAGACGGGGACCTGAACTTCCTTGGAAAATTATACCATGATCTTGAAGGATTTAAGGAGCAGGCTCTTGAAGTGTATGAGAATACATCCGGATCAGTCGATGAAAAGCTTTCAGCTACAAGGTTTTACATGGCAAAGGTGAATCTTGATGTGCAGACTTTCCGGGCCCTGGATTATACAAGTGATTTCGTGAATAAGAAAAAAGACGAAAAGGGAAGGCTGCTTGCATCAGAGTTGGCTGTCAATGGGCCTGAATGGCTTTACATGACAAATCTTTTCCATGTAAAATATGATAATGGTATTGTGATAAAAAGTTTCAAGGATTAAAATGGCACTGGAGATAAAACCTACACGAAGTGAATTGTTGCGGCTCAAGACCCGTATAAAGCTTGCAAAGAATGGGCATAGCCTCCTGAAGAAAAAGCGGGACGGGTTGATCATGGAATTCTTTGATGTGATGAAAGAGGCTAAATCACTTCGTGAGGAGATGCTTGGTGCATACAAGGAGGCTGTTGAAAAGCTTAACATAACAAGAACCCATACTTCAGAATTATACCTGAAATCCCTTGCACTTGCCATACCTAACAGTCCTGAGATCAAGACAGAGACCAAGAATGTGATGGGGATCAGGATCCCTAAAGTAGAGGCAAGCGAGTCGATCCTTAAGCATTTTCCCCAGAGGGGGTATGGTATTGTCACTGGTTCTGCATTGATAGACGAGGCGGCTCATGGTTTTGAGAAGGTGGTGGACCTTGCTGTCAAGGTCTCTGAGATAGAGATTTCAATGAAAAAGATCCTTGCTGAGATTGAGAAGACCAAAAGAAGGGTGAATTCTCTTGAGTTCTCTGTGATTCCTGAGATGGAGAAAGCGAGCCGGTTCATAGCTTTTCGTCTCGAGGAGATTGAAAGGGATAACATATCCAGCATGAAGCATATCAAGAAAAAGAAATAGTTGTTTGGTGAATCTGTTCTTTATTGTGTGGGTTGCGACTCCATTTACGAAGGGATGATTGTTGCTAATTGCCTGATTTTTGCAAAACATTTATAAATAAATTGTTACTTCTAAGTGGTAAAAGGTGAGATCATGGATTATGATGATAACGAGGAATACCTGTTGGATGAGGTCTCTGGACGAAAACGCAAGACTGTAATGAGTCTTCTCAACAAGGGACGCCTTTCAAAGATGGAGATGGATGATATCTTCTGTGAACCATAAATTTCTGCAATTCGGAGTTCTCCGAATAATTCCTTTAGCATCGACTTCGGCTTGAATTCCTTTTTAAAAAGAGGTGACACGTTGCACACAACACCTCCCCCTGTCACCTTATGTAGGGATAGCTTATTGGCCTTCGTAATAATGATGCATTCTTTCGAAAAACTCTGCAATTCGGAAACATTTAAATAATTATATTTATAAAATAGATCTATGGAGGATTCCTTAGGTGTATTGTTCTCGGTCCTCGCCTTAGCTATTGCTATTGGGGGAATTGCTCAAGTAATTCATCTTAGTGAGCAGGATAAGATTGAGAAAACTAATGCAAGAGCACTTAATGAATTGCGTGACCAGTGCGAATATGTGTGTCACGCGGGCCCTCAAACAACTTTACCTGTAGAAGTCTCTTTGTATCCCGGAATTATTATTTATGCTCATGATTATAGAATATGTATGCAAACTGAGGAGGATATGTCTTGTGAGCCATGTCCATGTGAAGTTGAGTCTTATTCTCTTAACCTTTCAAAGACATTTCTAAGAGAAAAAATAGGCAAGCATAGTTATACCTGTGATTTTACAAGGAAAAAAGAGGGGATTTCATTTGAGTGCCAGGGTTAAAGGTATGGCTGTAAGTAATGCATTAATGTATGCTGGGGTTGTCCTGGTAATGATACTTCTTTCTTATTGGTTTGTTTCCAATAATCCTTATAGGACATTTGCTATTGTCGATAGGATGGATGCGGATCTGATACATCTGACTGATATTGCAAATGAAGCCTGTCTATCTGATAAATATCGTGCTTCTTATGTACCAAAACTTTCCCGTGGTGAACTTACAATAATGGAGGATACTTTGTGTATAGAATTAAATGATCCATCTACTTCAGCAAATAAAGTTATTCAAAGATGTTCTCATCTACACTGTGAGCATAGTACAAAAAGCTATTCTCTGAACGGTTCGAAGATCTGGATCACAAAATGAAAAATGCAGCTTTTTATGATGGAATTACGTTGTATTTCTCTTTATTAGTCCTAGTGGGGTGTATCTTGTTTATTGTTTTCTTTGGATCAAAATTTCTTTTAATAGAGGAAAAAAATGCTCAAGAAATCATATCCCATAATTTTTACAGGGCTGTAAGAGATAAGGTGGTCCATTGTTATGGGCTTCCTATTGATATTGATCGTATTCAATCTGATCCTGATTGTGTCTCTTTATCAGGTGACCAAGGCATTTCAATGAGTATAATAGATTCTGGTTCCTGTGATTATATGCCTATCAAAGAATTTCCTTACCTTGGGAGTGGTGATATAGTGCATTTTTCAGTTCCTATCAGTATACGGGATGATACTTGCCCTAGCTGTGAGAATGCTACATGTCTGGGAAGTCTTACTGTCTATGAAGAGGCACATATTGTACCTCTAATCAAAGATCAAGCCTTTGGACCTGGGTTACGCCAAATCCAAAATCATGGAGTTCAAGGAGCGCGGAGTGCGTATTTTTTCCGTAATCGGCAAATTCTCTCCCCGCAATCCGAAACATGAGAATCAATTGGCTGAACTCGTGGAAGA
>JAWOGQ010000037.1:0-3666 GCA_046496745.1 Candidatus Woesearchaeota archaeon | reverse complement strand
CTGTTACAGAAATTCAAAGAAAACCGAATCTCAATCTATAACCTTCATGTACCATTGGACAACTATGGAGAATACTCAACCAGTGTAACCCTGACAAAGGCTTTGGGCATGATCCCTGAAAGATCCTTTGCTCCTTACTATGGAGCAACGTGTGGTGTTTTTGCAAAAGCAGATATGAACACTATTCACGAACTGCAAACAAGGTTTCAGGAAGCGGTTGGCCACGATGTTAGCCTCTACACCTATGGAGAAGAAAAGCTCACCGATCAGGTAGCTGTTGTCGCAGGCGGTGGCAACGACCAGGAGATCCTTCAGGAAATTGCTGAAGCAGGAATCAATACATTTGTAACAGGCATAACAGTAAAGAATGATCATTCAAGGGCAGCCCATGAATTTGCAAGAAAAAGTAAGATAAATATCCTTGGTGGGACCCATTACTCAACAGAGAAGTTTGCCTGCATAACAATGGTTGACTACTTCAATAAACTTGGGCTTCCAGCAGAGTTTATACCCGAAGAGCCTGTAATGGAAGATATGTAGATTTGTCGATTCTGTTAGACTATGTGTCAGCTGAGATAGGATTATTCGATAGAATGTTACTAAGACCCGCATATGAACTAAGGTTATTAATATGACAAAATGCAGTTTTTGCAAAATTCTAACTAATGACCTCTCTTTTCTTCAATTATAGATGATTTAGTAAAGGCTTTTCGGGATATTGATTCAGGACTGGACATCTATTAGTCATTTCTAAAGAACATTTTGAAGATGAATTTATGGATCAATGGAAAATCGAGTTTTTCGAAAAAATAAGCATCATTATTACGAAGGCCAATCAGCTATCCCTATATAAGGTGACAGGGGGAGGTCCCTTACGGGGATGTCACCTCCTTTTAAAAAGGAATTCAAGCCGAAGTCGATGCCGGAATTATTCGAAAAACTCTGGAAAATCAAAAAGTCTTAATAAAGAAACAATAACTACCTTTATATAAGTGAAAAATTAAAGGCTTAGATAAATCATCAAATAACAGAAGAGTAAAAGAATCATAAAAATGGATAAGAAATTAACACTTATAAGTTCTATTTCAGCAATATTGTTAGTATTAACATATTTTTCAATAATCCCATTTGGAAAGCTTCTAAATATCTTTTTAGAATGTGAACAGATTCCTGAAAACTCATTTCCTTGTTATGGAATTTATGACATCTATTTAATGTTCTTCTTAATTACTGTTTTGATAGGTTCTTCTATAATATTATTAATTAACTTATATAAAAAGAAAAGATATAAATGATTGTGCCTTCAGATGCATAATAGAGATATAAACCCAATAAACTCACACCTATTTATGACTACTTATTAGTGACTAAAATATAGAAACATTTATAAACCAAAACACTCCTCCACCTAACATGAAAGCCCTGATATTTGATGTGGATGGAACCTTGTATGACAAACACCGTGAGTACCGCCCAGGTAAGGGCAGCATAAATGATGCTCATAACTTTTTCAGGCAGGAAGCATACAAGAGAGCTCTCGAAGGCATATCAGATGAAAACAGGACCATAGATGAGATAGTATCATCCTATAAACAGCATGTCTCAGATAATACAGTGATTGATATTATTGAACCAGAGATCCTCTCTGAATTCAAAGACTTGGTTGATAAATACGGCTCAAACGGCAAGGTTTTTGCTGATGGCTTTGGAACAGACAGCAGTTTTCTTTCAACAATGATATCCTCAATTGATTTTGTCTCTATACTTGCGCCGGACCAAAACCTGATTGATACCATCGAATATCTTAAGTCAAAGGATTATACCTTGGGAATCATGACTACCGAAGCTTTTTCAACAGTTGAGAATGCAGCCGAGGGCCTTGGACTTGAACTTGTGGATTTTTACTTTTCTCCTCATCCAGAGCTTGAAGGCAAAGATGGCATGTATCCTATCATCTGTGCTGAAAATACCCTCAAAAAAAAACCAAGCCTGGAGCCATTCCAAAAGATACTTGATGTCACAGGATATGATCCTCATGAGGTGACATATATAGGTGATGTAAAGCATAAGGATATCGACCCAGCACTCTCCTTAGGTATGGATGCAGTCCATGTTAACAGGAAGGCAGATAAAATAACAAGATCTGATTATTATGAAGTGCCAACAATTTACGCTTTAAGAGAGGTGTTTTGATGATTGAGATAATGAAAAAGATTGCCCTTGATGCAGGCGATAGACTTGAAAAAGAAAAGAGTGATAAGATACAGGTAAGATCAAAAGAAGATTCAACCGTTGTAACTGATATAGATGAGATGCTGGATCATTTTATCCGTAAGGAACTTACAAGCCAGTTCCCTTTCATACCTATTCTCAGTGAAGAATCAGACCCTCCCCAAAGCAGCGAATCCTTTTTTGTGGTAGACCCTCTTGACGGGACCCAGGAACTGATCAATCACCTGACCAAGGATAATTCCTATGTTGAGTATTCTATCCATATAGGTTATGCTGAAAAAGGGGAAGCAAAGATAGGTGTTGTCTATTTCCCTGCTCTTGGCAAGCTTTACTATGCAGAACAGGGCAAAGGAGCATTCCTCGAAGAGAAAGGGCAGGTTAAAGAATTGAAAGTCAGAAGTTCTGATAAGATTGTCATAGGCCGCTACAACATCGATGATGATCTTCATGGAGTACTTGCTGACAGGTTTGAGACAACACTTGAAAAGGTCGCTACTGGCGGCAGTTTCGGAGCAAAAGTATGCGCAGTAGCAGAAGGCAAATACAGCACTTTCATACATACCAATTTTGACAGGAATAAGATTCACGCATCCCTCTGGGATTCCTGCGCTCCGGATGTGATTCTCCATGAGGCAGGCGGGATCTCCTACCAGATCAAGAACCTAAAGCCAGTCAACTATTCTTTAGATGAGATTGAACTAACCAAAGGCTATATCGCAAAAGCCCCAAAAGGAAAAGTCATTGTTTTTGATGTTGATAATGTACTTGGCTTTTTCGAGAGATTGCGCAGCCTTCGTGATGTTGCTCACATACGCTACATAGCAAACAAGCTTGGCATGTCCTACAAAGGTGCTGATTATCTATATTGGCAGACCAAAAAAGAGCTTCGGAAAAAAGGCCGCATGTCTACCTGTGATACTTTCCTTGAGCTTGGCCTCACTAAAGAGGATTATTTCATAAGCATGAACGACGTTCCTGTTGAAGGCCACATAGATCCCACCGCTAATGCAGTGGAAGTAGTAGAAGAACTCTCTAAAAGATATGACATTTGCGCCCTTACAAACACTCCACATAAGGCAACCATTGACACCCTTAAGTACATTGGTGTGTTCCAGTACTTCGACAGGCTTTTCACAATTGATGAGGTCGAATATGTAAAGCCTGATCCTCGCACATACGAATTCATCATGGAAGAGATGCGGGCCAAAGAAGGTATAGCTGTTGGTGATCAGCTTGGCAAGGATCTTGCTCCTGCAAAAGAAGTTGGTCTCACAACAATCTGGTTTCCTAAGCAATCAGAGGACCACGAAGTTGCTGACTATGCAGTAACTGATCTATTAGAGATATTGAAGATATTATGATGGAATATCTCCCAGAGGGTTTTGACTTTGAAGGATCTGTTATAGAAGGAAAAAGGGATACCTATCATTTCAA
>JAWOGQ010000104.1:0-3400 GCA_046496745.1 Candidatus Woesearchaeota archaeon | reverse complement strand
AATTGCTTTCGTTTTTTTTCTGCCATTTTTAACTACCCTGAGAAATGAAGACCCTCTCGGCGCTTCATGGTGAAACTCGGGTTTATGTTTGGAGAAATTGGGTTCCTTTAAAAATATTGTGGTTTGCAACAGGTATTTACAATTAGTTTTTCTAAAAATTCAGATATGCTTTGCTTTCTCTTGAGATGAGGAGCTACTTACTTTATGTTTTTTGTAGGGCCTATTCGTTTAGAAAACTTTTGCACCGTAATGTTTTAAAACAGATGGCGAGTCGCCTCTATCATGAGGGCGAGCATTGATGACATATTGCAGCAGGCGGGGCTTATGCCTGAAAAGGTTGGGATGTATGATACTTTGCGACTTGGCGGTTTTGAGAGAGCTGATGCAAGAGCCCTTGCAAGGGAACACGAGATTTCGTATGCTACTGTCTATTCATGGATTCCTGAGATAAAAGGTGCTGTACCTTTGGAGGTCAAGGTAAGGGACTATGCTGAGAATAAAGGGTTGATTTCTGAAGAGGTTTTTGACAGCAGTGATGAATATCATCGGGATGTGTTGCGTGTCGGTTTTTTGAGCTATTTCACCGGAAGCCGTCTAGGAAAGAAGCACAACGAGGTGCGGCTGACCTGCACTTCAAAGAGGTGTGACCAGGTGCTTTATCAGGTGGAGGAGACTGGGTTTTCTTATAAGGTATATGATAAGGGAAAAAGCAGGACGATCCAGGTGGAGGGTGGTGAAGGTAATTGTTTCGGATATTTCATGAAGGGGTTGTTGCCTGAGCTGCAGGAGACCAGAAGAAGGATGATAAGCCCTCCTGCTTTGTGCGAGCATGATTACCAGCCTTTCCTGGAGGCGATGTTCGCGTCGAAAGGACATGTGAACGGAGGGGTGAATCTTGTGCTTGTCATGTGCAAGACTGAGTCTGAGAGGGATTTTTGTAAAAAGGCTTATACTGATATCTTTGAGCAAGCAGGTATATCTCCTTCTGTAAACGGGGAAAACCAAGTGAGGTTCTATGTGCCTTTGGAGGAGGTCCCTTCCTGGTATAATTTTAAAAATCTATAACTGTTCTTCTTTCTCATGTTTGATCTGATCTCAAGTGAAAGCTCGTATGATGACTGGCTTGTCCAGATGCCAGGAGATGAGCATTATGATACCCTGAGCGTGCCGCTTGAGTATAATCCGATCCTTTCTGAAAGGCTGGAAGATTGCGCGCAGCAGTTGTATGGGTTCTATAATGAGCCCATTCATGTGGATCAGGTCTGTGTCATGGCAAATTGCATGACTAATCCTTTACGGGTTGATGTATCTGTGAATGATACTTTGCATAGGAGATTCTATGTTAAACAGTATGATGAGAGGCGTATTCTGGGAAAGGATTTCTATAACCTGTTGATGGACGGGGCTATCAATTTTTTTGCGGATGATTGCGTAGTGGTAGACAATATAAAAGGGGAATTGCTTGCAGACATTGGTTTCACTCCTTTATCATACAGGAACGCGGTGAGGCACGAGGTCTTCTTTGATATGATCATGCTTGATGATATTGTTGCGAGCGAGAGGAACCTGTGTGTCAATCGGGCGGAAAATGTGTTTCCTATTGATTTTCATCTTGCTTTTTCCAGAGGGGTTTATCATTACAACAATACGTTGAGTGGTCGTGAGAGGGAGCTTATCAGGATAGAGGAGAGTACAAAGCTTGCAAGAACCATCACACGTCGATGGTCCCATGTTGAAAGCTTATTGGGGCTGGTGGAAACATCCATAAATAGGTCGATGGCGAATCTTGTGTACCAAAAGATGGAGATCCTGTTAGAGGAATATCTTTAATCTCTTTGCTCCTTTGGATTCGAGGGGTTCTGCAAGTTCGTGGCCTTTGGTGAGTAAAAGGAGTCCGACACGCTTCTTTTGGAATTTTATTGTGAGGTAATATCAAAATATTGATTCAGGCAATCTCCTAAAATTATTTAAATTTCTGATACTTTATAGTTGATATGGATGAATATGTTTATGAGAACGGGGAATGGGTATATTACGGGGATGTGAAAAAGGAGACCATAGACTGCAACAAGTGCGGGACCAAGACTGAGATGACTGAGATGGAGCGATATGTGTGCAAGCATTGTGGACGTATATTCAAGGTTGAAGAACCGACCCATAAGAAAGAAGGACATCTTAGCAGGCGGACTGGTTCTCAGTAAGGTTTACAGGATTACTTGCAGGATATGTGGGGTTAATAATCTTACTTTTGGTTATATCATGTGCTGCTGCTCTTGAGACGAATTGGGTTGTTGTTTCTGATGAAAGTATTGAAAGGGGTTGCTTTGGGTCGTATTCAATGATAGAGGATTACCGTGGGTTGTATGATTTTTTTAAGGGTGATGAAGAGATGATAAGCAAGTATATGGTGCTTGCTGATGAGATCATGGCTTTTGTGAATTGCAATTATAAGACTGTGAATAAGCCTTGGGAGGCTGATTCCATAAAGGGAAGATTCATATGGCTTTCTTACGGAACTAGTTTTAATAAAGGATTTTCTTTGATTTTCTGAAAAGAATTTTACATTAGTGATATCTTAATTACAGGGTGTTACCATAATAATTAAAAATGTCCCGGGATTCTCCTCGAGAGATGATTGAAAGTATAAGTCTTACAACGGAAGCGCAAGAGATATTGGAGCAAAAACTCTGTGAATATGAGTTGCGTCTAGTGAATCGCATGGCAGAGACAGGACAGTCATTTGAATGCGTATGCGCGACAACTGGAGCTGGGTGGAGGTATCTTCTTGGGCGGACGCTTTATCAGGATATGTATGTTGATGTGAGAGAACAGTTCCAAAAATTCCAGCAGAATCCAGTGTTCAAGAAAAATCCTGGGGCCATGCCTGATCAGGATGATTTCTATCATGCTGCAGAAATCCTGCACGAATGGCTTTACAATGACGGCAAGCGGTGTCACAAAAGGAGCTTATGACATGTGTTTTGCAAGCACTTTCTTGTCGAATAATTGTCTCGAAATCCTATCAACTGGTAAATCGGTATAAATTAAAAAAAATTTATTGTGCGGTGTATCCACCATCTATCAGAAGTTCCGAGCCTGTTACAAATTTACTCTCGTCGCTTGCAAGGTATACTACACCCCAGCCTATATCTTCTGGCTCGCCCAGGTGGCCTACTGGATGGCTCTGTTCAAGGGCTGCTTTGGCTGCGTCCGGATCAGGATATGAATTCAGTAGTCCTTCAACCATTGGTGTCATTATAAATGCAGGGTGAATTGAGTTAACCCTAATCTTTTCTTTTGCATATAGTAATGCATCGTTTTTTGTCATAATCCTTAAAGCACCCTTGCTTGCATGATAAGCAGGAACATCTGCATTTCCCACAAGGCCGTAGATGCTGGA
>JAWOGQ010000035.1:0-5037 GCA_046496745.1 Candidatus Woesearchaeota archaeon | reverse complement strand
TAACAACACATATACGAAAAAGTTGATATATCTGCATTTGAGATGCCTGATTTTTTGCTGTCGCATCCGAACTGATGCATTTCTAAAGTAGTTAATCCTGATTTTCTGGGGGTTTTGATAAAGAATTCCTCAAAATTATAAAAAAATAAAAAATCAGATCATCTCTCCGATTTCAACATCGTCTGAGATCATCTGGTCTTCCATTGATTCTTCCACTTCTGACGAGTCCCCGGTTGTTTCATCCGTGGTATCATCGGTTGTATCTGTCTCATCTGTGCCGTCAGTTGTGTCTGTAGTACAACCAGTCAAAAGTGCAACCAGCATAATACCTGTAATCAATACTGCAAGTCTCATCTTTCCCTACCTCCAGTCATATTATCTTCGGGTACTCCACTCCTGTTGTCTTCGGATACTTCAGTCTCGTTTTCATCTGGTCCCATATTTTCAGGTCTCATATCCTTTACTTTTTGGTTGACTCTCTCCCTGACCTGTTCAAGCTTCTGCTGGACCTGCTCTCTCCTGTTCTCTCTTCTTTCCTGGATACGCTCTGCCATATCCTTAGTCCTCTCTTCAACAGCATCCTTGTGTACCTGAGCCTTTACATTATTCTCACGAACCTTTGCAAGTGCTTCAGTGCGCTTCTCCTGTCCAAGTCCCCTGTATTGCTTGGCAACAGAGGAGATTGCTTCTCCGGTATTCATCTGGCCGTTTCGTACATTCTCAACAAGAGTGTTGTTCTCTTTACCCATTCTTTGAAGGAATTTTTGTACCTGTCCAGCATTGTGCTCATTGATTCGCTCTCTTACCTGTTCTCTCATCTGTTCAAGCTCTTCACTGCTCGCATTGCGTGCCCTTTCCCTGACCTTTTCCTGTTCTTCCTCAGGGATCATCTCACGCGCTGCTGCTCTAAAGTCCCTGCTCAGGCTGATTGCCTCTTGCTTGACTATGACGAACTCTTCTGCAGCTTCAGTTTCGTTCAGATCTTCATCAAGCAGTGCTGAGACATCTTCCTTGAGAATTTCAAGCTCTGCAATTATTGACTGAAGGTCAGAAACATTTGCTTCAGGGTTATCTTCAAGAACCTCTGCAACAACAGTCTCACCAGACTCAATATTTTCCATCAGTGATTCCTCAAGTTGCAGGAGTTTCACCTCAGCACCCTGCTCGTTGTACATATCTCCTACTTGTTCTTCTGCAACCACGAAACTCATGGTCAGCAGAAAGACCAATACTAAAATTTGTTTCATTGTATCACCTCTTGCTGTAGTAAGACGGAACAGCATATCTATTTTTGCCGGAATCTGGCGGAACGCCGCGGAACAAGTGTCAAGACATTGGACATTCCTGTCTGTTCCTTGCGTATGATCTCCCTTCTTTGTAGACTCTCTATATTCCGGGACAATGAAGATTTTGGTATGTTCAGCATCTTTTCCAGCTCTTTTTGTGTCATCCGCTTATTTTTTCGCAAAGCCTTGACAATCTTCTCCTGTCTTTTTGTAAGCGTATAGTCTTCTTTGATACGCTTTTTTATAAATATTATTCCTATTATTGTAATTATTGCAACTCCTATTATAACTACCACAGGAATCCAATTAAAGAAATCATCAGGCCTCTCTATACTGTATTGCACCAAAAGATTGAAAGTCTTGTTCTCTCCTGCACCGATTATTATGATACCCTTGTTATCAGATATCCGCGATAGTGCAGGAGCCCTCAGGTAATTCACCTCTGAATTCTCAGGAAGGCTAAGCTTGTAGATCATACTGCTGAATGTATCATCTGTAGATATGTTCAATAACCAGTATCTCCCATCCTTTGAAGTGAAATCAGGAGACCTATCCTGGTCCAGAATAGGGTGGTTGGTATTCCCCTTTATGCTGACAAGCCCGTTCTCTTCCACAACTATCTCAACATCAGCGTAATACGCGCTTGCACTTGCAGCAAGGATTATGAACAAAAAGCACGTGATAAGCCTCATATAGCTTTTATTTATAAAGAGGTTTAAATAATTTACCCTGTATACGAGTTTTTCGAATAATTCCGGCATCGACTTCGGCTTGAATTCCTTTTTAAGAAGAGGTGACATCCCCGTAAGGGACCTCCCCCTGTCACCTTATATAGAGACACTAATCGGCCTTCGATGATGCTTATTTTTTCGAAAAACTCCCTGTATACACCACAAGAGAATCAGGAGATACCCTCACTATCTCTAGCTCTGTATCATACCCTGCGTGTGCCGTAGAAAGATCGAAATCCCTGTCTCGCTTGACCCCTTCAAACCCCTCAAGAAAAGAATCCTTAATCATCGCACCTACCATTCCCTGCACTTGTCTAAAACACATCCTGAACCTTGGATCATCCCAAAGCTTATCAAACGTGGTATACCGTGCAAAAGGATGCCTGTACCCTGTATCATTATAGGCAATCAGATTGATCAGATGTTCCCGGTCAGTATCAATATTCACGTTTTTTCCTGAATTGAAGGTATTACGCTTGCATTGAGCCGCCGGATAATATCTCTCGACACATGAATCAAGATCAACCCCTGTCCTTTTCACCTCGTAAATTTCTCCATCCTGTCTCTCTTCATCATAACAATAGAAATCAACTGTCACAAAACTTTTCTCTGTTAGCAGCCTGGCCTGCGGCAAGACCCTCTCAGCACCAAAGCACTTTTGCAGGTATAACCCCACCAACCACTCGAAAGCCTCCGGATCCATTAGAAATGTATCACCAAACAATCTATATAAGATTTCGCATAGTTTTATATAACTGATATTTTGTAAAACAATCATGAAGCCCTCACTCAGGAAAGGCATCGGTTTTGGACTCACATCCGGGATCATAACAACCCTGGGTCTTGTAGTAGGCCTTCATTCAGGGACAGGCTCAAGGGAAGTGGTCATAGGAGGGATTGTAGTGATCGCAGTCGCAGATGGCCTCTCAGACGCCCTGGGAGTCCACATCTCTGAGGAAGCAGGAAATAACACGCATCTACATGTATGGGAAGCAACAATCTGTACATTTCTTGCAAAGTTTTTCACAGCAATGCTTTTCATATTGCCGATCCTTTTTCTGGATATCTCTACCGCAATAATTGTAAGCATAGTAATGGGCATGATCCTCATAGCACTCTTCAGCTATTATATCTCCATGCATGAGAAAAATCCCTGGCGTCCTGTATTCGAACATATTTTCATAGCAGTCCTTGTAGTAGCCATCTCCCATCTGATTGGCTCATGGCTCCATACAATTTAAATATCTCCATCCATTCTTCCCCCTCATGATTAACATACTGGCAGTCTCTGATGAGGAGGTTCTAAGGGAAAAAGAGATTGATTTCCCAAGGATTGATCTCCTTATAGGATGCGGTGATCTTAGCCCTGGATATATGGAGTTTCTCCTGGATAGGTATCGTCCTCCTGCACGTATCATGACCCATGGCAATCATGATGATATCTATTTCCAGGATACTGATCCAGTCAATCTGGAATATTCCAGGCTTTATCAAGGCATGTTCACAATCACTGAAGGCCTCCATACAGTATCTAATGAAAATCTTCCTGAAAGCGACCGTGAGATTTACATGGCAGCATACTCCGGTGCCTGCGCCTATGGTGACAGGCCATTCTATTTTTCAGAAAACGATGTCTCTTCCTGGCTTCGCAGCTTGAGATGGAAAGATTTCTTCGGCAATGTCCGCATGGATATAATGGTAAGCCACACCCCTCCTGCTCTTGAAGGTGTCCCATATATCGATATATTTCACAGGCCATCTGATAATCTGGCCCAGATATGCGAGCGTTTCAGCCCTTCAATCTGGTTTTATGGCCATATCCATTCCACCTATACAACCGAACCTCTGGACTTCTTTTATGAGGATTCCCAGATGCATCTCCTTAGCGCATCCCCTTTCAAGTTTGTCCAGTATGATGAATCAAACCAAAAAGCGCAGGTCCCTGAATATGATTGGAATAACATCTATTTTTAGCAGACAAAATACTTATAATTCTCAGTAGATATACCGTCCGGATTTATGTACACAGTCCCTTACCAGGTAAAGCTAGACGAAATCTACAAGCATGCAGTATCCCAGGGAAAGATGGAACAGTTCATCCACTGGGTAAGGGGTAGGGACACTTATGCCCCGTGTCTTGAAAGTGTCCTGGAAAATCTTCCCCATCATTTTGAAGGTGGAAGACCAAGGAAGAAAACAATAGAAACTTCCTGCATACAAGGCCCGGTCAGGAAGGACCGCAGATTAGCTTTCTCCCCTTCTTACCTTCCTCTCTACAAGGATAAAGAGACTGATTTTGCAACAAAATGGAAGAACGTCTATAAGGGAGTCTGTCACTGGGCAGACCACCCCATTGAAGTGTTTGAATTCATGCATCATTACTATGTAAAGGAAGGGAACAAGAGGACAAGTGTCGCAAAATTCATCAACATGCGCTTCATGAAAGCAGAAGTCAAGAGGATCATCCCTGAAGAATCCAACACTGACGAGTTATCCCGACTATATCATGAGCACCTGAAATTTGAACAGGATACAGGAATCAAGGATCTTTGCTGTTCCAACTTTGGTGACTATGAGAGATTATACGAGGTTATCAGCGGTCATGACGATTTCCTGGACAAGATATATCGTCCCTTTGTCCAGAACTATAGCATGCTGAGAAGACCAAGAGGCAATTACAGCAAGGGAGACATCCTTCTGGATTTCATCAAAGAAAAACCTCAGGAGATGACTGATAAACAGATGCAGAAAACGATAATCCGCCTTATACGATCCCGTATCAAACGCAAACACTTTTAATTCAGCAGGTTCTTTTGCAACTGATGGATTTTAGATCAGCAATAAAGAGATCAGGTTACCTTTTGTTAAACATACTTCCCATGCTGATCGGAGTCCTTATGATAGTGAGCTTCCTTAAGGCCTTAATCCCTCCTGAATCATACCAGAAAGTCTTTACAGGAAATATCCTCTTAGACCCCCTTATTGGCGCAGTGATAGGAAGCATCTCTGCCGGAAACCCC
>JAWOGQ010000089.1:0-12334 GCA_046496745.1 Candidatus Woesearchaeota archaeon | reverse complement strand
GCGGCCCTTCGATCGACCTTATACGAAAGAACCATCCGGCAGGCACCTCGAAACAGCCGGCCTCGCGGGGCGGCTCAATATACGATCTCACCAACCTCACCTTCATTGCAAAGTATCCAGTAAAATTTGTATTTGTTGATATAGCATGTGGTACGGTGTTATGTACAATATTGTCGATCATCGGGTATTTTGTGAAAGGTCTGGTATGATTGGAGAAATTATCTTTGGATTGTCCATTTCTTACTTTATATTATTCATATTATCCGTTGCTCTAAGAGATAATTCAATCGCAGACATATTCTGGGGTTTGGGTTTTTTGCAGGTGACAATCCATGCACTGATTGAATCACAAACCCGGAGTCCTGCCCAAATCATTCTATTTGTAATTATCCTTGCCTGGAGCACCCGTATAGTATTCTACATTGTGGCAAAAAAGACCCGGGTAGAAGACCGAAGGTACAGGGAATGGCGGGAGCAGTGGAAATACGTGCATCTACGCTCGTTTTTCCAGATATATGTCCTGCAGGCAGCCCTATTGCTTGTGATTGCAATACCCATATTCATGATAAACATCTCCCCTCAAGTCTCGTGGTTTTTTCTATTAGGTTCCGTCATAGCTTTTGGTGGGCTTATCTACGAGACAGCAGCAGATATTCAGCTCCGGAGATTCGTGAAGCGAAAGAAAAAAGGGGAATTCATGCAACAAGGATTATGGAAATACTCACGCCACCCCAATTACTTTGGAGAGAGTGTTTTCTGGTTGGGTATAAGTTTGATGGCATTTAATGTCTCAGCGATAGCTTTAATAAGTTGGCTTACTATCACTCTTCTGCTGAGATTTGTCTCAGGTGTACCATTGGCTGAAAAGAGATACCTGCATGACAAGCAATTTCAAAGATACAGGCGAAAGACACCCGCTATGATACCAAGGTTAAGATGAAACTGGCAATTGTTGGATCAGGAATCTCAGGTATGGCCTGCGCCCACTACCTGAAAGAGAAGTACAAGATATCGATCTTTGAGAAGAATGATTATCTTGGAGGTCATACGCATACTCACCGTCTGAAGCATAACAAGAGTTTTACGCTGGATACCGGATTTATAGTGTTCAACGAAAAGACTTATCCTAACCTTATCAGGTTTTTCAAGGAGCTGGGTGTTGAGAAACAGAAAAGTGACATGTCCTTCTCCGTTTATAACATGGATACTGGTTTGCAGTATAGCAGCAAGAGGTTGTTTGCACAAAGGAAGAATCTGCTATCTCCAAGGTACTGGCTATTTTTAAGACAAATAAACAGATTCTTTAGGGTTGCACAAAAGAAAAAGGGAAAGTCGCAGACCATCAGAAATTATTGCAGGGAGCATGGCCTCTCAGACTTTTTCATTGATAATTATCTGGTTCCAATGTCTTCTGCTGTATGGTCAATGCCTCATGAAGAGGTATATGAATTTCCCATATCCTTACTGATTCCATTTTTCAAGAACCATGGTCTGCTTGGGATAAATCAGCAATTGCAGTGGTACACGGTAAAGGGTGGTTCAGATACCTATATACATAAGATTGTAAATGGATCTGATCTTGATATCCATCTCAACGAACCGGTCACATCAGTCGAGCAAGGGTCAAAAGTGAGATTGACAACCAGGAAAAGGACATATAACTTCGATCGTGTTATCCTGGCCAGTCATGCAGACGAGAGCCTGACCATAACGAATCTGCCGGATAAGAAAAGAAAATTATTGGAGGCTTTTCCGTATACACCAAATAAGGCGATACTTCATACGGATGCATCTATAATGCCTCCCCTCAAGGACGCATGGGCCTCCTGGAACCATGTCATCAGCAAGAATAATACATCAACCATCTACTGGCTTAATCGTCTGCAAAAGCCTGATACCAAGACCAACTATTTCCTTTCACTAAATCCATTCCAGAAAATCCCCAAGAGACATATAGTCAAAGAGATGAACTATCATCATCCCAGTTTTTCTGTGGAAAATTTTGCATTGCAAAAAAGGCTTCAGGAAATCAACAAGGACACTAACATCTTCTTTACTGGAAGTTATTTTCGATATGGTTTCCATGAAGATGGCATCTCTTCAGCTTTGAAGGTTGTGGAGCAGTTACAATGAACTCATGCATCTACCAGGGAAGAATCTACCACGAACGGCCTAACAAGAACAGGTTCTCCTATCAGATTTTCATGTGGTGCATCGATCTAGATGAGCTTGAAAAGCTTTATAAGCTAAAGCTTTTCGGATACAACAGATGGAGCATATTCAGCTTCTTTGACAGGGATCACTTCAAGTTCCTCAAGGCGAAAGGGACTGCAAAAAAGATTGCGCAGGAGAAGATACGGTATGATGCGAGGAAATATGATAAGAAGAACACAAGAGATCGGATAAAGACAATGATCAAGGAATTGAAGCTAGACTTTGATCCTGGAAAAGTATACCTACTCACCAATTGCCGCATGTTTGGCTATGTATTCAACCCCGTCAGTTTCTATTATTGCTTTGATAAGGATGGAAAACTACGCGCCCTATTCTCTGAAGTTAATAATACCTGCCATGACCAGAAGATGTATTATACTAAAGTTAATCCAAAGAATAAGATTCACACAGATACCCAACAGAAGAACTACTATATCTCACCATTTATAGACTATGATACTGATATCCATTGGAGGTTCAATACCCCTGGTAAAAGAATTGATATGGAAGTTGATTCACAAAAAAAGGAAAAGATCCTCAAGGCCCGCTTGCTTGGTTCAAGAAAAGAGATTACTGGCTGGAGACTTTTTTACTTGTTATTCCGCTACCCATTTATGACAGTACTGATAATCGTGCTGATCCACTACCAGGCCCTGAAGTTAGCATTGAAGAAAGTACCGTTTAACAAGAAAAAGGAGACCGATAAGAAGATTCTTTCCCATATAAAGTCAGATTAGTAAAGCTAATATATGCGCATGACTGCAAAAGTCTACTTTTACACTTTCAAGGAGTCACGGCAAACTGCGTACATTGCTTCGTAATTCTCGTGCGATAAAGTGCAACTGGCGTTGCAGTGTTGTTTTCAGCGTTCCTTTGGAACAAAACCTCTGCGACGCACTTGTTGAAATGTAACTATCATTTTCGACCTGATTATTATCATCAAAGTATTATCTCCTGGCAGAGACTCACTAACAAAACCATTAAGAATACTGAGATATTCAATACACAGATGAAGAAATCCACTATGATCTTGGCTGGATTAGTGATTCTTACAGTAGTGATTCTTATAGTTATGATGACAAACCATAAAGTATACAAAGTCTCACCCAACGAGTCGATACAGGAAGTCTTGAATATCACTGAACCTGGAGATATTATCGAATTGGAAGCAGGGATCTACAATCAAAGCTTTGAGACTCGGAGAGACGGAAAGAAGAACAATCCAATAGTGATACGCGGACCTAAAGAAGCCATCCTGAAAGGAGACGAAAGATATCGGACAGTCCGGATATTCCACGATCATATCCACATGGAAGGATTTACAATAGATGGACTCAGAGGAGATGGTGATTCCAGATCGTCATATACTAATAAATTGGTATATGTTCTTGGCCAGGAAGAGAAACAAGGAATCAGAGGATTCAAGCTTATAAATATGACTCTGAAGAACTCAGGGGGTGAAGCAGTAAGGTTAAGATACTATTGTAGAGGGGCTGAGATTGCATATTCCAGATTTATCAATATTGGTGTGTATGACTTCAAATTCAATGGAAGCGGGAAAAACGGTGAAGGCATATATGTAGGTACATCAAGCACTCAATGGGATCAAGATAAAAACCCAACATCCGGTCCGGATAAGTCCAGCAACAACTGGATACATCATAACTATTTTAATACAAAAGGAAACGAATGCATCGACATCAAAGAAGGAGCGGACAATAACCTGATAGAATATAATAACTGCACAGGACAAAAGGATCCAGAGTCAGGAGGAATCTCTGTGAGGGGCAGCAATAACACAATCAGATATAACTACATATATGATAACCTAGGGGCAGGAATCAGGATAGGTGGAAATACAGTGAACAATGTGACTTACGGAAGGAATAATATTATCCACAATAATAGGATAATCAATAATAACCTAGGAATCAAGGTGCTTGTAGAACCACAAGAAATCTATAACAATACTTGCGAAGGTAACAAAGAAGCAAAATGCTAGGTGCCCTTCGTGAATCTCAATGCTCCTTTGCAGTCTCATGCGATGATCCCAAAAGATGAATGTAGTTCTGATACCGGAGTTGGATGTATCAAAACAGTCATAGATGCACTTAGAAAAAGTCCTTGATCGCATTTATAACCTTTTCATGCAGTTCAGGCCTGGCAATCACCACAGGTACAGAATAGGCATTATTCGGATACATACCAGAGACCCTTTTGAAATCAAGCGGCTCAAATTCCTGCCCTTTTGCATCAGTCACTTTATAGCCTGTAAGTCTGCCAAATAATGGAGCCGCAGCAAGATCATGATAAGACCAGCAGGAATGCAGCAGACCTTCATATTTACCTAAGAAAGTATACGCCTTGTTTAGCACATGGGCTTCGCTTTTGATAGGCATCCCCAACTCGTTCAGCCTGTTTATCAGTTCTTCTCGGTTTTTTGTTCTCTCCGGAATCTCCGCATAGAAAAACCCAGTCTTTTCTTTCTCTATAGTGCTTTTTATCTCCGAACTTCCCATGAGGAACTGCCTGCTCGGGATATGCAAATCCATGCCCGCAATACAGATCCCTTTCTCATAGATTGCGATGAATGATCCGTAATTCCCTTTTCCCTCGTGGAATCCTTTGGTGCAATCCAGGGGGTCTATGACAATGACCTTATCATAACCTCTGTTCTGGAAACCGGACTCTTCTGAGAGTATGCTGTAATCAGGCATCTTTTCATTGAAATACCTTATGAGTTCTTTTTCTATTGCAACATCAGTCTCAGTGACAATTGAGCTTGCAGATGTATCATTCTCTTTATACCAGAATTTGCCAGTCTTTTCTGACTCAGTATTTGTTATCAGCTCTGCAGCTTCTGCAAAAATCTTTTCAAAATCCATTTTTCAGGTGCTCTAATACATCCTCTGTTCCTTTATGATAACTATATGGCGATACATAGTCTGCCAATGATTTTATCTCATCAAGCGCATTTCCTGGACAAAGTGCATAATTGGATGACTCAAGCATGTCAATGTCATTAAGGTTATCTCCTATCGCCAAATAATCTGAACCAAGGAATCTTATTGCATTGGCTTTTCCTGCAGCCCTGGGTATGACATCAAGCATATTCTCATTGATTATCACTTTCATACCAGTCCCCTCAGTCTCTTTATCGAGCTTTTCAAAGAGCTTCTCAAGCTCTCCACCCGTAAGGACTGGTTCTGTATTGTAAACCCTGAAAGATGCGATCCTCCCTTCAGAATCGATCTTATACCCTTCTGATCTGAGCGTCTCAGCATAATCCCATAAAGGTCCGGAATACTCTCCCGGTTTCCCGATTGTGTCACCTACTCGTTCGAACCATCTCTCATCAACACCCTCAGAGATGATAACCCCTCCATGCTCAATGATTGCATAATCATGAGGGATAACATCTGCTATCTGGTCATAACCTGACTTCCTTCTTCCCGTAATCAATATGAACTGATCCTTTTGCTGCAATTCCTGTATAAGGTCAATCGTCCTGGTAGAGATATATCTTCCTGAACCAGCAGGTTGTGTTCCTTCTTCCTCTATCCTGTGGATTAGGGTCCCGTCAATATCTGAGAATATCATGTTAGATTTTTTATGAAAAGCGCTGATGACATGTCCTGTATCCTATTGACAACATTCATCAGGAGATGGATAACTACCACTTCCTCTTGTTTCTTTTCAAGCAGATTAGCTCCATCCTCAAGATATCTCTTATAATTGTGATGTATCTTATTTATTTTCTCAATCTCATCAGAGGATATATTCTTTGTGAAATACAAAAAGAAATCATTGACTGTTTCAAGATAATCCTTGATATCTTCACTGTAATCAATATCTTTCTTCTTCAACTCTTCGTATATGCGCTTGTAATCCCTGTTGATCTTCTCAAGTGTCCAGAGGATTGTCACATAAGCACTGTTTACTTCACTGAATATCTTCTTTTTGTTCAGGATCCGTATAGCATAATCCCTCAGTTTCCATGCAGTGTATCTATAATCCTCCATGTCTTCCATGTGATCAAATTTCTTTCTCTTGTAATCTTCAAGTGTTGTCTGGCTTGTTGTCTTTACTACATTGACTATCTTGTGAAGCGTATTCTGGAACTCTCCTTCTGATTCTGTCAGCATCCCTTGCATCACGCAATAATTAGGTTTTGTCTCCATGATCTCAAAACCGATAAGATAATACGCACAATCCCTTAGTATCCTGAAGGTCTCTTCATTATCATAAGTTATTCGCAAAACATCATATCCTTTCCTGTACAATGCTCCCAATAAGGATCTGACATAAGTCTTATCATCAGAATCAATAGAGATATCCATCTCAAGCTTATCTTTTATGTTAATCTCTTCAGGTGATATGATCAGTTGTACACCTTTTTCTTCCATGTTAAGTTCATCGCCAGGCTTAAGGTCCAGATACTTAACCCATCTGTTTGGAAGACTCACAGTAAGGGTATTTGATCCGACCTTGTTTACCTTACGCTTCATGCTCCTGAAGAATGCTTAAGCATATTTATTATTTTCGCAACGGCTTTGTGAATATTTAACGACAAGGTTATAAATGAAGAACCTTACCCTTTTTTCATGGACGCTCTTCAGCTTGCAAAAGATTTGGTTTCGATTGATTCTGTGATAGGTAACGAAACCGAATGTCTCGTATATATTGAATCTTTTCTCAATGATAATAATATCCCATTCAAGCGGATTCCTGTTGAAACCGGACGCTGGTGCATCCTTGCAACCAAAGGCTATCCGACCCTTCTGATGGCAGGTCATATTGACACAGTTCCGAGTGAACCACATTATAAAGCATATATTACCGAGACCCATCTTCATGGCATCGGAGCAAGTGACATGAAATCAGGTTTAGCGATAATGCTAAAACTTCTCCTGGAGTATAAGGATATAGCGTTTCTTGTCACAGTAGGAGAAGAAGGCCCTCTTGACGGGGCAAAGGCATGCATGAAAAAACCTGAACTCTTTGAAGGACTGAAAATGTGCATACTTTCAGAACCCACAGACCTCAAGCTTTTTGCATCCCAGTTCGGGCTTGCCCCATTCAATTATGAGACCTCTGCTGAGCAGCGTCATACCGCATTATATGCTGAAGGTGGTCACCCTGTCCATGAGATTATCCATGCACTTGACCCCCTGATACAGGGATTCCAGGAGCGGTTTCCAGAAAGCATTATCTCAACAAACATATTCCAGGCAGGTACCAAGAGCAATATAATCCCCGCCAGTGCCAAGGCTTATGTTGATGTTAGGGTCTCACCGCATGATACTCTGGATAAGGTGGCATCATTCATAAGAAGATATGTTCCAAAACCGGATTTTTATCATCTCACCCTTCCTGTTACTGTTGTTGAGACTGATTTTCTTAAGACGGCAGTAGACCTTCTTGGACCATCTCATACAATCTCAGCATTCACAGAGATGTATTATTACAACAAGTTAGGTATGCAGACCATAATCTTTGGTCCTGGCCTTCTTGATATGGCCCATAAGGTGGGAGAGACAGTTCCCTTGGCAAATATGAGGGAATATGAGCGGCTTCTTGCAAGGCTCCTGTCAAAGATTTTATAAATGATTGTTGACTACATATTAGAAGGTGTTTATTGATGGATATTGAAGAAAGGCTGGAACTCATAAAAAGTGTTGGAGAGGAACTGATTAATGAAGAAGAGCTACGCAAACTTTTGCAGGAGAAAGAAAGACCTATAGCATATGACGGTTTTGAGCCATCTGGCAGGATTCACATAGCCCAGGGCCTTCTTCGTGCAATAACAGTGAACAAGCTTACTAAAGCAGGTATCCATTTCAAGTTCTATGTTGCTGACTGGTTCGGCATGCTGAATAACAAGATGGGAGGTGACCTGGAAAAGATTCGCAATGTAGGAGAATACTTTATCGAAGTATGGAATGCTTGCGGCCTTGACATGGACAATGTCGAATTCATCTGGGCATCTGATTTCATAAACAATACACCTGGCTACTGGGAGACAGTCCTCAAGCTTTCAATGAATTCCACAATATCAAGAGTCATGAGATGCGGACAGATAATGGGCAGGGAAGAGAACACAAGCAATCCATCTGCACAGATCTTATATCCTCTCATGCAGGCAGCAGACATCCACCATCTTGATGCAGACATAGCCCAGCTTGGCATAGACCAGAGAAAAGTCAATATGCTGGCCCGTGACATCTTTCCAAAAATGGGACTAAAGCCACCAATTGCCCTGCACCACCACATGCTTCTTGGACTCCAGTTCAAGGAAACTGAAGGGATGAATGCGATTGACAGGAAAGTAGAACTTAAGATGAGCAAGTCCAAACCAGAGACTGCAATATTCATGACTGACACAACTGAGGACATAAACCGCAAGTTCAAGAAAGCTTATTGCCCTGAAGGTATCGCAGATGACAATCCTGTGCTTGATTACTGCAAATATATAGTCTTTGAAAAGACAGATAACTTTGTAGTCAAAAGGCCGGAAAAATTCGGTGGTGACCTGGAATTCACTTCATACGAGGATTTGGAGAAGGCATTTGTCAATAAGGAACTTCATCCGATGGACCTTAAGACTGCCACAGCAGGTTACATTGATACCTTTATTGAGCCTGTCAGGAAGCATTTCCAGGAGAACAGCCGTGCAAAAGAACTCCTTGAGACAGTCAACTCATACTATGATTGAAAGATCATGAATAATGAGGAAATCCGTGGGTTACTACCGGTGATAAAAAAAGCCCTTCTCATGCCCGGTGGAGGCTTGAGGGTAGTGCCAACCTGCGAATACAAGGATGGATATACCTGTTCATGATCTTGATATAACTACAGGTAAGAACGGTTTGCAGATGTTTCGTCATTATTTGCATGAGTATGTTCAGCGTGATTTCTTCAACCAAGAACTGAATGCCAGTTCTCTTATCTGTGTGATCGATGGATATGAGGTTGAGATTACAAACCCCTTGATACAGAACTCCTCATGTTTGATCTCGTTGAATTTGTTTTCTGGCAAGGTTTGCTTCTGGCAAGGTTTGCAGTTTCCCATACTCCCCTTCAGCATGCAAAAAGAGCCTACGAGTTCATCGGCAGGAAAGAGAAAAGCGCGCTGATTGAATCGCATCTGCTAAAGACTAAACCTTTAAGGAAATAGATGGACAGATTAATATAGTATCAATACCAATCTTCTTGCTGATGCAACCTGTACTTATAATTGTTACTGGCTTACCTGGAACCGGAAAAACTACAATTGGAAAGCAGATAAGTAATAGGTTCTCCTTACCATTCATCTGTAAGGATAGTATTAAAGAAGTGTTGTTTGATGAACTTGGGTGGAATGAAAAGGATCTCTGTCGGAAAATAGGCGGGGCAAGCTATGAGCTATTGTACCATTTCGTTGAAATGTTGCTTGAGTCTCGTAGTTCTGTTGTGGTCGAAGCAAATTTTGTGCCAGAGATTGCAAACCACAAGTTCCATCAACTTAGAAAACTTGATTTCATTCCAGTACAAATAAGGTGTTTCGCCAGACAGGAAATCATCTTGGAGCGATTCAAAAAGAGAGAAGAGTCCAAGAGAAGGCATCCTGGGCATCGGGTTCGCAGGACAATGGAGGAGTGGATTCCCATTCTTTCAAGAGAAAAGAGCGAATTTCTTTCAATCGGAGGGAAAAAATTTGACCTTGATACGACCAGTTCCACGACATTGGGAGAACTAGAACAGGAATTGGATCAAATACTGGGCAAGAGTTCCGGGTAATGCGGACTAGGGTGCCTTTGATACAGATCCTATTTGGTATAGCAACACACTTGATGAGAAGACACAGAATCAGGATAGAGCAATGTATACGAGTTTTGGGGAATGTCGTGGGGCAAGCATGGAAATATCCGAAAACTGACCAAAGCCGGTTTGTCACAAAACATGAAACAGAGATGAAATAGATAAAACCCATAGATTTATAAATAAACTCATATCCCTAAGTTTTATAAATAGCAGAGGTTGAAGAAATCACAAAGGAATTCTGACCTATTCACTATCACCTTAGTGTTTTCTTCTCAGTAAAATGAATTTTAAAGAATTAGGAATAAAAGGAACAGTGCTCACTTCATTAGAAAAGCACGGATTTGATACACCGACACCAGTTCAGGAAATGTCCATCCCTCCAACTTTGCAGGGAAGAGACGTGATTGCACAGAGCGCTACAGGATCAGGCAAGACCCTTGCATTCGGTGCAGGAATTATCCAGAACATAAAGAAAGGAAACGGCATTAAGGCGCTTGTAGTGACTCCCACAAGGGAGCTTGCAAACCAGGTAATGGAAGCCCTTATCGATTTCTCGATGAAAAAACTCAAAGTGACATCAGTCTATGGGGGAGTTTCAATCAATCCTCAGATCGATGCCCTACGCAGGACAGATATCGTTGTTGGAACACCAGGAAGATTGCTTGACCATCTCCAGAGAGGGACAATGGACCTTTCAAAGGTAGAATTCCTTGTCCTGGACGAAGCAGACAGGATGCTTGACATGGGTTTTATTGATGATGTGAAAAAGATCATGAAACAATGCCCAAAAGAGCGCCAGACATTCTTGTTCTCAGCGACAATGCCTCCTGAAATAAGGAGATTGGCAAAACAGTTTACCAAGGAACCAGAATATGTTACTGCCGAGCAATATGTTCTCCCTGAAAACTTACCGCAGATCTACTATGACGTCCAGAATCATCGCAAGCTTTCATTGCTTGTCCATCTTATCAAGGAGGAAGAGAACAGCCTGGTGATGGTTTTTTGCAATTCAAAGGTCACAACTGAGATGGTTGCAAGAGCATTACGCAAGGAAAAGGTTGATGCAATTGAGATTCACGGAGGGCTTACCCAACAGAAGCGTGACACTGTGATAAAGAAATTCAATACGAATAAGGCTTATGTGCTTGTCTGTACTGATGTTGCTGCTCGTGGTCTTGACATACCAGATGTATCTCATATCTACAATTATGATATCCCTGGAGACAGCAAGCAGTATGTTCATCGTATCGGTCGTACAGCTAGAGCTGGTAAATCAGGTAAAGTAATCAATCTCCTGAGCCCGAGAGACCATGACAATTTCGGTCGTGTCTTGAAAGACAATGATTTTGAGATAGAAAGAGTTGATACACCACAATTTCCGATTATCCAGGTAAAAAAACCCGAAATGGGTCGCGATTCCGGAAGATCCGGTGGATATGGTGGAGGCTCCAGAGGCGGACCACGAGGTGGAGCCAGAGGAGGATCCAGAGGCGGACCCGGTTCTAGAGGCGGTTCCAGAGGTGGACCACGAGGTTCATCAGGACCTAGAGGCAGCTCAAGAGGCGGATCAGAGTCCAGAGGTGGATCCAGAGGCGGACCACGAGGTTCAGAATCTAAAGGTGGAAGAGATTCCAAGGACTCTCGCAAACCCCGGAAAGGCAATTTCCGGGACGGGCCTAAGTGGGCTCAGCGCTAAGGATATACACAATCTTTTTATACCTTTTATTTCAATTATTTCTTAATGATAAAAAGAGCGGAAGCGCTCGCAAGCACTCTTCATGAAGGGCAGCTCAGGCGCGATGGAACCCCTTTTATCCATCACTGTGAAGCAGTATACAATCTTCTCAGGGATATAGGGGTCAGCAACCCTCACATACTTGCTGCCGCCTGGCTTCATGATTCTCTCGAGGAATGCGATATCTCAAAGGCATACCTTGCTCATCTTTTCGATGATTACCTTGCATCAATCGTTGCAGCCCTCACAAGAGATGTTTCTCCAGCCGAATATATCAATCGCATCCGCAATTCACCATACGAGGTAAAGATAATCAAGATTGCAGATACCCTTCACAACTGCAAGTGCCTTGATAGTGGTTTAAGGCCTGGCACTATTTCCCGCAAGTGTTTTGACTGCTCTGAGGCCATATTTGAGTTGGCAGAAGAGCTGTCCCCTTATTATGCTCTCCTTCTGCGCGAATACCTGCGCCCGTATATGAAAAAAAACAATGAAAAGCCTCACATCTCACCAACCCTTAAAAATCATCAGCTACCTTAATAGGTTAGGTGATAATATGAAACAAGTAAAAGTCTATTCCAC
>JAWOGQ010000082.1:0-2545 GCA_046496745.1 Candidatus Woesearchaeota archaeon | reverse complement strand
CATAATGATTGGAGCGGTATTGTTCCTAGACCGTTATTTCTCGCTTGACCTGGTAATGCTCGTTGCAGGGCTTGTTATCCTGAATGTGACATTATTGATGGGAAGATTCAGGTAGGACTTCCCTTTTTGCCTTTCCTGAGATTATGGCGGAATTGCCAGTGTAATCCTCAATTATGAGTGTGAGCCTTGCTTTCCCTTCTATTGTATCATTGATGCGCTTGATACGGCGATCTATCTGTCCTTTCAGGGATGGCTTCTCATAACGGCGTATGAATTCGAGGACATCGAGCAAGCGCCTGAGTACACCTTCTATGTTTGTAATATAGCCTTCTGAGAAAAGGCCTCCTTCACTCTCTATTATGCCCGGAATTATGACTTTTCCCATGGACCCTTTGATGACTCTTGAATCAAGATTACCCTCAATTGTAAGCTCATAGCGGACAGGCTCCTTATCTTCAAAACTGCCTATATCTGTCATCTTGTACCCGCATTTGCAGCGCATGACATATATCAGTGTCTTTCCGAAATGAGGAATCAAGGTCTCATAGAGATCTGTATCGAAGGTATTTTTCTTGCAAAGAGGACAAGCCTGGGTAAACATTGCGAGATGTTTCATAATCGCACAAATATTCAGACCTATATAAACCTAGTGTAGATTCATAATTAATCATATCAGAGTTTCTTGAGGATACTTTTTAGTGCTTCCTCGTACTTGATTTCACCTGCAAGCATCCGTGCCTGCTGATTTGTTGTTTTTTCCTCTTTTTGAACCCTTTTCAGCTCTCGCTCCACAAGCGTCCTTAGAATCTCTTTTTCTTCAGGAGTCATGAGAATATAAAAAAAACAGATCTATAAAATACTTTTGTCAGATTAAAAAGTGCATCAGACCAGATACTAATTTTAGGGATTTCGAAATACTTATAAGGATTAAACTTGCAAATTTCAGAAAGGTGATTTAGTATGGACATGAGCACAGTTACGGTTATTTTCAGGCTATTAGCAGTCTTAGGTGGTGTATTTTTAGGGATATTTGCTTACAAGATATACAGGTACAGTAAGGGTGGTCTTACTGGATGGAAATACCTTTCCCTTTTTGGTGGAGGATTATGCTTTTGGGCGGTAACAGCTCTTATCACAAAATTCATAGGTATTGGAATGCTTGAAAGTTTGACAGGAATAATCGGATTTCTTGTAATGGCTTTCTCAATACCCTTTGCATATACTCTGCTTGGAAAGGAACTAAAGCTTCCGATTCCGGGATGGCTTACAGGAAAGACAAGCCTTCTATTCGTAGGTATAGTCTTTGTGGCTTTACTGGGACTAAACATGCTAATGCCTGGTTTCATGAACCATCCCTTAGATAAGATCCTTTCGATAAGTTATGTCACTCTTAGTATCGCAACAGTCTTTGGATTGATACCATTATCTATCCTTACATTCAAAATAAAGAAAGCGCCCTGGATCCTGGTCTGGGCATCAACTGTATTGCTGGCACTAAGCCTTATTCTTGGTCAGCAATACAACGGTTGCTGTGGTACAGGAGGAGAGATGACTGATTCATCTGTCTGTTCAGGATATGAACTGCCATACGTTCCAGTAACTAATCTTCCATGTACAGGATTTCTGATTCCCATTGGAAGCCTTTACCAGATCTTTCTTGCTACTGGTGTACTGATACTTACAGGTGGATATTTCCAGATGGCAAGGCTGTTCGCGAGAATGGCGGCGTAAAGTTTAAATAGGCTGGAAAGCCCTCGTAATACATGGAGCTATCGCAGGAGCAAAAGGATGCTCTCGAAGAGCAGAAGAAACAGTGTATCTTCTGCAGGATCGTCAGAGAAGAGATCCCTGCGAAAAAGGTTTATGAGGACGATACTGTCCTTGCTGTGCTTGATATAAACCCTTTATACAAAGGGCATATTCTTGTTCTTCCAAAGGAGCATTATCCTATAATGCCCTTGATTCCTCATGAGACGTTTGAGCATTTGTTTTCAGTATCACAGGATCTTGCAGTCTCACTGAAGAAAGGCCTGCTTATGACCGGAAGTACGATATTTATCGCGAATGGTGGTGTTGCAGGGCAGATGTCCCAACACTTCATGTATCACATAGTTCCGAGGGAAGAGGGTGACAAGGTTGAGATATTCAATACAGAAGGGAATAATGAGGTGGACCCTTCTGATGATGTAGCAAAGGCATTGAAACAGAACCTGCCAATAATGATGGAGAACCATTTCAAGCGTCATCCTGCTGAGTGGCATAATCCAAAACAAGAAGGGCTGACAAAAGATAAAGTCATTGGAATAATTGAACAGAACCCGCAGATCAAGAAGATTCTCCAGGAAGACCCGCAGGCCCTGGTAGAGCAGATCCCTCAGAATGAGCAGTTGCAGAAGCTTTTCTCAGAGGTTGATATCCATGAGATAATAAGACATTTCAATCCCAAATGGCAGGCTGAGGGAGAAGCAACCGACCAAAAAGAAGCAACTGATGAAACACAGACTGAGCAAAATAAGGCTGATGAAAGCCAGAGTGAAGAACTTGA
>JAWOGQ010000065.1:0-20797 GCA_046496745.1 Candidatus Woesearchaeota archaeon | reverse complement strand
TTCCAAAACTATTTAAGTGAGTGTTCCCAAGAAAACCGCGGGTGATTGATATAAGCATCGCATATTTTTCTATGGAAATAGGACTTGAGTCTCACATCCCTACATATGCCGGAGGACTGGGTGTTCTCGCCGGAGATTACCTCAAGAGTGCAGCAGACATGGGCGTTCCCATGGTGGGTATTTCTTTGCTTTATAACAAGGGATATTTTCGCCAGCATATAGTAGGTGACAGGCAGGTGGAAAGCTACAGGTCTTTCAGGGCAGAAAGGTACATGGAAGAGATGCCGCACAAGGTAAGTCTCAATATAAGCGGGGAAGAAGTAAATATCCGTGCCATGCGCTATATCATCAAGGGAGAGAATGGCCAGGTTCCTGTCTTTTTTCTTGATACCAATAATGGCATGAATTCTGAAGGCTTATGCAGGCTTACAGAATGCCTTTACGGAGGGGATCATCGCTACCGTATCGCCCAGGAAGCGATCCTTGGAATCGGAGGCGTTCGCATGCTTGAGGAGATGGGTTATGATATAGATGTCTACCATCTGAATGAAGGCCACGGCGCGTTTGCGACAATTGAGCTTGAAAAGAACCTCCAGGATGCAAAGGACCGCACAGTATTTACCACCCACACCCCTGTCTCTGCAGGTCATGATCATTTCAGTTATGATGATGTTTCAGACATAGCAAGGGACCTTCCTGATATAAGAGGCAGAGCCGGAGACGAGATCCTTAACATGACTGCCCTTGCCATGAATAACAGCCGCATTGCAAACGGAGTATCCCAGCTTCATGCCAAAGTCTCACAGGACCTTTTTCCAGGTTACAATATCATAGGGATAACAAATGGTGTCCATTCTTTTACCTGGACAAGCCCAGAGATGAAAGCGCTCTATGACCAATACATCCCTGAATGGAGAAATGACCCCTCGCGTATTGAAGAAAACAGCATACCAGATGATGACTTGATTGATGCCCATCTTGCAGCAAAGAAAAGGCTCATAGATTATACAAACATAGCAAACAACACCAGTTTCTCCATGGAGCCTCTGACAATCGGCTTTGCACGAAGGTTTGCAACCTACAAGCGAGGTGACCTGATACTTTCAAATCTTGAAAGACTCGCTGACAACGGCCCTGTCCAGGTAATCTTTGCAGGCAAAGCCCACCCCCATGACCACGAGGGCAAGTCAATTATCGAGCGTATAGTAGGAGTCAGCGAACCTGACAATGTGAGAGTGACTTTTCTTGAGAACTACTCCATGCATCTTGGCGCCCTTCTTACCCAGGGCTCTGACATATGGCTCAACAATCCCCGCCCCCCGATGGAAGCATCCGGCACTTCAGGGATGAAAGCTGCGCACAACGGAATTCCCCAGATCTCTACTGAAGATGGTTGGTGGCCTGAAGCAAAAGGAGGAGGCTGGACGATCCCTAATGGTTCAGATGATGATAATGCGCAATTTCTTGCCCAACTCATCAAAAATAGCGCCCTTACTTATAAGGACAAGCACGCCTGGGCATCATTGATGCGGGAGAGCATAGCCAATGCATCCTATTTCAACACCCACCGCATGCTCAGTGATTACATGGAAAGAATGTATAGGTAGGTTTTATAAACCTCCATTTTTTTCATGGTATCATGAAAAATTGGAACGTAGAGATAATAGACCCTGAAACAAGCATAGATAGTTCTTCATATGATGAATATTACAAGAAGATGCACAAGGATATGGATCCATCCTTTCTTCAGGAATTCATGGATTACAATGCAGATATTTTAGAGACACTCCATAAATTGGGTGCCATGGCAGAACTCCGGCTGGCAACAAACCAGAAAGACCAGGAAGCAAAACGCCTCAAGGCCCGCCTGGAGACAGTTGGCCTGGAGATTGAAGAACGTTCCCGTCCGATATGGCACTGGCTCCAGGGCATTGGTGACAATGCGCTTGATGACAAGAACGCACAACGTCTTTTCTCGCAGATGAAAGATTCCTTTGCACTCTTCTTTTTGCGTGATTCAGCACGCTACACCCTTTCAGAGCGTGAGGAGAATCTGATCTCAAAAAAGGATGTCAACGGAATCTCTGTAGTAAGCCAGCTTCGTTCCCTTATAACCACAAGCTTTACATTTGAGTTCCAGCCAGGCCAGGAAAAGCAGATCATACAAACCCAGTCAGAACTCACTTCTTATTTTCATTCTTCAAGGCCAGAAGAGAGAAAGGCAGCCTACATAGCATTATTAGACCGCTACGATCAGGACCTTGATAAGCTATTTACCATATACCAGTCTGTTGTCCGGGACTGGGGTGAGATGGCAAAATTGCGTGGCTATCCTTCACCCATATCAGTAAGGAACCATGACAATCAGGTTCCTGATGAGGCTATCCAGACCTTGCTTGATGTATGCACAGAAAAGAGATACATCTTCCATGAATTCTTCAGGCTGAAGGGAGACATCCTGGGAAAAAAACTCTCAAGATTCGATATCTATGCACCTGTCTCTACAGAAGAGAGTAAGATCTCATACGAGGAAGCAGAACAGACTGTCCTTGACACATTCAAGTCTTTCTCTGAAAGGTTTCATGATCATGCATTAAAGATTCTGGATGGTCACATAGATACCCATCCCAATCCTAACAAGCGCGGAGGAGCATTTGCCATGGCAGTCTCCCCCAATATGGTGCCTTTCGTCATGCTCAATTTCACAGGAAGGAAGAATGACATATTCACCCTTGCACACGAGCTTGGCCACGGCGTCCATTTTCTCTTCAGCAGCAACCACAGCATATATTCATTCCACGCGCCTCTTCCTTTGGCAGAGACCGCATCAACCTTTGCAGAGATGGTCGTGTTCCAGCGCCTATACGATCAGGCAGATGATAAGGAAAGGAAAGCAATGCTTGTGGAAAAGCTTTCTGATTCCTTTGCAACCATCATTCGACAGAACTATTTCGTGAAGTTTGAGCTAATCGCCCACGAGATGCTCCAGAAAGGATGCACGATGGATGAGCTTTCAGATGCCTATTACAGCCTTCTAGAAGAACAGTTTGGAGATTCTGTCGAGCAGGATCCCCGCTTCAGGAATGAATGGGCAATCATCCCTCACATAGTGAGAAGCCCCTTCTATTGTTATGCCTACAACTTTGGAGAACTCCTTTCCCTTGCACTCTATTCAATGTATCAGAAAGACCCTTCATTCATATCTTCCATCGAGAAGATACTTTCTTATGGTGGCTCAGAGGACCCTGCAAAAATACTCAAGGAAGTGGGGATTGACATGTCATCTCCTGATTTCTGGAAACAGGGTTTTTCTGTAATAGAAGGATGGGTATCTGAACTCAGAAGGATAAAACATATATAGTATGGTTCATTCCTATGTACAATGAAACCGACAGTGGGTGGTCAGGCAGTAATCGAAGGAGTCATGATGCGCGCAGGTGACCGAATAGCAACTGCCATCCGCAAGAATGATGAGATTATAGTGAAGCGCGAGACCTATTCTCCTTTGTCAAAACGCTATCCCTTTCTTGGATGGCCTTTCTTTCGCGGTGTTGTCTCCCTTTTCGAGATGATGTATCTGGGAACTAAAAGCCTCATGTATTCAGCCCAGGAATCTGCCGACGAAGAAGGTGAAGAATTGAAAGGCTCACATATCACCCTTACAGTAATTGTTGCAATCCTTTTTTCCCTTGGGCTTTTTGTATTCCTGCCATATGTCCTGACAAACCTTGCAGGCCTCAAGGAAGGTACCCAGCCTGTTCTCTTTAACCTGATAGACGGCATCATAAAAGTTATAATCATAGTTGGTTACATATATGCAATAGGCTTTATGAGTGACATGAGGCGCGTTTTTGAATACCATGGAGCAGAACACAAGGCAGTCCATACATTCGAGAAGAACAAGCAGCTTATCCCTGACCAGGCAAACCATTTCTCAACAGTTCATCCACGTTGCGGTACAAGCTTTCTCATGATTGTTGTGCTTACAGGTGTAGTTCTGTTCTCCCTGATACCGGTTGTTCTTCAATCCTTATTTCCTTCAATGACCTCCATGCATACACTTCTTCGTCTTGGCATATTCTTCTTGGCAAGGCTTGCAATGCTACCTGTTATTGCAGGAATCTCTTATGAATGGCTTAAGCTTGCCCCTGCTATCTCTCGCAGGAGTTTTCTTAGCATACTTTTCCTGCCAGGCCTTTGGGTACAGAAGCTCACCACCCGGGAACCCACACCAGATCAGCTTGAGGTAAGCTTTGAAGCTCTCAAAGCCGTTCTTGATGATACTACTTCTGCATCCTAACACAAGTTTATTATATATTGGAAAGCCCTTTAAGGTGATGGCAGAGGCTCCCCCGCAAAAGCAGAAAGGATTCAATCTTTTTGGAGGCCATGAGAAAGCAGGTCCTGACCCTGAATTGAAAAGCCTTCGTCATGATTTCAGTTCTCTTTCCAGGCGTCTTCGTGAACTTGAGGAAAGGACACAGAACCTTCGAAAGAAGATCCAGATGGCTGACCAGAATTTCATGAGCCAGAACAAGAAAAATACCCAGGATCTTCGTGACTCACATGCTGAGATAAATGAACTTAAGAAATTCATGAATGACCTTGACAACAAGCTATTGCTCCTGATAAAAGAGCTTAGGATGTGTGCCCGAAAAGAGGACGTAAAGGAACTTGAAAGATATATCAACATCTGGGAGCCTATCAACTTCGTGACAAGAAAAGAAGTGGAAAAGATCATGCACCAGTATTTTGAATCGATGGTAGAAGATGTGGCCAAAAAGACTGTCGAGAAGATTCTCAAGGACAGAAAGCTTTAAATACATTTCAAAGGAGTATCTATAACAATGGAACAGAACAATCAACAAGGAGCACCCCAGGGCTCACAAGTGCCGCCCAATCAAGGCATGCCCCAACCTCCACAGGGCTCACAAATGCCACCCAATCAAGGCATGCCCCAGCCTCCTTCACAACCGCCTTCACAACCACCTCAGGGATATTCACAAGGCCAGTCTTATATCAATGAGAGGACTCATATCGAAGAGATTGCTGAGGCAATTATTGACGAGAAATGGGATGAGTTGGTCAAGAACCTCAACAAGATCTCTGAATGGAAGGATAAGACAGAAGAGAAGATCAACAAGTTTGAGCAGGAATTGCAGGATGTCCGTGAGAGCTTCGACAAGTTGCATAAGGCTATCATAGGAAAGATTGGTGAATATGACCAGAACATACTCAATGTAGGTACAGAGATCAAGGCAATGGAGCGTGTATTCCAGAAGATACTTCCTACTTTCACAGAGAATGTCAACGAATTATCCCGCATCACCAAGGATGCACGTAATACCCTTTCTCCAAAAAAGAAAAAATAGGTTATTCTTTGGTAAGTCTTTGTATGGTAAAAAACGACACCAGCAATATCAATACCATCCCAAGCACTTTCGGATGTACAAGTGTCGACCAGAATTCTGACTCCTGCTCTGATGCTTCAGCCTCAGTCATATTGAGATCCTCTGTTGGAGTTGTACCAACTCCTCCATGACGTGAAAGCACTGTTGTGAGTGAACCTAATGCAATTATCAGTATCAATGCAAATACCCACAAGTTGATGAAACGGTTCTCGCTTGATTTCAGCACATTTACTATGTCATCTTCGCTTGCGCCAAGAGCCATGTAAGCTATGACTGTGAATATCAGGAATATGAACAGCAAGACAAACCATGGTGCTGCTGTCACAAATGTCTCTCTTACAATAGGAGAAAAGATGGTCATCACTGCAAGGACAAATGCAATCACTGCATAGATCCCTTTGTTGTCATCCCCGAAAGGCTTCAGTTTTGTAAGGATCGCATAACCAAAGACCAGTATGAAGAGAAATGGAAAAATAATCTCGAAATGGTCCAGCAATCCTATATCAAGAGGTGTAGCCATTATTTATTGTTGCCTCCCTTGAACAACTCTCCAATGTCTTTGAGGAATTTACCTTGCTGATCAGCAGGCTTGTCCTCTTTTGTCACGAACCAGATGACTATTCCAAATACAAGCAATACTATCACTGTTGCAACAGTCTGTGAATTATTGAGCCAATTCAGCCACCATATGTTTGTATATCCTCTTCCCCACCAGCCGGCAGAGACACCGAAGATCCAGGCAATGACTATAGCAGAGATTATGGCAATCCATCCGGATGCGCTGTTACCGAGCCATTTAACCTCTCCTCCCATAAGCCCTACCATCAGAAGGAACATAAGTATAGCAACAAGCACTATGCTCACGTTAGGTATGGCAGACTGCATGATCTTTACTACAGTCTGGTTTGGCTCAAGTATTACCAGCATACCAAGAACCAACGCAACTGCAATGTTGAAATTCTTCTTCTCACCAAGTATCTTACTCTTTGTAAGTATTGCATATACTATTGTAAACACAAGCAGAAACGCCAACAAATATACGATTCCGATCTGTTCCAGGTTTATTAGTGCATTCTCGACAAAACTCATTAATCACACCTCATTCAGCATTTTTCTTTTCATTTTTATCATATACTACAAAAAACATCAGCCCTATCACAATTATCATGAGCAGTATTGATGCAACAGCTGTGCTTGATGCATTGTTATAGACATAAAACATGAACCATTCAAGCCAGGGCGTCCCGTCTTTTGTTTCTATCGCCATAAGGAATATGGCAACAATCCCAAGGAACATGATGACAGTAAAAACCTTTTTCCATGTATCTCCCAACGCAAAAGGCTCGTCACTATGGCCATAGAATGACCCTACAAGCAGGAGGAAGAACACGCTCAATAGCAAGAGGATCACCATCTGGGATGATACCTGTGTTATTATCTCCACAAGCTTGGATGATGCGATAACAAAGAAAGCGATGACAAAAGCCACCATTGAATTCAGGTTCTTCTTGGTATATTTCTTATCATTTACGATATCCACACCAAGGACCCTTGTCTTTTCGAATATCGCGAATACGATCGTGAATATCAGGAGGAACGGAAGCACTACATCATAGATTCCAATAACATGGAAGAAATCAAGGATTCCTCTGAATACAGACGCCATAGCACTACCCGCGTTTTAAGAATATTTAAAGCTTTCGCATGCTGCGCCGGCCTGGAAGCAGGGATTGTAAAGCCGGGTTTCTGGTTATCATTTGAAGAGATCATCAATCTTTGTACTAGTCATAATTCCTGCGCAAGAGGGCAAATATTTAAAAATAAACTTGCCATTGCAATATCCATGAGATGCGGGATAGAAGAAGCAGGCCGTGGCCCTGTAATAGGACCCTTGGTCATGGTTGGAGTGATGGGTGACCTTGAGGATGAGAAAGCCCTAAAGTCTTTGGGAGTAAAGGATTCCAAGCTACTAAGCCCCAAGAAAAGAGAGGCGCTATACCCCAAAATCCTGGAGATCGTAAAAAAATACAAGGTAGTCATCTTATCTCCACGTGATATTGATGAAGCATTGGCATCTGACACCATGAACCTCAACCTTCTGGAAGGGTCAACCTCAGCAGACATAATCAATGAGCTCAAACCTGAAATTGCAATCCTTGATTGTCCAAGCACCAATCCCCCTGCATATCATGATTACGTCAAAGGACGTCTCAGCCATGAAACAGAAATAATCGCAGAACACAAGGCTGATCTTAATTACACCATAGTCTCAGCAGCATCAATCATAGCAAAAGTCCTCAGGGATCGCGCCATAAAAGAGATCGAGACAACCCACAAGGTTGTAGTTGGTTCAGGCTATCCCTCTGATAAGAAAACCCAAGTATTCCTCAAAGAGAATTATAAAAAATATGACTTCTTCAGGAAAAGCTGGTCATCGTACAAGCGTCTTGCCCAGCCTACACTGGCGCAGTTCACATGTAAGTGATTGCCTTTTGCACCAGGGGGATGATTGATTCTGCCTCATCCTTTGTCATCCTTCCAAGCTTTGCAAACTTGAAATCTCCTGTTTCCATGTTTCTCAACTGCCTTGATATCTGCAGTTTCGCTGGCCCGTCATTGTATGAGAACACGCTGACCCGTAGCTTTGTCACTTCAAACTCTACTTCTTCTCCGAATAGTTCCTTATCTAGACTCTTGTCAAATGCCATGATTATCCTCTCAAATGTTCATGCAGTGGTGTCCTGTAACGATAGACAAACGAATCCAGGAAAACATAATAATAGTCCTGGTACGTCCCATCCATCAAAAGCTCCACCCTTATAACGAACCGCTTATCCGATTCTATCTTATCAAGCTCCTCTTTTGATTCCAGATCAACAACGATCATCCGGTCTTTAGGATACTTGAGGTCCACGATTCGCTGGTACTCCATCTCAAGCATAATATGCCCTTCTTTTAAAAGTTTTATCCCAAAATATTTAAATGACAGGATTCCATGAGATTTAAAAGGGGTGTTACATGGACATAGTTAATTTCTTTCTTCACAGCAAGGTTCTCCTCATAGGCAGCATAGCCATAATAACAATTGTTTCTGCAAACTTTGTCAATAGTATAATGCTCCGCGCATATGCAAAAACCACCTCTAACCTTTACCATCGCCGTTTTCATTTTGGTTGTGACATTCCCATAATGGACCAGACCAAGTTCAACATGGCCCGCCGTATCCTTGTATCCACGATCTATATCATAGGTATACTCCTGATAGTTTCAACCATTCCTGAACTAAAAGAGATATCCCATTCCATTTTTGTCGGAGCAGGAGTCATTGCCCTGATTGTAGGGTTTGCCACCCAAAAGATTTTTGCCAATTTTGTTGCAGGCATCTTCATCTCAATGTTTGAGCCTTTCAGGATAGGTGATCGCATCAAGCTCTCTGGAGAACTAGGGTTTGTCGAGGACATAACCCTTTGGCATACAGTCATCAGGACACTCAAGAACAAGCGCCTCATGATCCCTAACGGCATAATCGCAGAAGAGAAGGTTGTAAATGATAGTATCTCTGATGAGAAAAAGATGAATTTCATAGATTTCACAATAAGTTATGATTCTGAGATCGATCTTGCAAAAAAGATAATTGCTGAAGAAGTAGTAAAGGATCCTTTATTCATCGACAACAAGAGCGAGCATCTTCTCCTTCCCAGCGGAGACCTTTACAGGATAAGTGTTGATGAGCTTGGTGAATACGGTATGAGGCTTAGGCTTTTTGTCTGGACAGCCAATGCCACTGACGGCTATTTTCTCAAATGCTCATTATACGAGAAAGTAAAGAAAAGGTTTGATAAGGAAGGCATAAAGATACCTTATCCAACATACATCATAAAGAAATGAGAAACGACTTTTTAAAACTTATAGCCATTGTCCTTATGGTAATAGACCATACAGCTAGTGCCTTCTCGGATTCATTGAATCCGACCTTGTATCATACACTCAGGGCTATAGGAAGATTATGCTTTCCGATCTTTGCCTATCATATTGCTCTCGGCTTCGAGAAGACAAGCAATCTCAAGAGATACGCGTTTCGCCTCTTTCTCTTTGCTGTGATCGCACAGCCGATATATTGGCTCCTTTGGCCGGAATTGAACATCATGTTCACCCTTCTCCTGGGACTAGGCGCCCTTTATCTTAACGAGAAGAATCCTCTTTTCCTGATACCTTATTCAATTTTGGTATATGGGATTGATTATTTTCTTACTATTGATTATGGCATCCTGGGAGTTTTCATGATACTTTTCTTTCGCATATCTCCTTTCATAGGAAATGCAATGATCATACTTTTAAAAAGTCTCAGTGTCTGGTATAATAGCCTTGCACTATTGGGTGTCTTTCTTACAAGGTGGAATCCACCGTGGAGAATAAGGCTTCCAAGATATTTCTTCTACGTATTTTATCCCTTACATCTATTAATCATTTGGATAATACGTTGATGCGTCGGCCGGGATTCGAACCCGGATCAAAGGCTTGGAAGGCCCTTATCCTAGCCATTAGACTACCGACGCGAATAATAAAAGAAAACAATAAAGGTTTTATAAAACTATTGTTTGGACCATGCAAGGATCCCCCACATGATAAGTCCCCATATTCCTCCGACAATTGGGACAATCTGGATTATTGCCCACCATCCTGGCTTGTTCCGTGCCTCGCATATCTTCCATTGCCAGATAATTGTAAATACCATTAGGCCAATACCTGCCAAAACGTTCAGAATAGGTATTATCATTGCAATCACTAAAAGTACAGGCCACCAGTGCATCTTTGCCATGTTTGCCATTAATACCATATTCCCTATAGGTATCCACGCAAGCCATGAGTTAGGTGTACCTAATCGTTGTGCGGTTCTCATCATAGCAAGAGCCATGTATATATAAAAACCAATTGCTAGAACAAATACTGCAATTATAAGTCCTCCTGTAATCGCACCAAGCATTCCTGCCACTGCATTCGGATCTGTAAATGTTGGATCCATTATTTTCACCTCAGGTGATTTATTATCACTATCCTATTTAAATATTCTCATAGGTCAGACCAATATCATTTGAAATGCATGATCTGACTTTGCTTATATCCCTGTCTTCCTTGTATTTTCGTGCAGCAGATGTTATCTTATCCACCTTGATCCCTTTTTCAGCAAGAAGTTTTCTGAATCCATGAAGGAACTGGCAGAACTGAGTGACATTCTTGGGTTGTTCAGTGTAATGCGCACGTTCGAAATCAATCAGGTGCGGCTCATCAGACACCAGGACATTTGTGAATGGTCGATGCATCTCCTCCTTGTTTATCCCCATCTTGTCAAGCTCGTATGCAAGGTCCAGTAACCGCATTATAACCTTGTATAATTTCTTTGGTTCTGCATCCTCAATGAACTTTTTCATAGGGATGCCCTCTATATACCTATAGACTATGTAATTCCTGCCCGCAAAAACCAGATCCGGTGCAAAAGGGATCTTCTTCAGCCATTCAGCCTCAAACCCCAGCCTGTTGACTTTGCTTGAACTCCTTTTGGTTTTTATTGTAACTTTCTCTCCTTTGTAGATTCCGATATAAGTAATTCCCCTCTTACCCTGTGCAAGGTACCGTATATCACTCACATACGGTTCTATCTCTTTTCTTGCACTTGTCTTTTCTATAAGATAAACATAGATATCCTCAAAGAAAATATGCTTCTTTTCAAGCTCTTTCCATGTGAACATGTTATGGACCAGTGCTTCCTCTATCTTGTCTTTTTTTGTAAGGCTTGAGAAAAGGAAAAGTATCTTCCCATCTCTTTCCAGGTAATCTGCAGCCTGAGAAATAAAATCAACACTGACCTCATAACCCTTTTTACCCCCAAACAAAGCCATATCCTCAACACCAGGGTCCTGCGGCAGGTATGGCGGATTGAATATTATCAGGTCAAATCTTTCATCAACCTCACTGAAAAGATCGCTTTCCTTTGCATCTATTCCAAGGTTTTTCACGTAAGATACTGCATCAGGATTCTTATCGACAGCAAGCACTTCTCCGTATCCTACAGCCTCCTTGGCAAGCACTCCGGAGCCAGTCCCCATATCAAGAATCTTTCCTTTGGCATAATCCTTTATATGCCTCCTGAGCATCTCACTATCTTCTCTTGGTTCATATATGGGATTCTTGTTTTCAGCAGGAAGGACATCCCCGTGTTTTCCTTCAAGGAAACGGCGCTCTTCATCTTTCATGGGATGATAGGAGCCCTTCCTTCTATTTAAATCATCCTCTAGAATATTGGTATGACCCTGGTCTTGTAATTATTGGTTTGATTGATATGCTTGTATGCAGCAATACAGGTGGGTTTGATTCCAAGGTATTGCATTGAAAGTCGTGCATACTTTGACAATTGACTTTTACAGGCCCAAGTATTTTTCCAATTGTGTCTCTCCCGCACTTTTGCTTCTACAATTATAAATTCGTCAGGCGTCAATACTGCAAGATCAATGCTCCCAAGGATTACTCCCTCTTGGTTTTGGAACGCCACTTCATGATATGCTTTTGCCTGCTCAGTATTTGGTACAAGACGTCCAAGATTGTTTGCGACATTTCTCACGAAACGATCGTGTACAGGGTGATAACCTAGCTTTGCGCCTTGATTCTCTTCCAGAAAACGTTCGATGTTATCATACTGCCCTTGAGTAAAGTTTCCCATGATTCCTTGGATCAGCTGATGATTTAAATAATGCTCGGAAATATTTTTAAGGTATCAGATAATACTTTACTTATGATCTGGGTGCTATCGGTTATTGTGATTATAGTTTTCCTTGCTTTTCTTGTTTTCTGGAGATTCTATTTCCTAAGAGATCCCTCTCGAGATATACCTGGAGGCAACGTGATTGTATCCCCTGCAGATGGAGTAATCCTGGATATCATAGACACAAGCGAGAAAAATCTCACCATCCCAAAAAAATACATGGGAAAGATCCGCACCCTGTGCGATATATCAGAAAGCTGCAAGATCATATCCATATTCATGTCACCCTTGGATGTCCATATAAACAGGATGCCTGTCAGTGGCAAGGTCCTTTCTGTAAGGCACAAGAAAGGCTCATTCAAGCCAGTGAATTCAGTTGAAGCAGGCCTGCATAACGAGAAGGTCGAGCTTACACTTCAGGCGCCATTTGGTAAGATAAAGGTGATACAGGTCGCAGGGATTGTTGCCCGAAGGATTGAATGTTATGCCAAAAAAGGTGACACCTACAGGACCGGAGAGCGCTACGGGCTCATAAACCTGGGAAGCCAACTCATTGTTATCCTTCCAGAGAACATACCTCTTGTTGTCAGGAAAGGGCAAAGGGTCTGGGCAGGTGAGTCAGTTCTTGGAAAGTTTAAGGAAAAAGACACGAAGCCCGGTAAGAAGAGGAAGTAAGAAGAATACTTCCAAAATAAGCTGCAGGGAAAATGGCAGTTGTCTTATGACCAGGCCCAGTAACAGGAATCCTCCAAAACCAGCCAGGTATCCTATGAACAGTTCTTTTCTTCCGGCAAGCTTCACAGCCCTGAACGGATTTTTTATATGTAGCCTTGTATATGATACAACCACCACATAGATGAAAAGGAAAGATATTATGCCTGATATCATGTTTGTGAATGAGACAGGGCTTGATGAAAGTACAGCTCGAAGCGAAAACAAAAGCGAGATGAAACTTACAATCATGAAAAATAAGAACCATGGGATGTTTACAAGACTAAACCTTAGCATGATCCTTGACAAGGACTCCTTATGCCCTGCAAATTTGTAAGCAAAGAACCAGCTTATTCCCTGGAATATGCAATATATGATAAAGAGGCTTAAAAGCATCAGGAATGTCAGGAAAAGGACTGTTGAGATGTCATTTCCAATCTGTGGATATTTTGACATCAGGGCAAATATATCCTTTTTTGTCAGCAGGTCTCCCATGATCTCTTCCATGTTTCTCGAGACATGCATATTGAATGAGGTCAGGGCAGCAACTATCTTTTCTATGTATATTGAATTCACGAATATGAATATTATGAGTCCTACCAGGTCAACAAGAACAGGTGCGCTTAACCTGATGCCTTGCTTCCTTATAGTATCAATCGTTTCCCGTACTTCTGATAGCATGCTCAACCTCCTGCTTAATTATTGAATAATCCTTTAATCCCTGCATCTCAACACCGTTAATAAATAATGTGGGTGTCCCGCTCACAAGCCTTTCATTTCCCTCAATCATATGCCTTCTTACTCTTTCTTCTCCGCAATCACTCGTGTTTATGTCAATTTCTTCCCCATCAAAAAGCATTTCTGAAACTTTTGTGAATCTTCCCTCATCCCTTGCGCATTCAGCGATGACTGCCTTTTCAAAACCTCTTGATGATATTGGGAATTGCTTGATCTCTATCATTATTTCAGGGTAATCATGTGCCAGTTGCCTTAGCAATTCAAACGTCTCTGCGCAGGCAGGACAGTCATAATCTATGAAAGCCGTGACAACCACATCTGAGTGGTTTGTCTGTACTCTTGCAAGCGCCTCTTCAATGACAGGCGAATCAACAGATATCACGAGTGAAAGTGTGATTATTCCAATGAGCAACACTCCAGCAATTCCCAATGCTAATATGTTCTCATTCTTTTCCAAAAGGGTTGCCATACTTTCTCACGTTCTCGATCATCTTCTTGTTTGCTTCAGTCTCTATGCCTTTCCTTACAAGCTCCCGGCGTACCTTCTGAACCTCAAGATCGACATCTGATGCGCATATCTCCGTGCATGCCCCGCATAAGGTACAGATATAGAATGTTGCAGAATCCTTTTCTTCCTTAAGAAGCATAGCCTTTCCCCTTGGAGAATATAGCTCATTATGTGTTGCCCTAAACACAGGGCATCGCGCCTTGCACATCCCGCACAATACGCATTTATGGACATTAGTCATAGATCTTACCTCTGTTGAATATCTTTTCAGGATCAAATCTTTCCTTCAATGCAGTAAGCTCCCTTATTCGTTTCTTGTCAACATACTGTTTCTTTGCAAGTCCGATTCCATGCTCTCCGCTGACTGAGCCACCTAGCTCTATCACTTTCTCAAACATCTGTCTTATAAGTTTTTCCTGCTCTTTCCTGAACCTCAGGTGCAGTATACCCACTCCGATATGTCCGAAAGCAGGAATCTTATTATTTGTTACCCACCGGATGAATTTTCCCATTTTCTCTAATGGGATCTTGGGATCTTCCTTTATCTTGTACCTTTTAGAAGTGAGCAGAGGTCCGAGCCTCTCTCTAAGCCCCCATAATTCCTTTATCCTTTTCGGATCAGTAATCTCACCACCCTCCTCGTATTCTGCAAAAAGATAATATGCAGATTCAAGGCCAAGCATATCAGAAGAGAGCTTATCAATGAATTCCAGCGCTATAGCATCAGAAAATTCACTTACATCAATATCATCAACGTGATCGTATTTTCTTATTGTGAGAGTTGTTTGTGATAAAGGTTCAGTTACCTTAAGTGTAGCCTCAACTATTATTCCAAGGATCCCTTCTGTTCCGCATATGTCAGAAGGCCTTACCTTTAGAAGCTTTCCCCCCCCGTCCACAATCTTTACTTCATGCACCCAGTCACAGGTCCTTCCAAACCTTAGCGCCCGTGTTCCCACAGCATTGGTTGAAATGATGCCCCCTATCTGGCAGGCAGTATGGCTTGCCGGTATCACAGGAAAGAACAGATCATAACTATCAAGTTTCTCGTTGAGATCAGAGATGACAACTCCGGGCTGGACAGTCACTTTATTGTCTCGCACATTGATTGACTCGATCTTGTTCATCTTTGACATATCAACCACGATAGCTTTATGTGGCACGCATCCTCCTACAAGTCCTGTCCCTGCCCCCCTTGGAACAAGAGTATACTTGTTTCTTAGTGCAAGCTGCACAAGCTTCTGGATCTGTTCCACATCCCTTGGCCATACTATTGCCATGGGCTCCCCTTTTATCTGTGATGCATCAGTAGAATAAGCCATGAAATCGTCAGTATCAAAAGAAACATCCTCCTTGAAAAGTTCAACAAGTTTCTTCATTTCAGGACCTCCGAGAGTTCAATGACTTTGATGTTTGCATTCTCCTTCAGGTGTTGATAGCATAAGGGACATGACGTGATAATCTTGTTTGTCCTGCATTGGGATAGCCTTGCTTTGGCTGCCTTGTTTGCTATCTCAGGCTTGTTTCTTTTTACGCCTCCCCCTGCCCCGCAACACTGGTCAGGTAATGGAACTATCTCATACCCCAGATAGGAAAGCAGTTTCTCAGGCGCATCAATGCCTGCTTTTCTCAGGTGGCAAGGCCTATGGTAAGATATGGGTTCCTCATGAGCCTTTTCAAAACTCTCCCTGTGCTTATAGAGTATCTCTGATATATGTTCTGTAGGTATCTTGTAATATGTATTGAACATGAAAGCGCATTCAGGACAGTTAGTGATTATTCTCTTTATCCCTTGCAATCTTTCCTTGTTCTTCTGGGCAAGTTCATAGAAATCCGGATCATATCCTGCAGAAAGAACAGGTCCTCCGCAACAGTTAAGTTCAGGGATCTCAACAACATCATATCCCAGGTCAGAAAGTATTTTCAGGTAATTATCTTTGATTTCAGGCTTCGTAATACACCCTGGGTAGAATAAAGTCTTTCCGACAAGTTTTCCCATGAATCTTTTAATCATCAGATACCTCCAAAAAAATCTAAAATAAAAAAATTAACAGTTGCCTTCTGGTGCAGCAGTCTCTTGTGTAAGTGTATCTTCGCACACATCAGGAGCCGTCTCAAACTCCTGGCACAATGCAGCTTTGAGACTTTCAGCATCCCTGCCTCCATTGTATGCAGCACCATTCAAAAGGAATGTCGGTGATGCTGAAGGTGGTACAAGTTGACCATTCCGCAAGGTTACAACTTGGCTGTTAATCTCAGCCTGTTCCTGTGCCAGCTCAAGCTTCTCATCCATGCACGAATCTATTGTTGCTGTATCAATTCCAGTCTCTGTTGCCACATCCTGCCAGCAGGAATCCGCATTCTGCGATGAGCATTGCTCGTTTATCGCAAGGGTGAATTCATAGAACTTCTCTTCTCCATATTCACGGAGCACGCAAAGTTCCCTTATTCCCTGGTTACCTTCCTGCTCGCCATGCAGTGAGTCTATCTTGTCTCCTGAAACACCAAGGATATAATGTGGAACAATCTCGACCTTGTCTCCAAAAGCCTCCTGCAATTCGGCTGCTGCCTCATCTGCAGGATTTCCGTATGGACAGAAAGCCATCACAAAATAGTCAAGCCTTGGTTTCTCTGAATCATACTCAAGGACTTCAAGGTTCTGTTGTGGATAGTTCTCCATCATCTCTTCTTGTGCTTTTCGCTTTTCTTCATCAAGGAAATAGGTTGCTCCTGTCTGGTCATCCCTTAGCTTATACTTGTCATCAAGCTTTTCAAAAGCACGGGCAAGGTCTTGCCTCTGTTCCCATGTTTCAGTTTCATCAAGGCTTGTCCCAAAAAGGAATGATGGCGCAACTTCAAGGTCATATTGCTCGATAAGCGCTTTCCCCTCTTCAGAGGTGGCTTCGACCTCATTGACCTCAACACCAGGGAATAACCCTTTTATTGCACCGACAAGCTGTGATGCATCACAGTTGTCACAGTCCTCTGCATTTACAATTGTCATAGGGACCTTAGCAGGTTCAGGAACATCAGCGCACGCATCAGGCCTTTCATCAAAAGCATTACATACTGCTCTCATGAAATCCATCTCACTTCGTCCGCCACTGTAGCTTTCTCCTTCTAAAAATATAGTAGGGCTTCCCGTAGCTTCAGCGTTGAGTGCTTTTGCCGCACTGTTGTTCAGAAGCGATTTACCTTCTTCTCCTTCATAACATGTTCTTATAGCCTCAACATCAAGACCTTCAGCGCATCCCTCCCAGTTTTCAGGGATAGCATTCATGTCCTTGTTCATGCAGGTTACCATTTCAAGATATTTGTCAGGATTATGTTCCATTGCGCATAACTGTACAATGTTTCCTTTGACTTCACTTGTTCCATGCATTGAGCACATCCCGCTGACACAGAAATCATCTTCCTTTTCAGGATACATCTCAGTAGGATATGTTATGTAATCTATAGAAAGGTCAAGTGAATCTCCCAGTTTATCTTTTACAGGTGCTATTGCATCAACAACCTCTGTTCCGTAAGGACACTGGCTCATCACATACATCTGTAATGATACCTGTTCTCCGGATCTTTCAGCTGGTTGTTTTTCCATGGGCATTACACCATCTTTGACCTTTTCCCATGATTGCATTAGTGTCGTATCATTGGCCTGGCCCACCATCTCATCCATCTCGGCAATAACTGCTGATGTGGCACACGATCCCCAACCAGAAGTTAAGATTGATACCAGAAGCAGTACTGCCAGAATGGCGCTTGTAACCACCCAGATATTGTTGTCCTTTTTCTTTCGTTTGACTTTAACATGTGATTTCTTTTTACTCATTAGTACCCCTCAATTATCTGGAAACCCATATTTTTTATAAATCTTATGAATTGCCACTCACAAGTGTATCGGAGATCTTTCAGATTCTATTAAAAATCTTTTTAAACCTCAAACCCCTATCATATTATTATGGGGGGCATATACGTCGACGGATTGAGTAAGCATTTCCGTGCTAAGCACAAGGAACCTGGTCTCAAAGGTAGTTTTAAGTCATTTCTGAGGCCCAAATATACTCATGTCAAGGCAGTTGATAACATCTCCTTTTCGATCAAGGAAGGGGAGCTGGTAGCACTCATCGGACCAAACGGAGCCGGCAAATCAACCACCCTTAAGATGCTGACAGGGATTCTTCACAATGATAAAGGAACCTTGCGTGTGAATGGCCTTGATCCTGCTAAAGAACGAAAAAAGCTGGCCTTCCAGTTAGGGACTGTATTCGGGCAAAAACCCCAGTTGTGGTACCATCTGCCAGCAATTGACACCTTTAATCTGTTCTCCAGAATCTATGAGCTTGATCAGGAAGACTATCATAAAAGGCTGAAAGAACTGGTCTCATACTTCCAGCTGGAGGACTTCCTGCATACCCCTGTGCGAAAATTATCCCTGGGGCAGCGAATGCGTGCAGAGATAGTTGCATCTCTTCTCCATAAGCCTCGTATCCTGTTTCTGGACGAACCAACCATTGGCCTTGACATAACCACAAAGAAAAGGATCCGCTCTTTCATAAAAGACATCAACAAGAAAGAGAAACTCACCATCATACTAACAAGCCATGATATGCAGGACATTGATAAGATATGCAAGCGCATATTCATAATAAACCACGGGCAGATAGTGCATGAAGGTTCAATCAAGGATATGCGTCAGAACTATATGAATAAGAAGATAGTCTCTGTTCTTTGTGATCATACCCTAGGTTCTGTCAGGTTTAAGCATGCGCGCATACTCAAGAAAGCAAAGTTCTCCTTCAAGCTGGAGCTTGACACAAGCAAGAGAACAATAAAGTCCCTTCTCCAGGATCTTACAGAGAAATTCTCAATCATAGATCTCAACATTGCAAATCCTCCCATTGAGGATATCATTGAGGATATTTATGGAACTAACTAAGTATGGTTATGTGGTCAGGACTACCTGGATGAACAGTCTTGCCTATGTGATGGATTTTGTAGGCTCTTCCTTTTTCATGGCGATTCTCATGTTTGTTTTCATCAGTCTCTGGACCACCATTTACGGGGGTGGTTCAGTTATCGATGGATTCACGCTTCCCATGATGATCTGGTACCTTGTCATGTCAGAGTCTATCATCTTCTCAGATTCCAGGGTGGCTGATGAGATCTCTCAGGAGGTCAAGAGCGGGCATCTTGCCTACAGTCTGAACAAACCGTACAATTATGTGCTCTTCAAGTATTCCCAGTATATTGGAAGAGCGTTCATGCGCTTTTTTGTCGCATTCTTGACAGGAGCAATCATTACTCTTCTTTTGGTTGGAAAAATCAGTCTTTCACCAGGAGTTCTCCTTGTGCCTATAATTATCCTTGCAGCCATATCCCTGAACTTTCTTTTCTTTGTGATAATCGGATTGTTGGCCTTCTGGTTTGAGGATACAAAAAGCTTCCAGCTGATCTATTCAAAGATAATATTTACCCTTGGAGGCATGCTAATACCTCTTGAGTTCTATCCTCCATGGCTTGAAAAAATATCCCTTAGCCTTCCCTTTGCAACAGTCCCGTATTTTCCTGCCCGTCTCTTTGTCAATTTCAGTACAGAACTATTCACAAAAGCCTTGATCCTCCAGTTTTTTTGGGGAAGCATACTCATACTTGTCATAGCCTTGATCTATGTAAAGGCATCAAAGAAGGTACAGATACATGGCGGCTGATATGATTAAGAATGCGCAGGTAGTCTGGTGGTATTTCAAGAATAACCTTTCCAGTGCTCTTGAGTACCGGACAAACTTTTTCATCGGTGTAGTTGGCATGATGGTCAATAATGTGGTCTGGATCTTTTTTTGGTACATCATCCTTGCAAAGTTTGATAGTATCCGTGGTTGGGATTTCCATAACATACTCCAGTTGTATGCAATCGCTACCATCTCCTGGGGCTTGAGCGGCATATTCTTTGGAAACCGTGGTCAACTTGCAACATTGATAGAAAAGGGTGCCCTTGATTTCTATCTCGCCCTTCCCGTAAATCCTCTGCTTCATGCTTTGGTCACCCGTTTTCCACTAGGAGCCTTGGGAGATCTTGTATTTGGCATAATCCTTGCATTTTTTGCAATCGATCTTGTAGATGCTCCTCTTTTTGTTCTAGTAACAGTCCTGGGCGCAATCCTAACCCTTGGTTTTTGTATTTTGGTGGGTTCGATGGGCTTCTTTTTCGGTTCATCCCGTTCACTCGAAAGAAACATGGTGATGGGTCTTATCACGTTTGCAACCTATCCCCTCTCAATATTCGGGGGGGTTGCCAAGGTGATTCTCTTGACAATCATACCTGCAGGCTTTGTCACAGGCATCCCTGTTGAATTGCTGGCTTCCTTTGACCTGTTTTGGTTCATGATGCTCCTTATTGCAGTACTAGTCTTCTTATTAGTATCAATCAGCGTATTCAACTACGGTCTGAGAAGATACGAGTCTGGCAACCTGATAGTTGAGCGCCTCTAACCCTTTGATCTAACCTGTTCTCTTTATGGTTGTATTCAGGATTAAGCTCTATGCCAAGGCTCTAACCCTTTGATGGACTTCAAATCCCGATTTTCTTAAAGACATAACCTCTTTATTATATATTCTGTTATCATTTCTTTCATGAACTGAGGTCATGTGACAAACTCTCATTTGTCCTCCAAT
>JAWOGQ010000049.1:0-3369 GCA_046496745.1 Candidatus Woesearchaeota archaeon | reverse complement strand
AGATGGCATCAAGGGAATACCTTGTATGAAAATGCATATCAAATGCGGTGTAACCTTTGTCGACCAGCCTGCAGGTGTCTGGTTTCTGGAACCTAAAATTCATGGAGTTTTTCATGGATGGGACCTTCTTTTGTTAATGTGCTCTTGAAAAGGAAAAGTCTTGGATACGCAGATTCTTCTGGCACTTTGATCTGTGGAAGCCCGATTTTTTGTTTGAGACGAGCCAGAGTTATATGTGGATGGAATCTATCATCATCCAGTCCAAGCTGCATATCGATCTCTTTTTTCAATTGTAGAATCGGCTCTTGAGGGGAGACACCCACCCATATAACCCTTTTATTGAAATGACCCAGTCCCTGGAGAGTAAGTTTTACGGGCTCATAAGAGAGATTGAGTTGATCCAGAATCTCCTGAGGGTCTGCATCCCTGAAGAATGCAAGCGTCAGATGATAGGTCGTGACTTTCTTAATACCGGGGCCTTCAAGCTTCTCGATGATGGGATCAAGGATATTCCTGAAATCATTGCAATCAAGTGCTATGAATAAACGCATAGTCTATCTTCTGGTTTATGTTTATTTAAATCTTTACCCGGGCGGTCCTTAAGATATATAAATCAGCTATCCAGAGAAAAACAGATGCAAAGGTTATTCGTTATAGAGGGGACTGACGGGTCAGGAAAAGGGACCCAGACAAGAAAACTAAGGGAAAGATTTGAAAGAGAAGGTTATGAAGTAGAAACCATTGATTTTCCCCAGTATGAAAGAAATTCATCAGGGCTCATAAAGGAATACCTGAACGGCACATACGGAAGTGCGGAAGAGGTAGGCCCTTACAGGGCATCAATATTTTATGCCTGTGACAGGTATGACGCAAGCTTCAGGATAAGGAAGTGGCTGGATGAAGGTAAGGTGGTTATTGCAGACAGGTATGTCTCAAGCAACATGGGGCATCAAGCCTCAAAGATAGATGACCCTTCAAAAAGAGAGAGGTATCTTAAATGGCTGGATCATCTTGAACATGAGATATTCGGAATACCCAGGCCAACAGCTGTAATATACCTGCATGTTCCAGCAAAGATAGGACAGGAACTGGTCAAGAAGAAGACGTTGCGTGCCTACATAAAGGATGATACTGCAGATATCCATGAAAAGGACATAACTCATCTGAAAAAGGCTGAAAAGACCTATAATGAGATCTCAGAGAAGTTTGGGTGGATAAAGATTGAATGCGTAAGAGAAGGAAAGATAATGGGTATTGAAGAAATACATGAAAAGATATGGAATCACATCCCGTAAAGAAGATCTCCATTGAGATATTCCTCTGCCAGTCCGCTTGATACATAAGAACTATGTACCCAATAAAGGGTTGCGTGCTGCAAACCACGCGAAAGAGTTGTTAGCTTTTTTTTGACCATGGTTTCTGAGAATCCTGGGTCGTATTTAAATCTTCCTCAAAGAATTTTTCTAGTTTTGAATTGTTTTTTATGGTATTATAGCTTATGTTTCCCATCTGTTCACCTCCCTGTACTTCCAAAACCGCCCTGGTTGCGTTCAGTCTCATCAAGCTTATCCTCAATGATATTGCACTGGACAACGGGCTGTATGAGCAATTGTGCTATGCGGTCTCCTTTCCCAATCTCAAAGGGCTTATCAGAAAGATTGATCATCACCACACCAAGCTCTCCACGATAATGGGAATCAATGACTCCTGCAAGACAATGGATACTGTATTTTGCGGCAATGCCACTGCGATCCCAAACCAGGCCTACATGACCTTCAGGGATTGCAAACCTGAGTCCTGTCTTGACTACTTTCTTCTCATTAGGCTGGAGAGTGAGAGTTTCTGCTGATGGCAGGTCAAGGCCTGCATCTGTAGGATAAGCATAATATGGAAGAGAGAGGTCCTTATCTATCTTTTCGACGAGCAAGTCCATACTATCTTACTATTCTAACTGATATAAAAAGACCTTGGAAATAGAAAATATATGTTAGTGTTCTCCTTTTTCACCTTTCTCAAAACGGGCCATGTCCATGAGGGATTCTTTGGTGTGCTGCAAAGTATCGCCTGTCTCTGCAGAGACCTTCAGGTTTATGGTATTGAAACTCTTGGTGAGAAAAGTTATGTTATATACCACTCCCATCGGAAGGCTCTGGAGTATGAAAAAGATCTTTTGTACCTGCTCCTGAGGATGGTTTTCCTTCAGGAAATTCTGTGCCTTTTCAAGACAGGCTTCCCAGCCGACTTTTATAGAATCAAGGTCAAGTTCTTTTATTGATGTGTCGGGTTTCTTGAATACCTCAGCATCAGAGATAAGGCTTACATCATTCCCATCAATGATGAAGGTGACCATGTTCTCTGATTCAGGATTGAAATAACCAACCTGCCATGAATTGATGTTTGCATCATCCATCATCTTGAAAAAATGAGCAAGATAATATCCGGTTGAGTCCCATTCCTTGAATGCCTCGCTTTCCTTGAGCCTGTCTAATACGTGACTGATTTCCATGTGATTGACAAAAAAATCGACATTTAAATAGCTTTTCATTTACTTCGGTTTTTCGAATAATTCCCGCATCGACTTCGGCTTGAACTCCTTTTTAAAAAGAGGTGACATCCCCGTAAGGGACCTCCCCCTGTCACCTTATATAGGGATAGCTGATTGGCCTTCGATGATGTTAGTCATTTTTTCGAAAAACTCCATTTACCCTTTACATTTAAATATCATACTTTCTCTCTTTTTGACATGGTTAATACTGAGATGAAAGAGCTGCTTGAAAAACAGCAATATGGTTTTGCAGGAGAAAATTCTGCAGTGAAGATATGCACATGGGCCAAGAAGAGCATGCTGGATGAGGGATATTGTTATAAGCAACAATTCTATGGTATCCGTTCTCACCTGTGCTGCCAGATGACGCCTACTATAGGATATTGCCATAACAGATGCATATTCTGCTGGAGATCACTGGAGGATACACTAGGGGTCGATATGAAAGGGTCTCTGGATGATCCTAAAGAGATTGTAAAGAACAGTATCAAGCAACAGCAAAAACTCATATCAGGGTTTGGAGGTAACAATAAGGTAAATCCTGAAAAACTCCAGGAAGCCCAGGAACCGATGCATTTTGCCATCTCACTCAGCGGTGAACCAACACTCTATCCAAAGCTGAACGAGCTTATCGACGAGATACATGCGCGGGGAAAGACCACTTTTGTCGTAAGCAACGGGCTTGAGCCTGAAAGGATCCGTTCATTGCATCCGCCGACACAACTTTACTTATCGATTGATGCTCCAAACAGAGAGCTTTATGAGAGGATAGATAATTCAGTACTCACAGATGCATGGGAAAGGTTCCAGCAGAGCCTGAAGAT
>JAWOGQ010000048.1:0-10062 GCA_046496745.1 Candidatus Woesearchaeota archaeon | reverse complement strand
ATCTTCAGGCTCTGCTGGAACCTTTCCCATGCATCTGTGAGTACTGAATTATCTATCCTCTCATAAAGCTCTCTGTTTGGAGCATCAATCGATAAGTAAAGTTGTGTCGGCGGATGCAATGAACGGATCCTTTCAGGCTCAAGCCCGTTGCTTACGACAAAAGTGGTCTTTCCCCGCGCATGTATCTCGTCTATAAGCTCGTTCAGCTTTGGATAGAGTGTTGGTTCACCGCTGAGTGAGATGGCAAAATGCATCGGTTCCTGGGCTTCCTGGAGTTTTTCAGGATTTACCTTATTGTTTCCTCCAAACCCTGATATAAGTTTTTGCTGTTGCTTGATACTGTTCTTTACAATCTCTTTAGGATCATCCTGATTCTCTTTCATATCGATTCCTATTGTGTCCTCCAGTGATCTCCAGCAGAATATGCATCTGTTATGGCAATATCCTATAGTAGGTGTCATCTGGCAGCACAGGTGAGAGCGGATACCATAGAATTGTTGCTTATAGCAATATCCCTCATCCAGCATGCTCTTTTTGGCCCATGTGCATATCTTCACTGCAGAATGTTCTCCTGCAAACCCATATTGCTGTTTTTCAAGCAGCTCTTTCATCTCAGTATTAACCATGTCAAAAAGAGAGAATGTATGATATTTAAATGTAAAGGGTAAATGGAGTTTTTCGAAAAAATGACTAGCATCATCGAAGGCCAATCAGCTATCCCTACATAAGGTGACAGGGGGAGGTGTTGTGTGCAACGTGTCACCTTTTTCAAAAAGGAGTTCAAGTCGATGCCGGAATTATTAGAAAAACTCGCAATTGACAAAAGCTTTATAAACAACTCTCCATTTACAAACAATATTGCCGACGCATATCATTACGATGGTATGCAAAGACTGCATAAGGCGATAAAGATTGCAGTTCTCACGAACTCAATTCTATTCGCGAAGGTGATTTACATGACTGAAGAAGAATTTTTAGTACCACAAGAACAGTATTTGAAAGCAGGTATCCACATAGGTACCAAGTTCAAGACAGGTTACATGTCAGAGTTCATATACAAGACACGACCCGATGGTTTGTCTGTCCTGAACCTGCAGCGCATAGATGAACGCATAGGTATTGCAGCAAAATTCCTTGCACGCTATGAACCTGAGGACATAATCATTGCAAGTCGCCGTGAGAACGGTTGGAAACCAGCAAAGCTATTCGGTAAGCTTACCGGAGTCCGGGTCTTTGCAGGCAGGTATCCTCCAGGAATCATGACCAACCCTAACCTGAGAAATTTTATCGAGCCAAAGGTTATTCTGATAACAGATCCATGGCCAGACAAGAACGTCATCAAGGACGCGGTTCTTGCAGGTGTTCCTGTAATAGGTCTGTGTGATACCAACAATCAGCCGGAGAACCTTGATCTTGTTGTTCCTTGTAACAATAAAGGTAAGAAATCATTGGGTATCTTCTTCTACATCCTGACCCGTGAATATCTCAGGGAAAAGCTTGGAAAAGAGATCACTCATACATATGAGGATTTTTCTGAGGAGTGATTCCCTCCTCCTTTATTTCAAATATTATTTTTTTGTCTTCAGGTATTGACCTGTGTTTTCGCAGTATTGCAGCACGTTGTGACTTGAGCCTTTGCAGTTCTATAAGGCATTTGCTCTGGTATTTCAGAAGGTCTCCCCCAACCATTGTGACCTTATTCTGCTCGAATGATGTGTAGACCTGGTTTGTCATGAGAACAGGGATATTTTTTGTTCTTGCAATCTCTGAGAGGAATGATATCTGTCTTCCCAGCTCACGATTCAGGTCATACAGTTTGTCGCTTTTTCCTATCTCCAGCCTGTAGAGCATTGCAATGGTATCCACAACTATAAGCCCCACCTTTTCATCAACCATCTCCTTTAATTTCCCGAAATCTTCCTTTTGTTTTGCAAAGGTTGTAGGCCTAAGAAAATAGATCTGGTCCAGGGCCTCTTTTCCCCCTTTTATCTGCTGGATCCTGTCACCTGAGAATCCTCCTTCAGTATCGATATAGATTACCTTCTTGTTATCCTTTGCGCATGCGATTGCCGCATGGATGCACACATTCGTCTTTCCGCTTCCAGCAGGACCATAGATTATGCTTATTATATCTGATTCAAAACCTCCCTCAAGCAGGGTGTCAAAAACTTCATTTCCAGAGGACCTTCTCATGATAACCAAGCATTTCTCAGGCATTAAAAAACTATCGCCTAAAGATTTAAAAATCAATCCGCTTTATTCAAGAGACATGAACCGGAAGGTTGTAACTCTGATGCTCATATTTCTTGTATTCCTTTCTGTAAGGTTATTATTTGCCTTTCAGGTTGATACCTTCAGCGACGACGATTCCTATTTTTCCCTTCGCCAGGTAGAGCATATTACAAGCACAGGTATCCCTCTCTACGAAGATGATCTGAGTTATGGCGGCCGCATCCAGCTTTTTTGTCCATTGTTCTATTATATCCTTGCATTCTTTAACCTATTCCTCCCGATAACCCTTGTAGGAAAGATAATCCCTAATCTCATTGCAGCAACTATTGTCTTTCCTGCCTACCTTCTTATACATGACATCACAAGGAACCAGAAACTCTCTCTTATCATGTCCTCCCTTGTGGCAGCTGTTCCGATCTTCTTTTCCCAGACAGTTAATCACATAACCCCCATGGTTCTGATATTTCCCCTCTCACTTTTCATGATGCATTGTTTCCTGAACATCAACAAGTCACAGACCTACGTGAAACTTTTCATTGTAAGTATTCTCGTGATGAGCCTTTCCCATATAATCTCTTATGTAGTGATCTCAGGACTTCTTGCATACCTTCTATTGCTCAAGCTTGAAAAAGTCAAGCAGACAAAAGCTGAGATAGAGATAATCCTGTTCTCAGTCCTGTTCGTCTTCTGGACCCAGTTCATCATATTCAAGCGCGCATTCTTGGAATACGGCCCAGCAATACTTCTCCAGAACATCCCTGAGCAGGTAAGGATGCACATGCAGCAGATAGTGGTTCTTGACATGCTTACCCTTGTAGGAATTATACCTCTTCTTGGAGGCATGTACATAATCTATAAGTACTCCTTTTATGAGAAAAAGCGCCCAATATATCTTATACTCTCATTTTTCATAATAATTGCAGTCTTCATAATGACTAATCTTATCCCACTGGCAATAGGCCTTGTGTTTGCCGCGTTACTCATAACAGTACTCTTCAGCCAGTCAGCAAAGCTGGTTCTTCTCTTTATTGAACGCTCCAAGTTCAGTAGCCTGCGAAAACTTGTGATCTTGCTTTTTGCTTTTGGTTATGCTTTTACGATAATCGTTCCGGCATTCCACTTTGCAGCTATAGAGATCGAGAACAGTCATTCTTCGCAAGAGGTTGAAGCAATGGAATTCTTAAAAGAGAAAACACCCCCTGGCTCTGTAGTCCTTACACCTTACAATCTTGGCCATTTCCTGAATTATCATGCAGAGAGAAAGAACGTTGCAGACGGAAATTTCCTGCTCATTGAAAACATTAACCAAAGGTTTGAGGATATCGAGGAGATCTATAAGACAAATTTCGAGACAGAAGCGATAAACCTCCTTAATAAATATAATGTTGATTATATCTATATCTCCCAGAGAGTAAAGGATTTTTACGGGATACGAAGGGTTGATTACATTACCGACCAGAACTGTTTCAGGCTGGTCTTTGAGGAAGAGGATGTCCAGATATTCAAATCACTTTGTGACCTAAGATGAAAAAGTATATCAGATTCATAACATATTCACGGCTTTTAATAATAGCTGCACTTGTGACAACCCTCACAGTCTGGCTCAGGTTCATCCATGCAGGGTTTCTTCCTGTAGGAAACATATCTTATCGATACATGATACCACAAAATACAAGCAGTTTCCTGCTGGATAACCTCTCTCTTGACCCCTTTACACTTCTTGTATATTCCTCTGTCTCTTCATTCCTGGTGATCATGTTGTCCTACTTTGTATTCAGGCGTTACATACGTGAGGATATGACAATCCTTGGCCTCATTCTCTTTGTCATGTCACCGGCTTATACATTCATGATTCTGCAACCATCTGCCCCTACCTTTGCCCTTCTGTTCCTCTTGATAGCCTGGTTCCTTCATCCTTATTCCTGGATATCTTTCATATTTTTTCTGGTAATCCCCATCATTGATTTTTACAGCGGCATAATTGCATTCATACTTTATTTCCCATTCGCAAAGTATCACAGGAAGAACATCTGGTTGTCTCTTATAATGATAGTATCTTTCATCCCTTACCTTTATCATAAGTTTAAGATATACGACACCAGTTTTGGTATAACTGACATGGGGGCAGAACTCGGTTTAGGCCTTTTTCTCCTCCTTTTAGCATTTATTGGGCTTGCCCATCTTTGGAGACACAAGAGGAAATACTGGTATCTCTTTCTTTCCCTTGTTCTGGTCTTTATTGTCATCCTTTTTGATTCTTTTAATCATATCTTCCTGATGCTTGCTCTCTCTGTTATAGGCGCTTATGGATTTCTCGCCATCTTCAGGCGGAATTGGGCCTTAGGCGACATAAAACAGGTCTCTGTTTTCCTTATTACCCTGGGTCTGCTTTTCTCCATGGTAGCATATATAGATAAAGAGTCAGAGGCTTTTCCAACCCCGGACATGAAGAGGTCATACGCTTCTATAGAAGGGACGCCTGGAAAAGTTCTCAGCGCATCCTCCTATGCTACCTGGACCAGGTATTTTTCCGGTAAAGAACCAGTTTATGACCATGGGGCCAATGAAAGTATCCTGCATACACGATCATTAAGCACAGCACAGGAATTCCTTGATGAGAATAAAGTCTCCCACGTGTGGGTACATCCTAAGATGCTTTCAGGTGAGGTATGGGATGCAGAGGATGAAGGCCTTCTTTTTGTCTTATCCTCAGAAGAATTCGAGAAAATCTATGATGAAGAGATAATGATATGGTCATTTCTTGACTTTGATCAGGTCTCCGACAGTTAAGTTCCCGTTTTTCTTTGATTTTGGTTTCTCAGGTGCTTCTGTGGTATCTTCTTCCACTAATCTGATAGAAAATGTTTTTTCAAGTTTTCTTGCCAGGCTTATTGAAGGCTTTATCTTGTTTCCTTCAAGATTCTGTATGAGCGATACCTTCTCATTGATCCTTTTTCCGAACTGTTCCTGTGTAAGTCCTGTCTTCTCACGCGCATTGCGTATCCTTGTTGCATAATCTGATACAATAAGGTATTCTGGCTCTTCTTTTTTCTTCTTTACAGGCTTGGATATCTGTTTTGGCTGCTTTAAGACCTTTCCGTGCCTGGAACATTCTTTGCAGGCATTGAGTGTAGTCCCCTCTATCTCTATGGGGAATAAAGGTGCTTCCTTACCACACAGGTCACATTGCATTTTTACTCCATGATAGATTTTACTTTTTCAGTTGCCTTCTGGAGTTCTACCAGTACCAGCCCAAGGTTTGTGTCAGATTTCACTAGAGTCACCACAACAGAGGTAGTTCCAGCTCCCATTGCAACAAGTTTATACCCTTGCGTCTCTGTTATGACACGAAGGACATCTCCCTTTTTCAGTTCACTTACAGCAGTTTCTGCTGCACCAAACATGGTAGCACTCATTGCAGCAAATGTTTCAGCATTGGTATCAGTATGGAAATCTGACGATACCAGCAGCCCATCTCTTGTTATTACTGCACTCCCTTCCACATCACCTATAGAATCAAGCTTATGGAGCACTTCATTCAGTTCTTCTTTTTTGGTAATTCCCATTATTATCCACCTTAGATTATCTTATCAAATAGTGCGTCAAGAGTCTTGTGAATGTCCTCTTTCTTGAGTTGGCATGGTTTTCCTTCTTCACCCTCTTCTTGCGCATGTAATTCTATAATTGGTACATCAAGCCCCATCTTTTGCCTGATCTCCTCCACAGGAAGAGCTCCTTCCTTGTTAGCCTTGTTAGCAGCCACAACATAAGGCAATCCCTCTGAGTTTGATTTCTTCAGCATGGTAAGTGCCCTGTCGAAGGTTCCAGGGTCTGTCGCATCTACCATCACAATCACACCAAGACTTTCGTTTCCAAGCATCTTCAGCAAAGGATCAAACCTTTCCTGTCCCGGGCTTCCAAAAAGGTCTACACTGAATCCCCTGTAATCCAGATGACCATGGTCAAGCGCAACAGTAGTCCCTATCCTGTCCACGCTGACAGCAGTATCTGACGCACTGTGCACAAAACTTGATTTTCCTGCATTGAAATCTCCTGTCACAAGTACCTTTGGGATATATACCTTTATGCCTCCAGGAACAACTACCTTGAATGGCACCCCTCTTTTGACAGGGTTTCCCCAACTGACCTTAGGAACTGTGAAATATTCCCTTAGAATTACTTTCTCCTCGATCGCTTTCAATTCGACTATGCTGTCTGCAAGCTCCCTCACCTGTGTTGTGATTTCCTCACCATATGGCCACTCTGTAAAAAGGAAGACTCCACAGCTGTCATACTTCAGGAAAAGTTCTTTCCACTTTTTCATCTCAGTAAGAAGATCCTTGAAAGAATCATTTACCAGGGTCGAAAGTGAATCGAATATCACCACGCATTTCTCGTTCTGTGTGAGGTGGTTTTCAATGACATTCGAGAATTCCTTTATATCCTTTGGATTTCCCACAACAAGTTTTTCAGTAGATTCAGTATTAACTATAGCGCTGTACGCGTCAATGAACTTGAAATTCCCTTCTTGTTTGTGCTTTGTCACATCCCATCCTGCATCAGTTATCTCCTGCTCGATTGTATCAGGCCTTTTTGTCTGTACAACATATATCACATTGTGATTCTCTGATAGGATGCTGTTTATCAACTGGTAGCAGAATGGTGCATTTGAGACACCTGGTTGTGTCCAGAATATCGTGGCTGTTCCAGGAATCAGCCCTCCATCTAAAAAATCGTCCAGTTTTGGTATGCCTGTCTTAAATTTCACAGTTATCCCTCTTTTATTAGTTGTCTTTTTCTGAGAATTTCCTTGAATCTCTTGAATTCATCTGACTTTTTCAGGTCTTCTATCTTTCTGCGAGGCAGGCGTTTTATTACATCTGCAGCAAACCGTGAGACCTCTTTCAGGTCTTCTTCCAGTTCAGACGTATCTTCAGACGTTTCTGTGACCTCTTGTTGCACTTCCGGTTGTTCTTTAAACATTTGTATTATTGATCTTATGAGGCCTCTTCTACGGGATTTCAGCATTTTTTCCTGATTGATCAGTTCCTCCTCTTTTTTTTCCAACTCTTCCAGTTCAGTTATAAGATAGCCCTCGTCATCATAACTTCTCTTATCTTCAATATTTTCTTCTTTCCGGGAGAAAAAACTCTTCAGACGTTCTTTGAGGGTAGGGGATGCCTCTATCTCTTCTTCCAACTCTTCCTCTTCACTATCAAATTCTGCAGCAGCAAGCTGTTTCTCTACTTCTTCCTTAGGTATATCCCCTTCGTACTCCACTTTCTCCTTGGTTTTTTTCTTGAACAATCGTTTAAGAAGAGGTTCCTCTGTTTCGACAATCTGGACGCCTTCTGTGAGCTCAGGGATTTCTTCCTTTTTCTCTTTCTTGAACATCTTCTTGACATTCATCCTTTTCTTTGGTTTTCTTTTACTGCTAAGATAATTTCCCAGAAACTCATTGAATTCTTTTTGAGACATATGAACACCTGTGGTACAACAAAGCTTTTAACTTTTTATAGTTTTCGGAATACAGGTCTCAGGTTTTTCTGAAAATTTGAGCATCTGCTGCATTCTTTTTAAAAAGAACCCTTCATACCCCTAAATCTCAACAATTACTCTTACTTTTTTGACTAGGAATCAAAATTTTTATAAACTCCTTTAGCACAAAGCCTTATATGAAAAGGGGTCAGGTATCTCAGGAATACCTCATGATAATTGGTTTCTCTCTTGCAATGGTCACAGTAGTCTCCGGAATCTTCTTGTTGACCGCCAATCAGCAGCAACAGCAGGTCAGGGACAGCCAGGTCTACCAGGTCGGAAACACATTGATAAGTGCGGCAGAAGAGGTATATTATCTTGGTGAACCTTCACTTAAGACCATAACAGTCTATATGCCCTCAGATATTGCAAAGGTTGAAACCCATCCTAAAGAGATAGTATTCGTGACAAATGATACCGGCACTGGCTCTGATATCGAATTTGTATCAAAGGTCAATCTTACAACCAATCTGAGTCACATGGGTGGGAAAAAGTACATACAGGTCTATGCAAAAGGTGATCATGTTTGTGTAGTTGAGAAAGGGAGAACAAAACCTCCCGGGTGCTAAATGAAAGGACAGGTCGCTATAGAGTTCATTGTGTTGATGGGTATCTTCTTCTTCATATTCCTTTTCATGTTCAAGGGTGCAACAGATCTCAAGCTTGAAGTATATGAAAAGCAGGAGGAATTTGCTGTACAGGACATGACTTTAAGATTAAGGCAGGAGATACTCACTGCAAGCAACGCACCAGACGGTTATAAGAGGGAGTACAGGATGCCTGAAGTGATTGACCGCTATGATTATTCTTATAGATTCAATACTACTGCACGTTATGTTCTGGTCAACACATCCAACGCACAAGCAGATTATGCTATCCCCCTTGTGCAGGCCAGCACTAATCCTGATGACAGGAATCTTACTATCACGAAGAAAGGAGGCATCATCTATGTTAACAGTACGTAAAGGACAGACCTGGTACATGGACCTTTTCCTTGGTATGGTCATATTCATAATAGCATTCACTATCCTCCTCAAGAGCTCAATGAACACATCCTCTGAGAAGCAGGATCTTAGCGAAAGGATCAAGATTGAAGGGACCCTCATGTCCAAGATGCTCCTTTCTGAAGGAATCCCCAGTAATTGGACCAATGAGTCTGTCTCCCAGGTAGGTCTTCTTTCAGATAAGCGTATAAACGCTACAAAAGTCTCAAACTTTACAGCCATGGACTATGGGCGGACGCGTGACCTTACAAGACTCCTTTTTGATTATCATTTCCATTTCACAAACGGGACCGACATAATACCTATCAATGGCAGGAAGAATTTTGGTTATCCCGGAGTGAATGCTACTAATGTCACTAATCTTGATCCAGAATACCTATTGAGAATAAATCGGCTGACAATATACAATTCAAGTATTGTTAAGATGGTGTTGTACCTATGGGAATGAAAGGCTTTTTTTTCTCCATTGATGCTCTTGCTGCATCAACCATAATAGTACTTGGGATTGTGGCGATATCAATGGACCCCGTAGGGAACTCAATGGATCTTGATATCAACTTTCTTGCAGACGATACCATAGATGTCCTCTCAGAATTGAAGATTCACGAGCTTGAAAGCACCTATGTGGATTCTTTGATCGCAAACGGGAACATAACCCCGGCAAATCTCAATAATTCAGTTCTTGAACAGGCACAGATATTCTGGGCAGAAGGAAAGGTTGACCTGGCCCAGGGCCTTCTGAATGATACCATCAGCCCTTCACTTAAAGGCAATTACAGGTTCGGTCTTTTTGCAGACAAGAATGATGTGCTTCTCAACGATTCAGCAGGGGTTATGGGAAACCTCATGAGCTACAAGAAATTTGTATCAGGAATTCAGGAAGGAAAAAAGACCCATCAGTTCATGACCAAAGTATCCTTCACTCAGATTGAATCGAAACAGACAAGCGTCTATCATTATTTTGGAGGCTTTGTAGGTCAGGGAAATATAACCGCAAATATCAGCCTTAACGATCTTGATGGGTCAGATGTCACAGAGTTGGAGATTGACCTGGATGCCCCCAGCGGTTTCAACCTTTACGTTAATTCTGCTCATATGGGTCATTTCAGTGTCTCTTCTCCATCTATGCGATCAGACAATCACATCATCAATAATTCAGATCTTTCAAATTTCCAGAGTGGTGAGAACCTCATCAGGTTCAATTTTGATGGCAAGATTAATAGGTGTAACTTGCCAATCCATAAGCTGAATTTGTTACGTAATGATCGGCATGAATGTGCATAGGTTC
>JAWOGQ010000083.1:0-6078 GCA_046496745.1 Candidatus Woesearchaeota archaeon | reverse complement strand
CAACCCTCTTGCAATGGGGGTATGCGCGCCAGTGAAGGGCGGGTTCAAGCAGGTTGCCAAAGAATCGTATGTCTCCGTTCCTGTATGGTTCAAATGATTTTTTTACATAACACGCAAGATGTATCTTTTTTGAGACTGGTATGTCAAGGTCTTCGTATTTGTCAAGAAACTCTTCCCAATCCCGCACATGGGCCCAGATCCTTTCTTCGAATCTTTTGCCGACTTTTGGAATATGCACGAATGTTGATTGGAGCATTCTAATCGTTCTGCCTCAGTGTTTTAAATATCTTTCTGTCAGGAGTAGGTGAGTATGCGTATCCCTCTGAATTCTTTTTCTTCCAGTTCATCATACTCTTCCTCTATTCTTTCTCTAAGTTCTTGGCTGTCCATGTTATGCGCAAGGACAAGGATGATTTTCTCGTATTCACCTATCATCGGGGTGATCCGTTCTATGTCTGTCTGGTTCAATTCTCTGGTCTTATACGTCACCATGTAGGTCGTTACATTCTTGTCTGAGTAATAATCATATACAAGGTTCTTGGTCCACCCAGGATAAAAGAGAACCCTGTCATCAGGTCCTGCGATAGAATCGATGTATGCTGTGGCATCACGCCAGTTCTCTTTGTAAGGTGTTTTGTAGAAATCGTGGAGTGCCTGTCCGGATATAACAATTATTATAAGGAGGGTTATTATCTTGAGTGGTTGACGCAGCCTGGTAAGGCCTCTTGCAGCAAGAAGGTAAATGCCGAGGGTTGCAGGAAGAGTGTAACGGGGAAAGAGGAAAGGATCTATAATGTAGGAGAATACTAAAGGAATAATTATGGGGATAAGCCACCAGGAGAGGAGAGTCCATTCCTCTTTTTTAGGATTTTTGAATGCAAGGGCAGAAAGTGCAATGAATAGGATTATCAGGAAATCGGTTCCGCCGTGAAGGTGGAATATGTAAAGGATATCATTCAGCCCTGGTGCTGTAATCCATGTGTTTGTCCCGAGTGTTCTTGTTGCCTGGTATATGAGTATGGAAAGATATGGTATGAATAGTATCAAAAGGATTATCTGGGATATTATCCATTTCTTCTTGAACTTGATCGGGATATTCTGTGCAATGATAAGGAAGATGCTGTATATATGAGTGTAGAGGAGAAGAGTTGTTGTTAGAATGTAAAGCATGTTGTTTTTCAGGTTTGGTTCCCTGAAATAGAAAAGGAATGATGCTGCGGCAAGCATTGCGAAAAGAGCGTAACTTCGCGTTTCCTGGGCATATTGTACGTGGAAGGTTGCAAGAGATACTATGATTGATGCATATATGCCTGCTTCTTTGCTGTAGACCTGCTTTCCTATACGGTATACAAGGTAGACTGTGATAAGGGAGAAGAGTACGGAAAGGGATCTTGCTGCAATCTCAGAATACCCGAAGAAAAAACCCCATACTTTCAGGGCGAATGTATACAGGGGTGGGTTCATATCATACTTGAGATGATCGATTATCTCAGGTATTGAATACTGGGCTTCATTGATTGAATATCCTTCATCAGACCAGATACTTTCAGTATCGAGATGGTATGCCCTGAGAAGAAGTGCAATAAGGATTATGATGATGATTCTATATCTCATTGAGAGGGTGAGTTTCCAGTAACTTTATAAATTTACTTTTCTGAGCTATTGAAATGCTAAGCCTTGTGATACCCACATATAATGAAAAGGATAATATCGGCAAGCTTATCAAAGAGATCAGGAAGGAATTTGATAAGCACTCTATAGAGGGAGAGATCATTGTTGTGGATGATAATTCCCCTGATGGTACAGGTAAATATGTTGAGGAATTAGGTGTGCATGTAGTGCACAGGGAAAAGAAACTTGGTCTGTCTTCTGCGGTTCTTGCTGGCTGGAATGAGGCAAAAGGTGATATCCTTGGTGTGATGGACGCTGATCTTTCACATTCCCCAAAGAAGATACATGAACTTTTAGAGGCTATGGATGATGCTGATATTGTTATTGGAAGCAGATACTGCAAAGGGGGTAAGATAAGAGGCTGGGGCTTTTTCCGAAAGATGATCTCGAAACTGGCCACATTGGTTGCCAGGTTGTTCACGGATGTCAAGGATCCCATGTCTGGGTTTTTCATGGTAAGGAAAGAATCTATTGATTTTTCCAGATTAAATCCCAAGGGATTCAAGATATTGCTTGAGGTTTTGGTCAAGAATAAGGGAAGGGTGGAAGAGGTCCCTATTGTCTTCCAGAACAGGGTAAGGGGCAAGAGCAAGATAAGCCATCATGAGATGGTGTGGTTTCTTGAGAATATATTCAATTACTTATTACTCCGGAAGGATGTCTGGATGCAGTTCTTCAAATTCTCTTTGATTGGTTTCATGGGCACATTGATAAACATCATTGTGTTGTATCTCCTGACAGAGTCAGGTGTATGGTACATATTCTCTGCGTTGGTTGCATTCATCATTGCGATGTCTCATAATTTCATTCTCAATAAGCTGTTCACATTCAAGGAGAAACTAAGAAGGAGTCTTGCTCAAAGATTCATTAAGTTTGCAGTAGTCAGCTGTTCTGCTCTGGCTGTTAATCTGGTCATACTCTATGCACTTACTGAATCTGGATTGTTCTATCTCTTCTCGCAGGTAATTGCAATAGGAATTGCTTTATTGATCAATTTTTTGGGAAACAAGATCTGGACATTCACTCGTTGAACATGTCTTTGTCTACAGTGAAAAGGGTGCTGTCAAATCCAACATCAAAAAGGCCTATGCGTGATCCTGCATCCAGCCAGCCATGGGCGTAGTTCAAGGCTGCAAAGGCGTTGACAAGGTCATCCTTCTTGTAGAAATAAGAGGCATCATCAAAGTAGCGGGTTGCCATGTCAAGAAAATCTTCAGCTGTTTTTTTCCAGTCCAGTTCTCTTTCTTTTCCTATCTTTACCTTGTCAAGTGCCTTTCTTGTCACTTGAAAATATTTCTCTACCTTTTCATTGGTTAGCATGCATCATCTCCTTTGCCTGTCTTGCTATCGCATCTACAATCTGTTCACTGAACTTGTCACAGCGTTCAACCTGGTTCTCTGCAAGCGGCCCTTCAATATCTTTCACGTAGAAATCCTGCCAGGGATATACCATGAAATGGAGTATCTTCAGTGAGGTGAATATACGCTTGCTTGCAGAACCGAAGAGTTGCGAGTCATATCTTGTGCTGAGCATGAATCCCATCTTCTCTCGTATCCTTTGCCTGCCGAGTTCTTCAAGGAATCGGATTATGCATGTGCTGGGGTTCCAGTAATGGGTAGGGCTTGCAACTATAAGGACATTGCTCTTCTGGATCTCTTCAAAATCAGCTTCATGCACTGGCATTAGCCTGCAGTCTATATACTGGGATTTCAGGTTACTATGCATGCGCTCGGCAAGATACTTTGTATTTCCATACTTTGTATCGTATACTAAAACTGTCTTCATCTTAGTAGGTGAACTCAGTCACATTAAGTCCATCATGGACTATCTCAAGGGTGTTTATGCCTGGATGTACGGGTGTTGCTCTCATCTTCCTTATCTCAAGTGTCCTGGAGATGGTCTTTCCGAATTCCTGGACTCCAAGCTTTAGGACAGAATCGCATACGAATTCAGAGACAGTGTCTCTTGTTATGTAATTGCCTTGTTCAGGGGAGTCGCTTACGAATATGGTGGTGGCTCCAAGATCAGACACCTTGTTCACGAAAAGATAGATGAATTGTTTTGTCTCTTCATTCATGGTAAGTGATGATGGCATCAGCTTGTTTGATGCAAATGAGACGTCATCTCCTACTTGTGTCTTTATAGGAAGATTATACATTGCAGCATTTATCGCAAGTATTGAAAGGGAGTCTATGACAAGCCTTTGTGCGCCAATTCTTTCTTTCTCTTCTTTTATCATCCGAAGGATGTCAAGATTGACAGTATCGATTGGTATCTTCAGAAAACCCATCCGTCCCTGCTCTTCAAGCTCACGCAGGTTCCATCCGAACTGGTCAGCCTGGTCCTTTAGTCTTTCAGGCTCCTCTTCTATTGTGACATAAAGGCCGTTCTGGTTGAATGAGGTCACACCGCGGTATAGATATTCAAGGCAAAAGATTGTCTTGCAGCTTCCGGGGGTCCCACAGATCAGTGAAGAAGATTGATTCGGCAGTCCGCCGGCGATACGTTCATCGAGTCCTTTTATTCCAGTCTGAATTCTTTCCATGCATTTCACCTGGGTTATTCTTCTGGTGAATTGCTATTTAAAACTTTCCTGATTTCAAGAAATCCTGTGCATTCATTCTCCATCATGATCTCTGATTCTGCTACCTCTAGAGGATAGTTGTATAAGGGGCTGTCAAGGACAAGGCTTTCGTATTCCCCTCCTTCTCCTGCTACATTCATCCCGATTGAATCTCTTAATTTTACCAGCCTGTCAACATGATCATGGGTAAGAGGGGTGCCGAGCCAATCCTTGGTAAGGCCCTGGGCTGCGATGGATGTCATGACAACACTGAATCCTTCATCAATAAGATTGCGTAACTCGTGTTCCTGGTCGATGTGCCATAAAGGATTGAATACTTTGAGGGATAAATCCTCAGCGATCCTTTGGATGCGGTCCCGCTGGTAAGTGGAATATAGCGCGCCTGTGACTATGCCCTGGATACCATATTTCTCTTTTGCTTCTATGAGTGCAGCTTTCAGGTCCTGGAGCTCTTCTTCTTTTTTTCCTGCAGTTTCGCGGATAAGCAAAGGTATGCCCATGGATTCTGCCTGGTCTTTTGTTATCCAGATATTAGGAGTGTGATACATGTATGATTCATTGTTACTGCTCCAGAGCGAGATCAGGCAGGCTAGTTCGTAATTCTGTTGCTGCATGATCCAGGCAGCGTAAGTGCTGTCCTTACCTGAGCTGAAAAGTACGCCCAGTTTCAGGTTGGGTTCTGGCAGGAACTGCCTGAGATATTCTGATTTCTTTTTTGGTTTTGCAAGCTTTGCTATGGCCTTATCGAAGCTGCTGCCATACTGGGCAGCCTGTTTCTTGCGTTCGCTGAACTTTTTTGGAAGACCGCAATCATGTGCGATCTCTCTTAGGATGATCTTTGATTGTTCCTGGTTAAGCTTGTATTCTGCAGGGATCGAAAGTGCGTAGCGGATGAGGTCATGGTCAAGGAAAGGGAGGCGTAGTTCTATGGTGTGGTGCATGGTCACTTTATCGTCCCGGTATAGATCACGTTCATACATGTTAAGGAGACCATTCAGGCATTCTTTGTTTATGTCCTTTGCCTGCCTGTGGCGGTTGTAGCCTGCAAAGATCTCTTCTGAGCCAAGGCCTGAGAACAATACCTTTACATTGTCCTTTTTTGCCATCTCACATGCAAGGTAGAAGGGGATTGCAACGCCGACTTTCACTACATTGGAATCCTCGATAAGGGGGACTATCCGTTCAAGGTAAGCTGGTAAACCCTCATCCAATATCTTTGTCCTGAGTGGAAGGTTTAGGTGTTCAGCAACTTCTCTTGCTGCCTTGACATCCTTTGATTCTTCACTCACGCCTGCTGTATAACAGGTGAAGGGGATACCAAGCTCTTTTAGTACGAGGGCAAGGAAAGTGGAGTCTATCCCTCCAGAGAAGAGCAGGCCTATCTTCTTGTCAGGGATCCTTTTTTTTATGGCTGCATAAAGTCTTTCTTTGAGTTCTTTTGGGATGTCTCTTGTTTCCATCTCATTGCATCTGAAGAAATCCCTCTTTTCAAGGGTATATGTGTGATCCTTAAGTGATATGATGCATATCTTTCTGGGGTTTAGTTCAAAGGATTGGCCTGTCAGCTTTTCAAGGACATCGTTTTCTGAGGCAAATGCCTTTGGGTTGAAGAACAATGGTTTTATGCCCAGGATGTCACGGGCAAGAAATACATTGTCATCTTTCCAGTAGGCAATGGCAAATGGGCCGTCAAAGTGCTTGATTGCTTCCTGAAAACCCAGGAGTTCTATCAGGTGGAAGGCGGTTTCAGCATCATTCTTGGCATCTAGGCCAAATCTTTCATTAAGCTGCTCGTGATTGTATATCTCTCCATTCATGACAA
>JAWOGQ010000088.1:0-5806 GCA_046496745.1 Candidatus Woesearchaeota archaeon | reverse complement strand
GTACTGCGCAGCATATACCCCTGTTCCTGCTTTTTCTGGCACAAGGGTTACGGCTGTAACATTATCATCATCACATTCCCCGTCAACAGATTTTAGTATATTGTTTTCTCCCAGGCCGGAGATGAATTGTTGAGTTGTACAGTTTCCTAGTGCTATATCAGTAGTGTTGGAAAGATTCAGAAAAACCATTGCTCCCCTTAGGCCACCAGATACCATATCTTGATATCCATCAGATTCATAATCATTATCAGGAATCTCGAAGATCCCCTCTTTCCTCTCAAGGACCTCTATGTTCCATGTCCTGTACCCTTCTTTGCTGTTCTCGTATGTTGCATTGCTTCCAGCGTATTGCAATGTAGCTGTCCGATCATATGTATTGATAGTTAGGAGGGATTGCCCAAGCTTTAAAGGGCTTGACCCAGGCGCCAGTTTTACTATTTGGGTAAGCTCCGTAACCTTACCATCTCTCCCATCACTCCCTGATACTTCAACAACCCTGACATTGGTTGATATCTGGCTTTTGGCCTGGTCACCTGTTGTGAGTGCCTTCTCTTGCAGGCTCCCTGAGGTCTGGATAAGGACACCTGCCGCAATTGCAGCAACTAAAAGTAAAGCGATAAATATGATAAGGGTTCCGATGCCCATCTCTCCTTTCTTTGAAATCAGGGGTGCAAGAGTATATTCTTTTGTATATTTATACTGCATTATCTATATCTAGATATAAATCATATATAAATATTTCTTTCCAATTCTAGAAACAAAGCTTTTTAAAAACCAAACCTTTAAAAAAGACTAATCTTCAAAACGAAATATGGAAGTACAACTTTTGTTTCGGCTTTTGTCAATAGTTCTAGGCTGTACAATCGGTTTCTTCTCTTTTCGCGTATATCAGGGTACTCAGGGGTCCACGAGAGGATGGAGTTATATTGCTATTGGTGGATTCATGCTCTGTCTTTGGGCAATCGTTCAGACAATAGTCCAGCTCCTTTTCAATGCTCCTAACATAAAGATATTATCAGGCCTTCTTTTCGGGGTCATTGCAATCGTTCTTCCTTTGGGCTTTGTCTCTTTATGCCGTGCTTTCAAGATTAATCTCCCGGATATGCTCTCAAACCGTAATCTTTTGATCATTTTTGGGCTTTACTGGATTATCATGCTTGGAATCAACCTGATGCTTCCTTTCGACAATTTATTGATGGAGATTTCAGGAATTGCCCATCTTGCCTTGACATTCATGTTTATCATTGGCGCAATCTATCCCTCTTACAAATTATGGCAAACCTCAGGCAACTGGATATGGTTTCTCCTTTTGCTTTTTGTAGTGATTGTTGCAATATCTATTATTCCTGGAGCATACACAAGCGGTTGCTGCAACGGCAATTTCGCTGAAGAACCAGTATGCTCTTCAGTAAAACTTGATTATGCTGAGGTAGTTCCCCTCCCTTGCAACGCATCAATTCTTGCGTTCTCCCAATATTACCATATCCCTCTCCTTGTGGGTATAATATTCTCCCTTGTGGCATTCTATGGCTTGTGGAAAAAGCTTGCCTGACCACAACCCTATTAAATGCATTCCATTTCTCTTCTTTCAATGTTCCACATCACTGATCAGGATGGCAAAGCAAGGGTTGGTATAATACAGACTGCCCATGGAAAGATCAATACACCTTTCTACATGCCTGTTGCAACCAAGGGCGCAATCAAGTTCATTGAATGTGATGAGGCAAAGGCACTTGGGACACAATGCCTCATATCAAATGCACTTATCAATTACTTTCGTCCAGGCCTTGACATCCTGAAAAAATTCAAAGGGTTGCATAACTTCATGTCATGGGATTTTCCTTTGACTACTGACAGCGGCGGCTTTCAGCTTCTCTCGGATAATTTCCTTGTAAGGACAGAGAAGAAAGGCGCAGTTTTCCGGAATCCATTCACAGGCAAGAAAGAACTTATCACTCCAAAAAAACTCATGCAGATACAGCAGGTGATAGGCTCTGATATCGCCATGGTAATAGACGACGTCCCCCGTCATGACGTGAGCTATGATTCAGCCTTTCGGTCGATGAAAAACACCCATGAATGGGCAAGAGAATGCATCAAAGCACATAATAAGGACCAGTTGATTTTCGGCATTGCCCAGGGTGGTATGTTCAAGGACCTTCGCAAGCATTCAGCCCAGTACATATCAGCCCTTGGTTTTGATGGCATTGCTCTTGGAGGCCTTGCAATAGGTGAACCCATACATACAATGAAGGATATAATCAACTTCACCATAGATTTTCTCCCAGAAGAAAAACCACGTTACCTCATGGGTGTTGGTTCTCCCCTTGACATGCTTGAAGCGATCCGTTGCGGTGTGGATATGTTTGACAGCACATTTCCTACAGCAAACGCCCGCCACAATACAGCCTTTACATTCAAAGGCCCTCTCAAGATCAAAAGGTTCAGGGATGATAGCAGCCCGATTGAGCCAGGTTGCGGCTGCAAGACCTGCAGGAACTACTCTCGTGCCTTTGTCCACCATCTCATGAGGACCCAGGAACCTGTTGGAAAGAAGCTAATGACCTATCATAATCTTTATTTCATGCACAAGATGTTAGAAGAAGCTCGCAACGCAATAAAAGAAAAAAGGTTTGAATCCTTCTATTCTGATTTCTGCGCATCATACAAGTAAGACTCAAAAGTAGCAAGGAACGCCTTGAAATCCTCTTTTTTCACTACACATCCGCAGGCATGCTCATGTCCACCACCATAACCATCGATATCATTGAGCGTTTTTTCGATAATTGTGTTGATTATGATATTATCTCCTGACCTTAAGCTGCACTTCATCTCACCATTATTCTCCCTTGCGATAATTATTACCTTCTCAGGATAATTGAATAAAAGCTCATTTGCAAGCTCTCCAGTAAAGGATGTCCTTGACGCAGGATACTCATAAAGTATTATCTTTGAGTCATTTGCCCGTGAAAGCGCATCAGAAAGAAGCTCCTTGTATTCCTTCTCATATTTCATGAATTTCTTGTAAAGGAATTTTCCTTGAGGAGTAGTTTGTTCTAAGATCTCATATGGATCATTTATCCTGCTCAGCACTTTGACGTATTTCATCGCATCATTAGCAGTACCTTTCAACACAAAATTGAATATCCTTGCCATCTTTCCTATTTCAGATGTAAACAAAGCCTCAGGAGCAGTCTTTACATCAGATGACAAGAGATTTGGATATTCCTGTGAGAATTCCTCTTTGAGACTCAGGTCCCAGTCCCCTACAATCCCTGCCATTGCCATCCACATATCTTCCTTTACAACCTGGTAGCACAAGTAAGATGCAGGGCAGCTTTTCCCTCTGTTTCTTGGATTGAAATAATTGATTCCCTTTCTCTCATAAGGTCCATGATGGTCCACCCAGAAGATCGGAACTGAAACACTATCGATAAATTCCTGTTCCACCTGCGCAATATCAAGTACGAAAATCTTGTCAGGCTCATATTCTTTTACAAGTTTGAGGTATTTTTCATCGATTACAGGATGGCTCTTTATGACAACCCCTTTCCCCTCACCAACCCTTCGGTAAAAAAGAAGAAAAGATGCTAGTCCATCAGAATCATCGTGGAAAAAATACATCGGTCTTATTGCTGAGTCTAATTCCTGGTTAAGTCTTTTTATCTCTTCTTCTGTTAATCCCATCATATATAAGAAAGGAAGTCCCTTTTTAACTTTTACTCTATGAACTTTCTGATTTCAAAAGAATCAGCAATATTTGTTGTGTATCCATATCTTAGCTGGAAATTGATTGTTGTCTTGTAGTTGCCTGCATCAACAGAAACCCCTCCAGGTAATCTGCAGAAACTAGTAGCCTTTCCATCGCGTAATTTCACAGGATTAGGCTCACATTCCATGTCATAACCTGAAAGCTGAGCAACAGAAATCTCTACATCATTGAAATCCTTGTGTGAAAAGCTTTCTGAAGTGCATGCCCTTTCTGTTTTTCCTGAGTTTATAACTTTTCCATCAGCAACATTCTCTATAGTGATCTTGTATTCAGGAGTTATTGTAGAGCTGTCATGAGTAAGCATCTGCGGCTTTACCTCTGTTATTGCAACAGGAGCCCCTGTTCCGCTGGAAGTCATTGTCTCGATCTCGCAGGATTTCATTCTGTCTGTATCATCAAAGATATTACTGTCTATACAGGTGCTTTCAGAGAAAAAAGTATTATATTTATAACAAAGATTGATAGATATGATGCTTGTCTGGGTCTCAACCATATCCTTGAGCTCTTTTGATTTCATCTGGATTGCAGCTATCTTTTTCTCACCCTCAGGATTGGCCTGATCCTTTCCTCTAAGTGATACGGTTCCAAATTTTGTGGTTTGGGTATTTATATCATTCCATTCAAGAACATCGATAAATTCATCCTCAACTATCAAAGAGATATATGATTCATTTACATCGCTTGCTCCCTTGTTCTCAATAATGAATCCGACTGGAAACTTTTGCTTTTGCAGCACCTGGTCCGGTGGAGAATCTCTTGCAAATTCCATTGTTACGCCCTCAGAGCCTTTATAGATATCTCTCTCATAGATCCTATCTTCCCCTTGTTGGCACCCCAAGACCAAAACCAGCAATGCAATCAATATTATTTTTTTCATTTTTCTACACATTCCATCGTGGTTTCATATTTTACTGTAATCCTGCAATCCTCACGGTATTCACAGCATTGATCGCTGCATTTTGAACAGTCCTCTTGGCAATCTTCAGGTATGACTGTTAATCTGACATCAAATTCTCTGGTCTCCTCCCCTTTTGTGACTTTTAATGTTAGTTTTGCATTATCTGTACATTCTACATAATCATGGTTGATGAAAAAACTGAACTTATCCGAGACTTTTTTGACACCGATGTCACTATTACCCTCGATGAAGTAGTTAAGATCATTACCATTCTCAAAATAATCCGGGAAATAGACCTTTGTCCCTGAACTGCTGCTGTCTCCTGTCACCTTGAATTCAAGTGGTTGGTTTGGCTCCAGGTTCTCAATTGTCTCAACGCTCTCATCTCCGTTTTCTTCACCAAGCAATGCTTCCCTGTCCTCTATGCATCTTGCATCATCCCATCTGCACGATCCCTCACCAACAGTAATATCAACCGCGTCTGTAGTAGTATGCGCAAGATCATTGACAGACACATCAATAACACAGCTTCCATTCTTTATTCCCGTACAGTTCAGAAATTGATTGTCTTTTATTGAACAGTCAGCAACATCACAGTCATCAGTAAGCCTGTAATATAAATAGACATCATTTGTCTCCTTATCATCAGACACCTTATTAAGGTCAACCCTCTCAGTCCCTCCTATATCAAGGAAAAGATGAGGTATGCTAAGTTCCGGCTCAGTCTGTGCAGTTTCTTTCTCAAGTTCAGCCATATGCTTGCTTTTTGTAAGCCTTATAGATGTCTTTTCACCGATAGTGTAATTGTAATCTATTCCCGCCCTGAAATATCTTATTGACAGAGGACTCTCACCAAGAATTGCATTGATATGATTCTCTTCTATCCTAAGAGGACATCTGATGGTCTGGCGTTTTTTGAAAGGAGGCAGTTCATCCTCCAGATTACATTCTATTGGATCGCTTCCTGTGCATGAGAAACCATATTCACCTGAACAGTTCCCCTCAAGAGAGATGTATGAAGGAAGAGTTAGCCTGACGTTCTCAATATGGTTGACCTCACCATCCCAGTCATTTGTGAATGTGACACCCAGGATCAGCTGCGTATCCCTTTCATCAAGTTGTATGAGTGTGTCACG
>JAWOGQ010000042.1:0-9677 GCA_046496745.1 Candidatus Woesearchaeota archaeon | reverse complement strand
ATGTTTGGGTTGACGTGTCCATTGTGATAGACTCTATTACGTCTCTGTTGAATGTTGTTCTTTCTTTGATTGATTGTTAGGTCCTGTAGATTTGTATTGTTCCAAACTATGTTCCATCTGTTGGACCTATTTGATTTACTTTTCGGTTCAAAGGGATTCTTGCCGGTTCGCATTATATGTGCAAGCTGGCCTATGCTTATGAGATCGTTATTGCCTCCGCATGACCTGTTTAGTGGATGCATATCTGTCCTGCTGGTTGTGCTTATGCCCATGTCCAGAAGATATGCTTTGTTTTCAAGTGAGATCCTTACATTCTTTTGGTGAATATCCCTGTGATGAAGGTTTTTATGGGCTAGTTCTTCCACCGCATTCAATAGATCATAACAGTAGACGTAGGTGAACGCAGCATTAAAGTGAAAGCCAAGGTTTCCGAATTCATGGAAGTAATGGTACCTTTCAAATAGGTCATCCAGATCGACCCCTTCAATGTATTCGATCTCCAATGCATTCTTTGTCTTATCTACCTTCAGGCATTGGGGTATGTTTTTTGTGTTGCTTAACAGCTGATGGTGCTTGAACTCAATGTTTTCAGGGTCATAAAAGAACTTGGTGATCTTCCCTTCCATCGGCTCTTTTATCACACATCCTTCTGCTCCGAATCCAATGATATCTTCGCCAAGGGCATGTACAGGATTGTGGTACTGTTCTTGGGAGAGTTTATTCTTTAGTGCAGTGAGCAATACGGGCATTGCGGCTTTAGGCAGGTGGCCTTTGCATAGGTCTTCAGCTAAGGTTTCGTAATTTACTACTTTTGGCGCATCTCCATATCTTACATATGTCTTATAATTCTCGAATGCGTCAAGGATAGTAAGAAAGTCTTTTTCATCCAAATGCCGGGCTAGTTTCAGTGTCGCTCTTATGCCACTGTGTTTTTCCTCATAAAACCCGTCGCGGTCAAACCCATCAGAATCAGGATCTCTGTGGCGGGAGGTCCTTTCTGAAAAGTGAAGTTCATAGCCCTTTTCAGATGCACTTTGCATCAAGCGAATTGCATTTGGGATATCTGCATCAGGGTCCAGACTCTCATCCAGGATCTCTTCAAATAGGTTGTCGATATGGTTGTATTGCTGGTAGAACTGATGGAACTCATCAGAGAGGATGAGCTGCAAGCGTCTTTCGAATAAACCTTTGAGGAGTTCATTTATCTCGGTTAAGTCCTCAGTGTATTGTTTTGGGAATTGCAGTTTTAATGATTGTTTATCTTCAGGGGATGCTTCAAGCCAACTTACGAAATCAGGTATCTCCGGCATTGTATAGTATTTGTATAATGCCTCTAATATGGAGTCCTGGTAGGATTCGGCTTTTTGTAGGTTTAAAAGATCATGCTTCATCTCTTGGAATTCACTCATATATCTTTTTCTGTGCTCTTTTGCGTATTGGAAATAAATGATGTAGTCTGCCAACGTGTGCAATGAGAGGTCTACATCAGGAATCTTCTCTAGCTGTTCATAATCAAAAAATAGGAGATTCTCATTCACAGATTCCATTCCTTCTATCTTTTCCCTGAGTATTGTTTCAAGTGAGTTTATCTTCTCGGCGGAGAGTGTATTTTCTGGCTTTTTCTGTGCTGGTCTAGGATAGTAATGACGAGGGGGAATCTCTTTTCCATCCACCCATGCCATGAATCTTTCTGAAACCGGTTCATTGTTTGCATAGGCTATGGCTTCCTCTGGGTTAATGTCTTTAGAGTTAAGTTCGCCTAATTCGTCTTCTGTCAGGAGGTCTGTTACGTATTCCTGTTTTAGCCATGTCATGAATCTTTCAGACACGGGTTCATTGTTGCAATAGGCTGTTGCTTCTTGTGGATCAATCCTGTTCGCTTTGAGTTCAGTATATTCATCCACGGTCAAGCAATCTGGTCTTTGTAGGATCTCATTGTAAGTGATTCTAAGATGGTCATACACGTAGAGGTCATAGAGATTGCACTGTGAGAAACTGTTTGCTATTTTTGGTTCTATGTTAAGGCTTGCGAGAAAGACTTTGTCTTCATCAGTGAAATGTGAGTCATATTGTTCTATCAAGGAAGCATTATCCTCTTGGAAGAATCGCATTTCTTCTTGCTCTAGGTTTCTTTTTGCATGGCTGATACTCATATCGTAAAATTCTGCGATTGAGCAATAAATCTCTCGAAGCTTTTGCATAAATGTAGAAATCTTTACGAGAAATATAAATGTTCTTATTTATTTGTTACTTTCTAGTGATAACCTCTGGGTTTATGAGCAGTCTTTCTAAATAGTCACTTATGTTTAAATGAATCTTAAAGAGTAACTATTCAATGTGGGTCTCTTTGACACGTCGGGCTTTCGGAACGTAGTTTAGGACCTTGTTCTCTTTTGCTTTTCCACAACCTAAAAAATCATCGCCGGATTTTATGATCACGAATCCTTCCATTGAGTCAGCAGGGATATCTTCTCCCTTGACCCATGCCTTGACATGTTCAGGTTGTATCTCCAGGACGTTGCGCGTTGCAGAAGGGCCTATAAGCTGGGAGCCTTCAATGCTTAACCTGATGGTGTTGTGCTTGATCTCTGCAATGTATAAGCCTACTGCATTGACCCTGAGGTTCTCGAAAGGAATGTTTTCTATTGCACGGGATGTGATGAAGATATCGCCTTCATTCTCGAGGAATACATAAGAGTCATCCAGACGGGTGCCCCATTGGTTCTCAATCATATCGTTGATCTTCTTTGCTTTTTTCTTGCTGAGGATCTGGTACTTCATGACATGCCGGGGTGGCTGGAGATTTATATACATACCGGTAGATTTTAATAGCATTTTGGTTTACATTCAGAGCATGAAGACTGATAAAGAACTGAAACGCGAATTCAAGAAAAAGGCTAGTGAAGATCCTGATCGTTATTATGCAACAGATGTTCTGAAGAAGTACGGATTCATGCGAAAGCAGTGTCCTGAGTGTGGTATATCCTTTTGGACAATACACGAGGACAGGAAGGTATGCGGTGATCCTGCTTGTTCAGGAGGATTCCGCCTGTTTGAGAATAACCCTTGCAAAAGGGCTTTATCTTATGTTGATGTGTGGAAGGAATTCTCCAGGATGTTCAAGGAACTGGGTTATACTCCTATTGAGAGATATCCTGTGGTTGCAAGATGGAACCCTACTGCGGATTTTGTGATGGCATCAATCGCTGCATTCCAGCCTTATGTAATAAGCGGTGAGGTGGAGCCTCCTGCAAAAAGGCTTGTGATCCCGCAGTTCAGTATCCGGTTTTCAGATATAGAAAATATAGGGATAACGGCAAGTCATCAGACTGGTTTTGTGATGATAGGACAGCACATGTTCGTTTCTCCAGAGGAGTGGGACCAGGACAAGGTGTTTGAGGATGTCTTAAAGTGGCTGAGAGAAGGGCTTGGCCTTCCTTTCAGTGAGATCACTTTCCATGAGGATGCATGGGCAGGAGGCGGAAATTTCGGACCCTGCATGGAATATTTCTCACGTGGTGTGGAGCTTGGCAATCAGGTCTACATGATGTATGAGCAGCAGGCTGATGGAACAACCAAGGGGCTTGATCTCAAGGTGCTTGATATGGGAATGGGAATGGAGCGGAATGCCTGGTTCTCGCAGGTGACACCCACCCAGCACCAGGCAGTGTATCCTAAGGTTGTGGATTACCTGCTCAAAAAGACAGATCTTAAGATTGACGAGGAGGTCATGAAGAAGTTCATTCCTTTGTCAGCGATGCTTAATATCGATGAGGTTGAAGATATAGATAAGGCATGGGAGGGAGTTGCTGAGAAGATCGGCTTGCCTGTCTCTGAACTCAAGAAAAAGGTACTTCCCCTGTCTGGTGTATTCAGCATAGCTGATCATGCGCGAACACTGCTCTTTGCATTGCATGACGGGGCCTTGCCTTCGAATGTAGGTGGAGGTTATAATCTTAGGATCCTTGTAAGGCGTGCTTTGAGTTTTGTGGATGAGTACGGCTGGGATATAAGGCTAGCGGATGTCTGCCGGCTGCATGCTGAAGAGCTTGAGCCTGTGTTCCCTGAACTGAAAGAGGGAATGGAAGAGGTTGAGCAGATCCTAGATCATGAGAGAAAGAAGTACGAGGCAACAAAACAGAACATGAAGGCTGTTGTTGACAGGATAATAGATAGTGATATTGATGAGGAAAAGCTCATACAGCTTTATGACAGCCAGGGTATAAGCCCATACATGGTTGTTGAAGAGGCAAAAAAGCGAGGAAAAGAGATTGAGGTTCCGTCAAACTTCTTTGGTAAGGTGGCAGAGCGGCATAATGCCCCTAAACAGGAGCATGCAACACAAAAAGAGATGCAGCTTGACTTGTCAGGTGTAAAGGAGACTAAAGCCTTGTATTATGATGATTATGAATTGCTTGGGTTCGAGGGAGAAGTGCAGAAGGTGATTGATAAGTACGTGGTCCTGGATAAGACCGCATTCTATCCTACTTCAGGAGGGCAATTGCATGACCTTGGAACAATCAACGGGATTGAGGTAGAGGATGTCTTCAAGCAGGGGTCTGTTATCGTGCATAAGCTTGCATCAAAACCTGAGCTTGATGAGGGTGACCAGGTAAAAGGAAAGGTTGAGTATGAGCGAAGAAGGCAGCTTGCACAGCATCATACAGCTGCGCACATCGTGAATTATGCGGCACGGCATGTCCTGGGAAGGCATATAAACCAGGCTGGAGCAAAAAAATCCCAGGAAAAGGCTCATCTCGATGTTACCCATTATGAGGTGATAGATGACGAGTCTCTCAAGCACATAGAAGACGCAGCGAATGATATCGTCAACAAGGATCTTGAGATCAAGACCTATTTCATGGATAAGCGTGATGCTGAGAGAGAGTTTGGTATGGGAATCTATCAGGGAGGAGCAGTCCCTGGAAAGAATGTCAGGATTGTTGATGTTTCAGGGCTTGATGTGGAGGCATGCGGAGGGACACACCTGAAGCATACTGCAGAAGTAGGACCTATACGTATCCTGAAAGCGACTAAGATACAGGATGGAATTGTAAGGATCACTTTTACCGCAGGTCTTGCTGCAGAAAGGGTAGAAGAGGATTCAAAAGATGTTCTAGCAGAGGCTGCATCGCTTCTTGGAGTAAGTGAATCACAGGTCCCTGGAAGGGCGCAGGAGTTGTTCTCCTTGTGGAAGAAAGCCAGGAAAGCTGAGAAGAAGGGAAAGCCTCTTGAGTCTTATGAGCTGAGCAGCACTGAGGAGTATGAGGGTGATGCATTGGGAAGAGCAGCTGAGATCCTGAAGACACAGCCCCAGCATGTGCCAAAGACCATCAGGAGATTCCTGGAGGATCTTGGTAAATTACAGAAGTAATAATGCTAAGGCAAATATGATGTTGATGATTGCGCCAGCTTTCATCACTCTTCTTTCTTTCTTATTCAGTATGAATACAAGTATGGTTATTGCAAGATAGCCTCCCATGTGCGCGAAATGGCCGATATTGCTTGCAGGGTCTGGATGGATTATCCCGCTTGCGTCTGCAAGGATCGCTGTCCACCCGATAAGGATTATCGGGATCGGGATGCCTGCAATAAGGTAGGTGAGATAAAAAGGTCTCAGGAGGATTGCTGTTGAGATAAGCCCTGCAATCGCCCCTGATGCTCCTATTCCACCCTGGCCTGCAAGTCCTGAGACGATACTTGCGATGAGTGCTGAGCCGAAGTAGATCAAAAGCATCCTTGCCTGAAACATGGATTCTATTATCCTCCCGAAGATGTAGAGCGCGAGCATGTTTGAGAAAAGGTGTGCCAGGTTTGCATGGAAGAACCAGGAAAGGATGATCGGCGGCAGATTAAGGGTGAAGAGATGTTCTGGCTGGAAGAAATATTGCTGGACAGGAAGGAAGAATTCCAGGACATAAGCTATCATGTTGATCGTGATGAGTACAATTGTTATTCTTGGCTGGAAAAAGAAACTGCAAAAGTCATGGAACGGTTTTTTTAGTTCTTCAAAATTTCTCTTTTTTATTAAAATGAGAAATAATGTGATGGGAAGCATCAGGAGGAACTTCAATTGACGCAGGACAAAGCGTGATTCCGATTCCATTGATCCTAAGGCTACCTGGTTATATAAATTGATTTGCAATAAGCTTTTTATAGTGCACTTGCTTTAGTACTGATATGAATGTGACATTTATAGCCGAGGCGTTTGACTTGTCAACGTCATTGTATGAGGGATTCCTGTTCAACCTGATACTTGCAGCCATAATCCTGTTGGTGGGTTTTGTAATCGGAAGGATGGCGGGCAAACTTGTCCAGCGGGTGCTTGGTGAGATAGAGCTGAACCATATATTCAAGAATGCAACAGGAAAGGAGTTTTCCCTGGAGGAATTTGTGGCGAGCGCAGTAATGTATCTCATATATTTTTTTGTGATCGTGATGGCGCTTAATCAGCTTGGACTTACCACGACTATACTGTATATCATCTCCTCAGGGATTATCCTGATAGTGATTGTCTCTTTCCTACTTGGTGTGAGGGATTTCATACCTAACATGTTCGCGGGGCTTAGCCTGCAGAAGAAGGGTTTCTTGAAGGTTGGGGATAAGATCCGCTATAAGGATATAGAGGGTAAGATTGAGCATCTTAATCTTGTGGAGACGCGATTGGTCACTAAGAATGGTGATGTGATATCCATACCTAACTCTGTTCTGGTAAAGCATGAGATAATAAAGAAGAATTAAATATTCTCGAGAAGGCTTACGATATTCCAGATCTGGGTCCTGGTGAAAGGCTGCATATTGGTATCGTTTGATATCTCTTCCAGTTCATCAAGAGCACGATTTATGTTCATTCCCTGGTCCCCTTCGTCTTCAAGAATCTGTATAACAGACGTAATCTTGTTCTTTACGTTGCGGGGTATGGTGTTATCATCCTCAAGCTCATGAAGAAACTCTATGATGTTTGCAAGGTCACTCATCTTATCCCTCATTCATTTGTTGCATTACTTTGCCTTGAAGGTCTTTGGATTTTTTCTTTATTAAATCTTCCTGTTTTTCGATGGACTTTATCCGGAGTTCAATCTTTTCCTTTTTCTCCTGGAGTTCTTTTTTTATGTCTTCAGGCTTTTTCTTGACCATGATGTTTCCGATTATCTTGAAGGAGTCCTTATCCTGCTCTAGTTCTTCAATCGCAGAATTTATTTCAATAAGCTGAGCCTGGAACTGCTGTTTCTGAGAAAGATAGGCTTGTAAGTTCTGCTCAAGCAATTGCATCTGTTTTATGTCGTCTTCAGTCATTGTATTGAACGCGTTTTCTCGATTATGTTAAGGGCTTTAGAGACCGAGTTGATCATTGCTTTGAGGGCGGTTGCGTCCTGGGCAGTTACTGTTATGTTGCCTGTCTCTGTTATGGTCCAGCCTGCCCTGTGGAAACTGGTTTCTTCGGGTTTTAATACCTGGTATACCAGTGGATCACTGACCCTTATATGGGCAGAGTATTTCATCTGGCTTTAAGCTTGGTCGTGACAGACCTTTGCTTGTAAAGTATCTTGCTGCCGCAGTATGGGCATCTTACCCTTTTCCTGGTGAATTCATCACCAACTTTTTTGTTGCATTCGAAGCACTTGTATTTAACCATTTTCAGGTCCTTTTATCTTTGGTTTTGCAATTGCCCTAAGGATTGGAGTATATGCCTGACCAGTGAATTTTGATCCACAGCTTTGGCAGCCCCATATACCTACACTCACGCGCCGGACTTTAGTCTTGTTGCAATATGGGCACTTGTGTTTCATGCGTGCAGTTTTCTCTATCTTTGCGACTTTTTCCCGTATGCTACGCCCATATCTTGAACCAAAACGCTTGGCGCTGCCGGATAATCTTTTCTTTTTTGCCATAATTATCAACTCGTATGGGGCTGCCCAGATTCGAACTGGGGTCACCAGGTCCCAAACCTGGAAGTATAGCCAAGCTAACCCACAGCCCCAGATGGGTTTGAAGAATAGGAATCCCTTTATAAAGCTTTTGTTTCGTCAGATTATCTCAACATAGACTGCTAATTCTTCTGTTGTGGTGTCAGCGTCCTCAAGTTGTGCGGGAACCCTTATCTCATAATCATATGTCCCGAATCTTCCTGGTGTATCTTTATTGGTCTTTGTCACGAAAATAAGGTGCTGGCTTCCATCATATTCATTACCAATACTTGCATCCCAGAGTATACCTGTCCTGAAGTCAGAGCTGTCGGTGCTGTTGATCACAGGGATCTCCTGGATCTCCTGTCCTTTTATGGTCATGGTAGTGGTCTCTTTTGGCTGGCTTCCATCTGTGCTGAACAATCCAGTTATGTTTTCTGGGTGACCTGTCAGGTTAAGTGCAGTATCTGCTTCAAGGAAGTCCTGGCTTGCAGGTCCAGACTCATTGTTGCGGCCAAGGCTCTGGAGGCTTGACCAGTCAATGTCCTGGTCTGAGTCTGCAATGTAGACATTTCCTGTGTTCTCTGGTATCCATACATGTGCTGTGCTGGCACCGTCTCCCAGGGTGATATTGCCGGATATGTCTCCGTAATAGGTCTGCCATGTGCCTGTATCAAGGGTGATACTCATGTTGTTGTTGCTTTCGTTGAATTCCGCGAATTCTCCTGAGCCAATTGGTGGGTCTACCTGTAGTTCTATGTCATTGGTGGCAAGGCCTGCAATCCAGGTGGTGTTTAGTGTGATCGTTTCTTCTGGTGATAGATTGTATATTGTCTTACTTGCGATGACTGTTTCATCAAGGAATCGGATTGTAAGATTAGGGAATATGGTGTTTCCTTCATTTGAAACTTCTCCGAATAGGGTGATATTGTCACCTTCTTTTATGTCGTAGGTCTCAGGGTAGAGATCGGTTGCTTTTGCGTCTGTCTCATCAGGCTGGTCCTGTGCCCAGGTCCCGTCTACGATCACGTTACAGTATCCGGAATCAGGTTCCTTGTAGATTATCTCCTGGTCTGATGATGTGCATCCTTCTGCATCCATGACTCCTTCACAGATGATTGTATTACATTGTGAGTCTTTGACCGGAACATGCAGAGTGACAGTCTTTCCTGGAATACTTGTTGCGATTGAGCCATTGCCTGCAGCCAGGTCAATACTTCTAAGGTCAAGCATTTCTGAGAAGTCATGGGTGAATGATACCATCGGTTCTGTTGCATTGTGGATTGTCACATTCAGTATACCTTCATAATCCTCGGTGATATTCAATGGCCTGTTATCTATTGTTATGTTTGTTTCAATGTTTGGTGTGCTGTTTATGGCGTTGCCTATGACGTCTGTTACCTGGAAAGTGTTGTTCTTTGTGGTGCCTGTGTTGCTTGAGAGGTCAACGCATTCAACAGTCCATTTGTATGTTCCGTGTGGTAATGTCACGGTATGGCTGTTGTTCTCTTGCGGGGTGTATTCTGTATGGTTGATTTCCCAATTCCCGTTGAAGTTGCTCCAGATGTTACAATAGTCAGGGTAGTCTTCCTGAACAGTGTAATTGAGGGTCACTGTATTGTTGCTTGTGTAGATATTTGTTTTTCCCGGGTCATTCAGTTTCACAACAGGTTCTGTTGTTTCCTTGATGTAGTTGATGGTGAGATACATGTGATCGATTGATATCTGTTGATTATTTTTTGTAGAGGTTGTATAATATTGTACACTTAT